>DATGIH010000001.1:0-4947 GCA_035295865.1 Bryobacteraceae bacterium
ACGCAATTTCGGCCGCTTCCTTGCGGGCGCGGTTCGGCTTGGGCAGCTCACGCCGGTGTTATCCTGCGGATGAAAGCGTTGTTCCGATGAATTGCCGCAAGGCCGTGCTTCGATTGAGTTGCGGGCTCCTGTTTCTCGGAGTTCTCTACGCGGTGCAGCGGCCCTTCAAGCAATATCCTGGCATCGAGTACGACGAGTTCAACCTTCCGCCGGATTGGCAGCGCCCTGCTGAGTGGGCTTTCGCGCGCCTCATGTATCCGCCGGGTCCGAACAACGGCTATCGCGGCCGCGACAGCGACTGGCATTTCGGAATGTCGCTCTGGACTCAGGATTTTCCACGCGCCGATCGCCACTTTGCGCAAGCGGTGCGCCGCCTCACGCGAATCGATGTCCGATCCGTCGAGCAGTCCGTGAATCTGGAAGATGGCGACGACGCGTACAACTGGCCGTGGCTTTACGCGGTTCAGGTCGGCGAATGGGGATTGACCGAAGGTGAAGCCAAAGTGCTGCGCGATTATCTGCTGCGCGGCGGATTTTTCATGGCCGACGATTTCCACGGAACTTATGAATGGGAGATGTTCGAAAAGCGAATCCGCTTCGTTTTTCCGGATCGGCCGATTGTCGAGATCGACGATAAGGATCCAATCTTCCACACGGTGTTCGACGTGGACGATCGCTTTCAGGTCCCGGGCGAAGCTCATCTGCGGGCAGGCTGCAAGAACTGCGCGAGCGGCGGCACCGGCGCGCACTGGCGCGGCATCTATGACGACAAAGGGCGTGTCATGGTGGCCATTTCGTACAACTCCGATCTCGGAGACGCATGGGAATGGGCGGATGAGCCGTACTATCCGGAAAAATTCTCCGGCCTCGCGATTCGCGTAGGTGTGAATTACATCGTCTACGCAATGACCCACTAATCTCCGCGCAGCGTCTCCATCGGATCAACCGACGCAGCTCTGCGAGCCGGAATGTAACTCGCAGCCATCGCCGCCGCCGAAACCAGCGCTCCCGCCGCCGCGTACGTCAACGGATCGAGCGGTGTCACACCGAACAAAAGCGACGAGATCCAGCGGGACAAACCAATCGTCAACAGCAATCCGCCTGCCGCGCCAACGCAGTTCAGCAGCAATCCCTTGCGGACGAACAACCATTTCAACGCGTTCGGTTCTGCGCCCAGCGCCACCCGGATGCTCACCTCGCGGCGCCGCTGGGCTGCGGCATAAGCCAGCACGCCGTACACTCCGATGATCGCCAGGATTAACGCCATCCCACCGGCGATTCCCAGCAAAACCAGCGTAAAAGAGGTGCGCGCCATCGAGTGCCGGTACACATCGTTTAAAGTCCGCACATTGGCCAGCGGGACGTTGGGATTCACGCCATGGACCGCATTCGCCACGTCGCGCACGAACGCTTCCGTTCCCGCCCGCTCGCTTCGGATGGCAAACGTCGCGCCGCGACCTCCTGCCCGGAAATAGACCGTCGCCGGCGCCGGCTGATTCATGCCGTCCGCCCGAGCGTCTTCCACGACGCCGACCACTTCAAACCACGGGCTGTCTTGGCCCCGCCGGATTCTCTTCAGCAGCGCATTGGCTGGCGTGCCCCAATTTTCACGAGCCATATTTTCGGACACCACCACCACGCGCCGCTTATCCCGAATGTCTTCCCAAGTGAAATCGCGTCCGGCAAGCAGTCGTGTGCCTTGCGCCGCGAAGACTCCGGGCGAAATCCGCTGGATGGCCCGGTTGGGAGAGAGCTGAGTCGCCGAAATCTGCCCCTCTACATCGATCGGGACGCCATTGTGATACTCCACTTCAAGCGGCAAACCGCTCGCGAACCCGGCCGCCATCACGCCGGGAATGTTCGAAACCGCGCGCAGAATCTCCGATTGCGTTCGAAGCACCTGTTCCGGATCGGGCGTTAGCGCTTCCGGAATCGCGATTCGTACCGTCTGGATCCATTCCGGATGCGTAAATCCCGGATTCACGGCACGCAGCGCAAGGAAACTCCGGATCATCAATCCCGAAGCCACCAGCAGCACGAACGCCAGTGCCACCTGCGTTACAACCAGCATGCTCTGGGCGCGAAGCTGCCGGGCGCCTTGCGTCGCACCGCGCGCGCTCTGCATTCTTCCCGGGATGCCGGATCGAAGCACCGCAGCCAAGCCGAACAGCAGGCTCGTGCCGAGCGAACAAGCCAGCGCAAACGCTAGCGCGGTTCCGTCTAATGATATTTCGTCAAGCCTCGGAAGATTCGCGGGACCTCGCGCCACCATCGCTCGCAGGCCTACATAAGCCAATGCCACTCCCAACGCGCCGCCCGCGAAGCCCAGCGTCAAACTCTCCACCAGCAGCTCCCGCGCGATTCTTCCCCAGCCCGCGCCCAGCGCCGCGCGAATGGCGAACTCCTGCTGGCTGGATTGCGCACGCACCAGCACCAGATTCGCGACATTGGCGCAGACCAGCAACAAAACCAGCCCGAGCGCTCCCATTAAAACGCCGAGAACCGGACCCACGTCTCCCACCACATCCTTCTTCAGCGGCCGCAAGTTCGGTTGGATATGCAGCATCTCCAGCGCCTTCGCGAACTCGCTGTCGGTCTCGCCCCGATTCTTCCAGACGCGCGCCACGTCCTGATTCGCCAGCGCCATCGTCATGCCGGGCTTCAGCCGCGCGATCCCCGTATAGCTGAACTCTTCCGGCCCAACCGGGATCTTCAGAAATCGCTGCGGGAGCAAAATGTCCGGCGCGACATCCACCAATCGAAATCCCTTCGGCATCACGCCGATCACCTGGTGCGGAACAAAATCGATTACGATGTTCCGTCCCAAAATATCGCGATCGCCGCCGAATTTCCGCTGCCAGTATCCGTAGCTCAAGATCACCGTCTCGGGCGATCCCGGCGAATCGTCTTCATTTGAAAACCATCGGCCCAGGTGCGCGGACACTCCGAGCGCCGGCAGAACGCCCTGTGTCGCGGTCAACGCCACAACCTGCTCGGGTTCTCCGCTGCCCGTCACCGTTGACGCGCCCGGGCTCCAAACACCAAAGTTCTCAAAAACCCGGCAACTCTCTTTGCAAGCCGCGTACATGCCGGGCGAGAGGTCCGCATCATCGAAATCCTGGCGCTGAATCGCGAGCCGGTTGTAGACGCCCACGAGCGCATCGGATCCCGGATAAGGCAGTGGCCGGATCAACACGGCATCCAATACGCTGAAGATCGCGGTATTCGCCCCGATGCCCAATGCAAGCGAAAGCAGAACCGCCACGCTGAATCCGGGCTTGGTCCGGATCATCCGCAACGCGTGCCGCGCATCGCGCACAAGGCTTTCTAGAAACGTGACGGTATTCATGCGATAAACCTCCTCGCGGATCTGAATGGTATTGCCCAGCTTCCGATGCGCCGCCGCCCGCGCCGCATCCGGATCCATTCCGCGATCGACGAATTCCTGTGCGGTGACATCCAGATAGTGATCCAGTTCCGCGCGCTGCTCTGCATCCTCTTTCCCCCGCCGGAAGAATCTATGCCAGTTCATCCCTGCTTCTCCGCCACCGGATTCAAAATCCGCCCGATCGCCCGCACCAACTGCTCCCAGCGCGATGTCTGCGCAGCAAGCTGCTTCCTGCCCTCCGGCGTCAGCCGATAGTAGCGGGCTTTGCGATTGTTCTCGGACGTCCCCCAAAACGCCGCGATCCATCCGCGATTCCGCAGCCGGTTCAGCGCGGGATAAAGCGATCCGTGTTCCACCTGCAACACTTCTTCGGACCCGCGTTCAATGGCGTGCGCGATGGTTTGCCCATGCGCCGGACCCAGCACCAGCGTCCGCAGAATCAGCATGTCGAGTGTTCCCTGAACCATTTCGGATTGGAGCGGCGAGGAGCGTCTGGGCATGTTTCGTGTCGATGATCGACTAGAATGCTACACCATCCCAGACGGCGATTGCAAGATTTCGTTAGCTGGCTTTTGCCGACTATCGGGATAAGCCGTAGTAAACTGGCCCCGAATGATCATCCGCCCCGCAACGCTTGCCGACTCGGAAGCCATCACCGCCCACCGCCGGGCCATGTTTCAAGAAATGGGACATCGCGATGACGCCGCGCTCGATGCCATGGCCGCCGCATTCCTGCCTTGGCTCCAGCCAAGATTAACGAACGGCGAATATCGAGCCTGGCTCGCCCTCGCGCCGGATGGCCAGGTTGCCGCCGGCCTCGGGCTCTGGCTCATGGACTGGCCCCCGCACATGATCGGCCCTGGCGCGCCGCGCGGAAATATATTGAATGTCTACACCGAGCCGGCGTTCCGGCGCCAAGGCATCGCTCGCCAACTCATGCACACCGCCCTGGATTGGTGCCGCGCCAACGGAATCCGCGCCGTGATCCTGCATGCAAGCGATGACGGCCGCAAGCTCTACCACGAACTCGGATTCAAACCAACCAACGAAATGCGGATCTCGCTCAGCTAGCGCTATTCGTAACGCAAACTTACCATCGGATCCACCTTCGACGCCCGCTGCGCAGGCACGTAAACGGCTACCAGAGCGATCACCGTAAGCACCGCCGCGACCAAAGCAAATGTCGAAGGATCGGTTGCTCCCACGCCGTATAGCAGCTTGTCGAGGAATCGAACCGATCCGAACGCGCCGAGTATCCCAAGCGCAAGCCCAATCGCGGTGAGCCTCATCCCCTGTCCTAAAACGGAACCCAGCACATCGCTCGACCGCGCGCCCAACGCCATCCGAATTCCGATCTCGCGAGTGCGCCTCGAAACCGTATACGCGATCAACCCATACAATCCGACTGCGGCGAGCGTCAACGCAAGGGCCGCAAAGGTTCCAAGAAGCGATGCGTACAGCCGGGGCCGCGCCAGAGCCGTCTCGACGTAATGCTCCATGCTTTCCACCGCCGTCACCGCCAGCGTCGGATCCACCATTTGGATCTGCTTGCGCACCGC
>DATGIH010000002.1:0-6091 GCA_035295865.1 Bryobacteraceae bacterium
CCCGGTACTAGTTTATCGGGCAAATCCTCGATCTCCTTTAGGATTACCGTATCTCCTGGCGGTAGTGTTTTTGGGTTGTTTGGCGGTTTCGGCGCAGGAAAAAACGGCTCAAGTTTCTGGCCGCGTGGTGCGCACGGATACGGGGGAGCCGTTAGCCAAGGCAATTGTGACCCTGCATCCGCAGGATCAGGCGACAGCTCAATCCGGAGAGCGCGTGATTTCGACCGGTCCGGATGGCGCCTTTGTGGTGGCAGGCGTAGCGCCCGGGACTTATGCAGTCGAGGCGGAAAAGGTCGGGTTCATTTTCAAATTTGGCGAGCGGGCTTTCAAGCTGGGGGCCGGGGAAGAGAAGTCGGGCCTTAATATCCGGTTGACGCCTGCCGCGGTGATTTCAGGCGTGGTGTTGGATCCGGATGATGATCCGGTGGAAGGGCTGGCAGTGATGGCTCTTCGGTTGAGATACCAACGCGGCGGGGTGAGCGAGCTGTCGCAAGTCCAGCCGGTAGTGACGGACGATCAAGGCCGGTTTCGGATCTACGGGTTGAGCGAAGGGTTGTACTATCTTCGGACCGGGGGACGGCTGCAGCGTGCGATGACGGCCGTTCCTTTAAAGATGAATTTGGAGCGGGGCTTGGAATACGGCGATGTCTGGTATCCGGAGAATGCCGGGAATGAAGAAGTGGCGCCCATCCGGCTGGAAGCAGGCCAGGATCTCGCCGGGCTTCGGATTCGAGTGAAGGCGACACCGGTTTATCGGATTACTGGGCGAGTGGAGGGCGATCCGAAGGAATTCGGCGACCTCCGGGTATACTGCGCAAAAACTCTTCCGTTCACCTTTATGTACGGCGTGAGTTCGTACGTCGCACCAGACGGTCTCTTTAAGGTGGAGAGTCTGGAGGCAGGCGAGTACATCCTGAAGGTGCAAGGTAACAATGCTGAGAAAGCGTCCTATTTGGCCTTTGCCCGTGTACATTTGTTGGATAAGAATGTTCAGGTAACGATTCCCATCGGTCAGGCTGCGGGAGTCGGCGGAATCGTCTACGAGGAGGGGCGTGACTCGCCTCCGGCTGGATTACAAGTTGTGCTGTTCGAATCGGGCAGCATCGCTATTTATCTGTCGGATGTTGATAAGCAGGGGGCGTTCAGCGTCGGTAAGCTTCCGGCGGGCGAATTTTGGTTCGGGCTGTTCGGTCCTCGGCGCGACGAGAGTTACTACATCAAGAATGTCCGTTGCGCGGGGACCGATTATACGGCGCAAGCAGTCAAGCTCGATCCCGGAGTTCCGCTGAGCGATTGCCGGATCCAGATCAGCCGGGAAAGCGGGGTGGTCCGGGGAAATTTGATGGACGCAGACAAGCCGCTGCCCGGGATGTGGGTGGTTTTGATTCCCGAATCGCGGGAACTTCGGCGGGTGCGTCGCTACACTTTGCGGGTGAAGACGGATGCGGCAGGGAAGTTCGAGATCCGCAACGCGATTCCGGGTAGGTATTCGCTGATCGCCGTGGCTCCGAACGACGAATCGCGCGAGTTCGCGATCGGGTTTGCGGATCGGCACGCGGCCGAGGCGCAGAGCGTGGAAGTGAAGGCTGGCGAATCGCAGACCGTGAGTCTGCGATCAGTGGTGAGCCGCTAGTTCGAGCTCGGAGCCGACGAATCCCCAGGTCACCCAGACGTTGCCCTTCGCAACGCGTGCGAAATATGGCTTCGCTTTTGCCGCATCGCCGTTATAGAGATACCAGTTCCCGATTTGGTAGGAAATGGTGTCGAAGCTCATTTCGTTTTCATGATCGTTTGGATCGGCGGGGTACGGCGGGAGGATTTCCGCTTCCGTCTTGAGGCCCTGGTAAAAGCGGACCAGGTTGAAATAGAAAACGGTATGGCCGGGGTTGGATTGCATATCCGGCGGGATTTTTTCGAGCGCTTTGGCGGCTTCGTCTTTTTTGCCGGCGCGGCGCAGGGCGACGTAGCACCAGTTGGTGAAGTTGACCAGATCATCTTGTTTAGTGACGAGGTCGCGGCCTTTGCAGAAGGCTTCGGCGGCAGGCGCGAATTCGTTGCGGAAATAGTGGGCGAGTCCGAGGTGATAGTAGCCTTCGGTAAGTTTGGGATCGAGTTCGGTGGCGCGTTTGAGATCGTCGCGCGCAGCGCTGAATTCGCGCAAGGGCAGCTCGCGATGGCCGCGTTCGAGCAGGAGCTCCGCGTTGTTGGGATCGATTTTCAATCCGCGCGTGCAGGCGGCGACGGCTTCTTTGTCCTGCCAGACGGAGGCGTGGGCTTGCGCCAGCTTGAGAATCAGTTTGACGTCGTTCGGGTGCTCGGCCAGCGCTTTTTCCGCGGCAGGAACGGCGCCCTTGTCATCCGGGAGCGAATGGAACTCGCGCCCGGACGGAGAGCGGAGTTCCAGATGCTGAGCCGCGAGCGAGCCCGCGAGTAAGATGGCGCAAGTAAGTCGCATGGTGCCAAGCATTATATCCGGGCCGGGGCTCCTACTTCGTCCGAAATGGGACGTGGTGGATGTCCGCGATGCACGTCGTGTCCAGGCCTGCGGAAGATCCGGCGTTGACGAATTGGACGACCAGCTTGTCGATGCATAACGATGCCGTGAGGTGCGTGCCGTGCGGGATCGCAACGATGCGATTGTTTTTCAAGCCTACCGCGGCTTGTTCGGCTTGCGATGGCGGCGTCGCGGGGTCTTCGGCGCCGGTGATCATTAACGATGGGATATCGGAATGGACTGGTTCCAGGAAATCTCTGGAGACTTTGGCGTGCGGCCAGACTTCGCAGGCTTTTTGATACAAACGAACATCGTAATCGCCCAGCCACGTACCGGCCGTTTCCTGCTTGACGTCGGACTCCGCGATGAAGGGGAGCGATTCGGCGCATCCAACCGAATAGGCCATACCGCGGGCGATGGCTTGGCCGACGGCGCTGCGCATTGCGAATACAGCTTTGGCATACGGGTTGAAATCGTTGTCGAACGCGCGATGGATGAAGTAGGGCAGCGCGCCGACGAACGCGGGTTGATACAGGAGCACGCGCATGCGCGATACGAATGAGCCGCGCGTAATGGTGACCGGTTGCGGCTTGCCGCTGCCTGTTTCGAACTGAAGCGTGACGGGTTGCTCGTCGAGCCGCTGGACCACGGTTTCGAATTCCGATTGAAGATTCGGAAAAGCTTTTTGACATCCCGCGTCGGCGGCGCAATTAGCGAAGAGTTTTTCTAAAGACGCCTGGATGGTTTTCGCGAAGGGCAGCGGCAGGCGGTAGCCGGGCGGCACGACCCCTTCCAGCACCAGCGTTCGCACATGCTTGCCATGCAGGCGCGCGTACACTTGGCCGGAGAGCGTTCCATAGGATCCGCCGAAGACGTTGATTTTGTCGTAGCCCAGGGCTTCGCGAACTTCGTCGAGATCGTCGGCGAAGTAGGACGTGGTGTATTGGGTGAGGTCCGCTTTGGCTTCGAGTTTCTTGCGGCAGTCCGCCAAATCCTGGACACTGGACGGGCTGGCGCCGGTGATCATGACAGCCGCATCGTTCAGTTCAACTGGACAGGGCAGGGGATTGGACTGACCGGTTCCGCGCTGATCGAGTAACACGATATCGCGCTTTTTCCGCAGTGCTGCGATGGTGGTTAGCGCTGGGTAGGCTTCGGCGGCACTTTGCCCAGGGCCTCCGGCGAAGGCGAAGATGGGGTCCGCCGCCGGTTTTTCGGCGAGCGCGGGCAGAAGCATAATATGGAGCGGGATTTTGCGGCCGGATTTCGACGCGCGATTTTCCCAGACTTCGTAGCTGCCGCAGAGGCTCTGGCCGTCGGAATCGGGGCAGGGCTGGAAGGCGATGTGGCCGCGCGTGGCTGGCTCGAGCGGCTTCAGCGCTGGCGCATCCGTGCGGCGCAGATTGAGCGCGGCCATGGAGCCGCCCTGTTGCCAGGTTCCGATCAGTTCCGTGCCGGCGTCATTGAACTCCGCCTGGTAGATGGCGCCGATCTGTTTCATATTCAGTTCGACGACGCCTTTCGGGTCGAGCGTGACGGACTCGATGTCGATCTTGGCGTGGCCTTGGTCGATGCTTTCGAGCGATCCATGCAGCGAGTGGTCGTCGCCCTTCACGATCCGGACCACGATGTGCAATTTTCCGGCGATGACTCCGGCCCACTCACCGGCGATTTTTTCCTGCTGGGCCCATAGCCCGCAAGCAAACAGACACACGACGAGCGCACATTTTCGAAGCATATTTGCTTCCTTCCTTTTGTTAAATTCCCGGCTGGCAAAAATGGTGACAGACACGAAATTTCGCGATTAGGATCCGGCGGCTCCCGAGTTTCGTTGTGCGAAAATTCGAGTCTGTCACCATATTTGCCGAATCGACCATTGTTCTTGCACCAAATGTTAATGCACCAGCCACAACCAGAGGCCGGCGAATCCGGCGAAATAAAGACCGGCGATTCGCGCGGGCACGCTCGCCAAGTTCAGCGCGTAGCCATTGGCCGTTCTGAGCAGCAACAACGGCAGGGACGGCCAGAATCCGATTGGACCGCGCGTATCCTGCAGCGGCAGACGCGCGGGTTTGGTGCGGCGCGCAACTTCCAGATGCTTTCCGCGGCTGTGCCATTCGTGTGCGATCACGAAGGCCGCTCCTATGCCGTAACCAACCCAACCGATCGAGCGCGCGGTTCCACCGGCGAGAAACGCGAAAGATAACAGAGGTGCGACCGCCAACATCAGCCGCGCGACGTCGCACGATCCGGTAGCGAGCCGGCGCAGGCTTTCGCGCCACGTGAGGTATTGCTCGACGTTGTCGACCGGCGCGGCGCCGCTGGAACGGATGATGCCGTATTTGATCAGCAGGAGACCGGCTTGCAGATAAAGATTGACGACGAGGAATCGTAGCAATCCGCCGTTCAGTTTTTCCGCCAGCCATGCGGCAGCGCCGCACAGCGCGAGAACGATTCCCGCTTCCACCCACCAATTGGTGTAGTTGCGAAGCGTACGGGGCTCGAGCGAAAGCATGACGCCGCCCGCGTGGACGCTTTCGACGGGTCTTTCGAAAATCCGCGTCCGTTTTTCCGCAGCAAGCCGGGCGGCGTAATAGTTGAACCGCGTGAAGAGCGTGACGAGCATGATGACACCCGCAGTGTTCCGTATGTCGGCGTGGCCCGTAAAGAAGAGCGCGGCCATGATGGGCACTTCGATCATCCAAGGGATGAAGAGCCGCCAGCGGTAATTGCGGAGAACGGCGCGGCCGGCGTTTTGTAGAAAATCGGCCGGAACCGCGACATCGAAAAACCATTCGGGACCCCGCAAGAGCGGCGCGTTCCAGCGTTCCTTGATCCGGGGAAAACGAAGGAAGATGACGGCGATGTAGCCCAATAAGACAATTTGCGGTTCTGTCATGATTTAGCGCCTTTGAGAAGAGTTTTCAGTTCGTCGCTGACCAGGCTGAGAATGTCCCGCTGTGGCATGCCCGCGAGCACGAGCTCGGTGAGCGCGGTGCGGATGGGGCGGCGAAGATCTTCCTTGCTTTGCGACGTGTTGCCGGTGCGCGGGGCCACGGTGGTGCCCGATCCGCGCTTGATAATGATGAGCCCTTCACTGTGAAGATCCCGGTACGCGGCCGCGATAGTGTTGAGATTGACTCCCAAATCCGCCGCGACTTGACGCACAGCCGGCAAAGGTTGACCTTCGCGCAGTTGACCGCTCGCGATGAGCGCTTTAATACCGTCGGCGATTTGGCGGTAGACGGGGCGGCGATCGTTGAGGTCGATAGTCAAAAGCACTGTATAGTGTATATATACTCTATACAGTTCGCCGGAGTCAACGATTTTTTTCGCCGCGCATGCTAGCCGAGTTCCAGTACGGAGATCTCTGGGCGGCAGAAGGCGCGGACGTGATGTGGAGATCCGATGCCGCGCGTGATGAAGAGTTGACGGCCTTGCCAGTCGTAGCGGCCGGCGAGGAATCGTTTATCGTGGACGGGCGCCCAGGTGCGCGTGAGTCCGAAGATGCGGACTTGGCCGCCGTGGGTGTGACCGCTCAGCATCAGATCCCAGCGGTATTTTTGCAGATGCTGTTTCCCGTCCGGATTATGGCAG
>DATGIH010000003.1:0-43503 GCA_035295865.1 Bryobacteraceae bacterium
CTGATCGGGTTGAATCGCGTGGAAAAGCGCAACGCGTTCGATCCACCGATGTTTCACGACCTCGCGCGCGCATACGGAGCTTACGAGGCGGATCCGGAGTTGTGGTGCGCCGTAGTGTTCGCTCACGGAACGCACTTCACCGGCGGAATCGATCTGGCGCAGTTCGCGCCGCTCTTTGAACGCGAAGATCCGTTTCTGCAAGAGCCCGGACAAATCGATCCGTTCGGATTGCGCAGCCGGCTCTCAAAACCGCTCGTCATGGCAGTACAAGGAATCACGTTTACCATCGGAATCGAGATGTTGCTGGCGGCCGACATCCGGATTGCCGCCAGCGACACGCGATTCGCGCAGCTCGAAATCGCGCGCGGGCTCTATCCGCTCGGCGGCGCAACCTTCCGGATGGTTCACGAGTGCGGCTGGGGAAACGCGATGCGCTATCTG
Organism: Bryobacteraceae bacterium; assembly: GCA_035295865.1. Lineage (GTDB taxonomy): Bacteria > Acidobacteriota > Terriglobia > Bryobacterales > Bryobacteraceae > Palsa-89. Next base: position 442 of record DATGIH010000003.1, read on the forward strand.
CTCACCGCCGAGGAATTCAGCGCGGCGGAAGCACTCCGCATCGGGCTGATTCAAGAAGTAGCGGAACCCGGCCGGCAACTCGCGCGCGCGACCGCCATCGGAGAACGAATCGCGGCGCAAGCTCCTCTTGGTGTACAGGCCACCCTCCGATCGGCGCGGCTCGGGATGTTGCAGGGCGAGGAGCAAGCAGCGGCGCACCTGCGCGACGACATGCGCGCAGTTCTCACCAGCCATGATTTCCGCGAAGGCGTGGCCAGCTTTCGCGAGCGGCGGCCGGCACGCTTTTCAGGAAAGTGAATTTCATACGAACTTGCAAATCGCATTCATAAAATAGGTGCACCGAGGCAACCGGTGCCGAGTAATACGCGCGCGGCTGCGAACATCGAAGATCGCGTAACCCAGATCTTCCAAGAAGACAACGACGTCGCGGATGGAGTACCCTTCCCGTTCGGACGTCTCGGGATTCAGCTCAATCAGCAGCGGCGGGCGAAGGCGTCTTAGCGTCCGAACGGCGCCGTGAAGAGCGCGCAACTCCGCTCCTTCGATGTCCATCTTGATCAGATCCAAACGGTCAATCCGGTTCTGTTCGCAAAACAGATCCAGGCTGATTGTCGGAAGGCCTGCTCCCTGGCTCTCGCGAAGGTAGGCCGCGCCAGAATGGTCCGGAGTTTCTACGATCTGCGCGAAGCCTGGCTGATCGGATAGGCCCACTTCCAGCGGAATCACGCCGCGGATGCCGTTGAGCGCGATATTCCTTTCGAAGCGCCGCATCGTGCTCGGATTCGGCTCGAGTGCATAGATCAGACAGGCGCCGTGAAGCCGCGAAGCAAGCGTGATGGCATAGTAGCCGAAATTCGCTCCCAGATCGAACATCACTCCGCCCATCGGGAGGCAACGTATCGCCTCGTCGATCTCAGACACGTCTTTGGCGCCGCTCCAAAAAAGATCTTGCTGCGTATAGTCGGCGGCATTCATAGCCCAACGGAGACCGCCGCGCGTTTCCTCAAATTCCCCTTGTAGCGAAATTTGGAAGGCGTGGCGCAGACGCTTCGAGATCTGTGCCTTGTAGGGATGATAGGGAACGTGGCGCGCGTACCACAAGAGGATACTTCGAACCGCGTCGCGCATCAGCGAACCCGGTTGTCTACTTCTGCATCCAATGTCGCGTAATCAATGGTCAATTCCTCGCCGGGCGAAATGTCGCGCGCCGCAGCGTAATCTTCGCCCTCCGCGATCAGGCTCGGATTCTCAGAATGATTCAAATACCAACCGAGCGACATGCATCGGAAATCGCGCGGACACCAGTAGCCGTCCTTCGTTTCGACACAATACATGGCGTAACTTTCGCCTTGCGCTTCGTACTTCGGGACGAACTTCAGATCGCCGGGATGCCAGAGATCCGGCCGGGTGTCCTTCGATATCGGCGCGTCAGTGAAGACGCCGACGCCGTGGATAGGCGACGGGGCGAGAAAGATCATTGTTGAAAAATCGCCACCGCACGCGTGAAGCCCGCTGAGGCACTCTTAATCTTGAACGGAAAACAAGATACCAGAAAACCATCGCTGGGAAGCTCTTCCAGATTCGCCAGCTTCTCCATGTGGCAGTATCCAACCTCCAAACCCGCCTTGTGCCCTTCCCAAATGATCGATGCGTCGCCGGATTCAAGAAACCGGAGGCGCGTAAATGAAAATGGCGCGTCCCAACTCCAGCCGTCGGTGCCCATCACGCGTATTCCACGCTCTAGCAGCCAATGTGTCGCCTCGCGCCCGAAGCCGCAGCCCGAATCAACATATGCTGGAGTGCCGTAGGCCGCGCCAGCGCGCGTGTTCATCAGTACGATATCGAACGGCTTCAACTCATGGCCGCTTGCGCTAATCTTCGCCGACAGCTCGGCCGCTGTCACGACATGACCATCCGGAAGATCCCGGAAATCCAGCTTAAGCCCCGGACGATAAAACCAATCCAGCGGAACTTCGTCGATGGTCCACGCGCGTTCGCCGTTATTCATGCTGGATGCGAAATGCCACGGCGCGTCCACATGTGTTCCGTTGTGCGTGCTCACCGTCAACAGTTCAACTGCCCAAGCCTCACCGCCGGGCAACCGATGCGCTTCGAGTCCTGGAAACATAGCGAGCATTCCGGCGAGCGATTGTCTGTGATCGAAATACTCGATTTTGGGCCCGAGCCCCGGCGGATCGGCTGCAACGGCATTCTCAAGCGGCCGCGACAGGTCTATCAGTTTCACGCCTTTTATCGTACGACGCGAGTCGAAAGATCCACCAGCCTGTGATACGATTCGAAAACAAATCTATGAAATTCTTAGCAACACTGGCAGCGTCGTCTTCCCTTCTCTTCGCGCAAACCGACCTGAATGCCTTGAAAGAACTCAAGTACCGCAGCATCGGACCCTACCGTGGCGGACGCGTCGTCGCGGTAGCGGGCGTGACTTCGCAGCCCAACGTCTATTACTTCGGCGCCACCGGCGGCGGAGTTTGGAAAACCGTCGATGGCGGCGTATCCTGGCAACCGATTTCGGATGGCCAATTCAAAACCGGATCGGTGGGCGCCATCGGAGTTTCGGAATCCGATCCAAATGTCATTTACGTCGGCATGGGCGAGCCGGACGTCCGCGGCAACGCGTCGCACGGCGACGGCGTTTATAAATCCACCGACGCGGGCAAGACCTGGAAGAATGTGGGTCTCGAAAACACTCTGCACATCGGCGCGGTTCGCGTGCATCCGAAGAATCCCGACATCGTTTATGTCGCCGCGCTCGGCCATCTTTGGGGACCAAACGAAGAGCGCGGCGTTTACAAAACCGTCGACGGCGGCAAAACGTGGAAGCTGATCTACACGCGCGGATCGAAGGCAGGCGCAGTGGATCTGATTCTCGATCCCAACAATGCCAACGTGATTTATGCCGCGTTCTGGGACATGCATCGCATGCCCTGGGATTTGGAAAGCGGCGGGCCCGACAGCGGACTCTTTAAATCCACCGACGGCGGCGAAACCTGGACCGATCTCAGCCGCAATCCTGGCATGCCCAAGGGAATTCTCGGACGCATCGGCATCACCGTTTCGCCCGTAAACTCCGAACGCGTGTGGGCGCTGGTGGAAGCCGAAGACGGCGGCGTATTCCGCTCCGACGACGCGGGAAAAACCTGGACGCGCATCAATCAGGATCGCAAGCTGCGCCAGCGCGCCTGGTATTACTCGCGCATCTTTGCCGATCCGTTGAAGCCCGACACAGTTTTCGCCGTGAACGTCAGCTTCTTCCGCTCCGACGACGGCGGAAAAACGTTCAACATGATCCGCGCGCCGCACGGCGACGTGCATTATTTATGGGTGGCTCCCAACGATTCGAATCGCATGATCGAATCGAACGACGGCGGCGCGAACGTCAGCACCAATGGCGGAAAAACCTGGACCACGCAGGATCAGCAGCCCACCGCTCAGTTCTATCGTGTGGCGCTGGATAACGATTTCCCCTATCACGCTTATGGAGCCCAGCAGGATAACAGCACCGTCCGCATCACCACGCGCAGCGATGAAGGCAGCATCGGCGTACGCGATTGGTACGACGTGGGAGGCGGCGAAAGCGGCTGGCTAGCGCCCGATCCGAAGGATTCCGACATCGTCTATGCCGGGTCATATGATGGTCTGCTCACGCGCTACGATCATCGCTCCGGACAATTGCGCGACATCACGGTGTGGCCGGACAATCCGATGGGATCGGGCGCCGAAGCCATGAAGTATCGATTCCAATGGACTTTCCCGATTCTTTTTTCGCCGAACGATCCGAACACGCTGTACTGCGCGGGCGACCATCTTTTCAAAAGCACCAACGGTGGAACCAGCTGGGAAATGATCTCGGGCGATCTCACGCGCAACGATAAGTCGAAGCAAGGCCCCTCCGGCGGACCCATCACCAAGGACAACACGGCAGTCGAATATTACGATGTCATCTTCACCGTGGCGGAGTCGCCGGTGAAGCCCGGAGTGATCTGGACCGGTTCCGATGATGGCTTGGTCTACATCACGCAGGATGCCGGCAAGCATTGGACCAATGTCACTCCCAAAGGCCTGCCGGAATGGATGCGCATCAATACCATCGAGGCGTCGCCCTTCGATGCGGGGACCGCGTATTTTGCCGGAACCAAATATCAACTGGACGATTTTGCGCCGTATCTCTACAAAACCACCGATTACGGAAAAACCTGGACGGCGATCAACAACGGAATCGGCCCACGCGCCTTCACGCGCACGATTCGCGAAGATCCGAATCATCGCAATCTTTTAGTCGCCGGAACCGAAACCGGGATGTACATTTCGTTTAACGGCGGCACGAACTGGCAATCGTTCCAGCTCAATCTCCCGGTTGTCCCGATCACCGATCTCGCTTTTCAAAAGCGCGAGAAAGAGCTGGTGGTTGCGACGCAGGGCCGGGCTTTTTGGATTCTCGACGATCTTCCGCTCGTTTATCAGCTAGCCGGGGGTCTGCCAGCGGAGGGAATGAAATTGTTTCAGCCGAAAGACACGTATCGCACGCTGCGCGGTGGGTTCCACATTCCGTCGGACCGGCCGGAAGGACAGAATCCGGCGGCGGGCGCCGTTGCTTACTATTGGTTCAAGGAAAAACCGAAAGACGAAGTCACGCTGGAATTCCTGGACGATTCGGGTAAGCTGATTCGCAAGTTTTCGAGCAAGCCTCCGGCCAAGAAGCCGGCCGGCGCCGAGGACGAAGAAGACGATTTTCCGTTTGGGCGTCCTCCCGCCGATCACGTGCCCGCCGAAGCTGGACTCAACCGCTTCGTCTGGGATCTGCACTATCCGGACGCAACAACTTTCTCTGGATTGATCATGTGGGCGGGAAGCATTCACGGACCGGCGATTGTTCCGGGACATTACAGTGTGCGGTTGAGCGCCAATGGAAAATCCGAGACGCAAAGTTTCGAGGTGAAAAAAGATCCGCGCCTCAAAACCACGGCGGAAGATTATGCGCGGCAACTCGAAGTCGCGCTGCAGATCCACAACAAACTCAGCCAGTGCAACGAGGCAGTGGTTCGCATCCGAGACATCCGCAAACAGCTCGACGATTACGCCGAGCGCGTCAAGGATCCCAAGGTTGCCGACGCCGCAAAGTCTCTGGCAAAGAATCTGACCGCGGTGGAGGAAGCGCTGTATCAAACCAAGAACCGCGCGAGCGAAGATCCGCTCAACTTCCCCATCAAGCTCAATAACAAACTGGCGGCTTTGGAGGGCGTTGTAGAAAGCTCGGACAGCGCGCCCACCGTGCAATCTTCGCAAGTGTTCGAAGACCTGGCGAGTCAAGTCAACAAGCAGCTTGAGACACTTAAGAAATTGACAAGCAGTGACTTAGCCGCATTCAATAAGCTAGCCCGCGACCAGAACGTCCCGGCGGTAATCGTAGCGGAGCCCAAGCCTGCGGGTAATCAGTAACGAGAAACGGCCTTGCACGCAAAGCGGCCCGTTTCCGTCATAATTAATGTCATGCGGCAGTCCTGTCTCCGTCGGCGCGGCTCACGCGGCTTTTCGCTCATCGAGCTTCTGATCGTTATCGCGATCATCCTGATTATTCTCGCCATCGCGGTACCGAAACTAGGCAGCGCGAAGATGAACGCGAACGAAATGGCGGTGGTGCGCGAAATCCAGACCATCACCAGCATGCAAACGCAGTACATGTCGCAATTCGGCAGGTACGCCACTACTCTGGCCGAGCTTGGACCTCCGACAAGTGGGGGTCCCGGTCCACAAGCAGCGGATTTGATCCCGGGAAGTCTGTCATCCGGCGATAAAGACGGCTACATCTTCACCATGGCGGCGACACCGTCCGGATACACGTTGAACGCGAATCCGAAGGCTTACAACAGCACCGGCCGCCGGACATTTTACGTGGATCAGAGCATGACCATTCATCAGAATTGGTCGGCTGAGCCGGCGAACGCGAGCAGCCCCGAATTTAAGTAGGCCGAACCCGAAAACTGCTCGCGCGTTCGTTACGGATGCAGTGAGTTCCGCACCTCGATGCCGAGCGCGCGGACATCGGCCTTCTCCGCTTCCGCAAAATCCTGCATCTTGCGCATGAGCTGCGCATAAGCCCTCAGATTAGCCACCAGCCGCGGATTGGTTTTTCCGAAAACCGCTTCCCGGATTTGGATGGCGCGCTTGTAGGCCGCAGCCGCTTCGTCGAAACGGCTTTCCACGAAATACAATTCACCAAGGTTGGACAAAGCGTCCGCTACATCCGGATGTTGCGGTCCGTGCGCTCTCTCCGAAATGGTCAGCGCTTCCTGAAACAGCCGTTCCGACTCACGATAGTTGTGTTCCTTGAAAACTACGGCGCCTAGGTTGTCAAGATCGATCGCGACCGCCGGATTAACATTCCCGAAAAAGGAGCGGTCAATCTCCAAAGCGCGGCTTGCGTATCGTTCCGCCTGCTTGTAATGGTGGCGAGCGAAGTTGATGGTGGCCAGATTGGAGTATCCAGCCGCTACATCCGGATGAGTCTTGCCGAGAGATTGTTCCCATATTTCCAAAGCGCGAAACAGAAATTGTTCCGCTTCCTTGAATTTTTGTTGGCGCGAATAGATGCCGGAAATGTTATTGAGGATCGCCGCGGTGCGCGGATGGCGCGGCATCGTCTTTTCATTCACGCGCAACGCGCGCATCAACAGGTCCAAAGCTTGATCGGTTTTGCCGGACCTGGATAAATTCTGCCCCAGCGCGGCAAGTGCCAGCGCAGTTTCCGGATGATTCTCTCCGAGCGCCCTTTGACGGATGCCGGCGGCACGGATCAAGAAGACCTCGGCCTCGTTATAGCGGCCTTGCGCCTCATGGAGCTGTCCCAAATTGATCAGCGCTGGCACGGTATCGGGATGATCCACGCCCACCACGTCTTCGTGGATGGCCAGCGAACGGCGCCCGATCGCTTCCGCTTCTTCATAACGGGCTTGCGAAACCAACAGCACACTCAGGTTGCTGAGAACTCTCGCTTCCGATGCTTCGCGTCCCGGATTCTCTTCCCAGATTCGCACAGCTCGACGGTAGAGCTCTTCGGCCTCGCCGAACTTCCCGAGGGCGTTTTCGGCGACGCCTAAATCGTTCAAGCACCCGGCGACCTCCGGGCTGTCGGCGGAATGTACCAGTGTCACAAGGCGCAGCGCCTCTTGGCCGAATACCTCCGCTTCGCGATAGCGGCCCAACTCGAACGCCTTGCGCCCAGCCTCCTTTCGCTGCCCCCACTCACTTCCGTCAGCAGGCCCGGCAAGCGCTGTTGGAACCAGGGCACTCACCAATAACATGGCCCGGAAAATGCTTTGCTTCACTAGTTTGTCAAGTGTGACGAGTGTCATGGCCGGCGTCTCCCTCATCGTCTAAAGTGAGTGGACTTTGAATATCGCCGGTGGTTAGGCCGATTCGAGATCAGCAAAATGTCAAATCATTTCGGCCACGTTATGTGCGTTTGTGGGACTGCTTGTCCGCTCGTGGGACTAGCAAAACCTTGCGCAAAAAGATTCAACTCATTTGCATTGAACTGCGTATATCTACGTATGAACTTGCGCCCTCATTCGCTAACTTTTCAGATCGCAACGCGTCCAACATCGAAAGTGGGAAATGGAGTTTCGAACTCATGAATGCCGCTAACGTCGTACTTGATAAACCGTTTTATGCCGGTCCAGTGACAGGCCTCGCCGGCACAGTGGTAAAGCAGCGGGAAATTCCCGGCTTCACTCTGACTGAGAACACATATCCACAAGGTCTCGCGCTTGAGCCGCACCGGCACTCGCAGGCTTACTTGAGCTTTATTCTTTCCGGTTCCTATCGCGAAAAGTACGCGGACCGCGAATGCAACTGCAGCGCGGGTGCACTCCGTTACTTACCGCCCGACCAGTTGCACGAAAATTATTTCGACAACGCCGTGCGGTGCTTGTTGGTCCGGATCGATCCGATGGCGCTGCATCGCCTGGGAGATCACGCGCCGGTTTTATCCAATCCAGGCGAAGTTTCCGGTTTGGCTTCTTCCTGGCTCGCGAACCGGATGTATCGCGAGTTCCAGGCATCCGACGACATTGCGCCGCTTGCGATGGAAGGCGTGCTGCTCGAAATCCTCGCCGAAAGCGCGCGTGCCATCGGCGATAGCGGAGCGCATGCCCCGATCTGGCTGCGCCGCGTGCGCGAGGCGCTCGAAGATTCCTATTTGCTGGCGCCCAGTCTCGCGGAACTTGCCGCCATTGGCGGAGTCCATCCGGTTCACCTGTCTCGCGAATTCCGCAAGCACTACGACACCACTATCGGCGAGTTCATTCGCAAGCGGCGCATCGAACACGCCTGCCACCTGCTGTCGAATTCCGATAAGTCGCTCTCTGAAATCGCGTTGATGTGCGGATTTTCCGATCAAAGCCACTTCTGCGCGATGTTTAAGACGCACACCAGTCTGACGCCGGCCAAATTCCGGGATTTGTCGGCACGGCCTTAAACCTCAGACCCTGGCCAGCCGGAGGCTTGCCGCCGCATCTTCCTATTGACGGTCTGTAGGAACACGTGTATGCTGATCTAGACGGTCGATAGGAACATGGCGGAAGCCTCCGAAATCCTGCAAGGGACGCTCGATATGCTCGTGCTGCGGACCCTCGCTCTCGCTCCCATGCACGGGCTCGGCGTCTCCGACCGCATCCGTCAAATTACGCGCGGCGTGTTTGTCGTGAAACCCGGCTCGCTCTTCCCCGCCCTTTACCGGCTGGAGCAAAACGGCTGGATCCAGGGCCACTGGGGCGAATCGGAAAACAATCGCAAAGCGAAGTACTACACGCTGACACCTTCCGGCCGGGCGCAGCTTTCCAAAGAGAAGCGCAAATGGAACAAAGCCTTCAGCGCCGTGAATCGATTGCTCGAAGCGGAGTCGTGACTTATGTTCTGGTTTCGGAAATCGCGCGCACGCCGGCAGGAAATAGAAGCCGAGTTGGAAGCTTGCCGCAACCTGTTGGCGGATAGGTTCATCGAGCAAGGTGTGCCGCCCGGCGAAGCGCGTCGCCGCGCGTCTGCGGAATACAGCGGGCGGTTAGCGGCGCAGATGAGCGAGCCGTCGTCCGGTACAAGCGTTGAATCCTGTCTGCAGGACCTGCGCTACGCCTGGCGGACGCTGCGCAAGAGTCCCGGCTTCACTTTCATAGCGATCCTTACACTCGCGCTCGGTATCGGCGTCAACACCGCAATCTTCAGCGTGGTCTATGCCGTTCTGCTGCGGCCGCTCCCTTATTCTCATCCTGAACAACTCGTGTTGATCTGGACGAAGTATCAGAAACTCACGATTCCCCGTGGACCGGCTTCGGGTCCGCTGCTGCGCGAAATCCAACAGCGCTGCCGCCTGTTCCAAGACGTCGCGGCCATCTGGACCGGAAATGGGACCTTCACAGGTGATGACAATCCCGAGCAGGTGAAGACGGCGTTCGTAACGCCGAACTTTCCAGCGGTCCTTGGATTGAAACCCGCGCTCGGACGCGTCTTTCTTCCGAAAGAAGAGTCCCTGGGCGGACGGCCCGTAATTCTGTTGAGTCACGGACTCTGGCAACGGCACTTTGGCGGGGATCCACGGATGATTGGGCGCGGCGTAACATTCCTCGATGAAAGTTCTACCGTGGTCGGCGTGTTGCCTTCCGATTTCCAGCTTTACTTTTCGACTGATTCCAATGTCGGGCAGGTCGGCGCCATGACTCCGTTTCCGTACGACATCTACCGATCGCCGGTCACGCTGTATTTTCTGCGCGTGGTGGCTCGTTTGAAACCGGGTGTCACCGTGCAACAAGCGCAAGCGGATCTCGATCGGGTGGCAGCTCAGGTCCGGGCGTCTTATAACGAATTCGGCGCCGAGAATTTAAATTTTCAAGTGGTCTCGCTGCAAGCCGACGCCACGCGCGAAGTGCGATCGGCGCTGATCGCGCTCTTTGCGGGGGCCGGATTCGTCCTGTTGATCTGCTGCCTCAACGTGGCCAACCTTTTGCTGGTGCGATCCAGCGGACGGCGCAAAGAAATAGCGGTCCGGGCAGCGCTCGGCGCTTCCGGAGGCAGAATTGTCCGCCAACTGTTCGTCGAGGGTTTGGTACTGTGTGTGATCGCCGGCCTTGCCGGCGTGGGTCTCGGATGGGCCGGGCTTCGCGCGTTACTCGCGATCCGTCCGGATTATCTTTCGCGAATCTCCGGCGTTGGATTGAATTGGCCGGTGCTCGCTTTCGTCGCGGCTATCGCCTTTGCCTCCGCGCTGCTTTTTGGATTGGCTCCCAGCATTGAGTCGGCGAAGACGAATCTGACAATGGCGCTGCGGGACGGCGGGCGCACCACACGCACATCGGCGAGCAGAGGCATCCGGGCGTTCTCGATCGTGGGCGAGATCGCGCTAGGATTCGTGCTCGTGATCGGCGCCGGGCTCCTGATCCGCACGAATAACAAAATCCAGAGCGTCGATCCGGGATTCGAAGCGCAGCGGCTGTTGACGTTTGAACTCGATCTATCGTCGTACAATCGCACGCAAAGAATCCAATTCGTAAATGAATGGGAATCGAAGCTTCGTTCGCTGCCTGGGGTCGAGTCGGCCGGGGCGGTCACGCATCTGCCTCTCGACGATTACCCGAACTGGTACGGTCCCTATCGAGGCGAAGGTATGACCGAGAATCAGGCTGCCGGGATGCTTGCGGACGAGCGTGCCAGTACTCCGGGTTATCTGCGTGCGATGGGAACCAAACTGCTGGCCGGCCGTTTCTTTGACGACCAGGATCGCGTGGACGGCCGGCAGGTGGTGATCGTGGACGATTGGCTGGCCGCCGTCACATGGCCCGGACAAAGCGCCATTGGCAAGAAGATCGAAGCCGAGCATTTCACGCCACGCGGCATTGTCCCGGTTTGGGCGGAAGTGGTCGGCGTAGTAGAGCACGTTCGCAATCACTCTTTGTCGAAGAAGCTGCGCCCGCAAATCTACATTCCGTATACCCAAACCACGCGTGACCATCTGAGTTTCGCGGTGCGCACGCGCCTGGACCCGCTGTCGCTCGCCGACACCATCCGCCGCGCGTTGCATGAGCGCAATCGCAATCTCGCGCTGGCGAAAGTACGGACGATGGCGAATTATGTGGAACATGCCGCGGCGCCAGTACGATTCACCGCGGTGCTTGCCGGAATTTTCGCGAGTCTTGCGCTTCTTCTGGCCGCGGTTGGAATCTACGGAGTGATCTCCTATTCCGTGTCGCGCCGGATGCATGAGATGGGCGTCCGCATGGCCCTGGGCGCCACGTCGGCCGACGTCCTGCGTTTGGTGATGAAAGAAGGCTTGGCGCTGACGGGCGGTGGGGTGTTTCTTGGAGTCATCGGCGCGCTCGCAGTTTCGCGCGCTCTGCAGAGTTTGCTCTACGGAATTTCCGCGGTGGATCTGGTGAGCTATTCTGTTGCCATTCCAGTGATCGCGCTAGCTGCGTTGCTCGGCTGCTGGCGTCCGGCGCAACGAGCGGCGTCGGCCAATCCGGTGGATGCATTGCGCTCGTAGCGTTCACCACCGCGCTGGGCGACCGACTCTCATCCGGGCAATTGTTGACATCTTTCACTTTCTGGGCTATACATAGTTCAGAAAGGTATTCTCAACTTGGGCGGCAACTCCTCGAATCCCGATCTCCTGCCGGGAACCTTATACATGATGATCCTGAGGACCCTCAGAAACGGTCCGCTGCATGGCTATGCCATCGGCAAGCATATTCACGATTGGTCCAAAGGCGATCTCGAAGTCGAGGACGGCTCGCTATACCCAGCCCTGAATCGGATGCTGCTCAAGGGATGGGTAAAGGCCGAATGGGGCGTCACGGAGAGCAACCGGAAGGCACGTTTTTACCGGCTGACCCCGGCAGGGAGAAAGCAACTGGAAGCGGAGTCAAGCGGTTTTAACAAAATGGTACGCGCGATTCAGTTGGTCATGCGGACGTCATAATCATGCGCTGGCGGAGCCTTCTGCATCGCGATCAAGTGGATCGGGAATGGCGCGTGGAAATGGAGACGCATCTTCAGATGCTGATTGATTCTTTCCTGGCGCAGGGGCTGACGCAGCGAGAAGCTCGAGCGGCCGCATTGAGACAAGCAGGCAATCTGACTGCGCGAGGAGAGGAGATCTATCGGATGAATGGCGTTGCGTGGCTCGATTCGATTTCCGGCGACGTGCGCTATGCGCTGCGCGGATTGCGTAAACAACCGTCCTTTGCCGCCGTCGCCATGTTGACGCTGGCCCTGGGAATCGGCGCGAATACGGCGGTGTTCAGCGTAGTGAATAGCGTCCTGTTGAAGCCACTCGCTTTTCCCAATCCGGAGGAACTGGTGGACCTGAAACTAGTCGCCCCCGGTGCTGGCGGCGTCCTCAGCAGCCGCGGGCTGGGACTTTCCACTTCGATGTACTTCACTTACGCGGAGCAGAACCGTTCGTTTCAATCCATGGGGGTCTGGACCTCCGGCACGGTCGCCATCACCGGCCTGGGGGAGCCTGAACAGATATTCGCGAACGTCATCAGCGATGGATTGCTTCAGACGCTTGCCGTGCAGCCGCGGATCGGACGGCCGTTTACAGCAGCGGATCAGTTCCCTGGCGCGAACCGCACGGTGCTGTTGAGCGACGGTTACTGGCAGCGGCGATTTGGAGGCGACCCGTCGGTGATCGGACGAAAGATTCTGGTGGACGCCGTAGCTCGCGAGATTATCGGTGTGATGCCCGCCAGCTTTCGCATCGCGGATACGCCCGCCGATATCATCCTTCCGATGCAACTGGATCGCCGACAGGCAATTTTGGAGGGTTTTTACCTTGCGTCGATTGCCCGGCTGAAGCCGGGAGTCTCGATCGGCCGGGCAAATGCGGACATCACGCGCCTGCTTCCCATCTGGGCGCGCTCGTGGGCTTCCAATCCAGGGGGCGTTCCGGGCGACGGTGGCTTTGCTGAGCAGCTCTTTCTGTCTTCGTGGCAGATCGGCGCAAACATCCGGCCGTTGCAGGAGAGTGTCGTTGGCAACATCGGAAGCGTGCTGTGGGTCGTGATGGGTACGCTCGCGATCGTGATGTTGATCACGTGCGCGAACGTGGCGAATCTTCTCCTGGTGCGGGTGGATGGCCGCCAATCGGAGCTTGCGCTCCGGGCGGCTCTGGGGGCGGGTTGGAGCCGGATTGTCCGCCAGTTACTGGTGGAGAGCCTTCTACTGGGCACCGCCGGCGGAGCCGTTGGCCTCGCCATCGCATGCGGCGGACTGTGGCTGCTGGTCCGGACTGGACCTGCGAACCTTCCGCGCCTGAGCGAGATCGGGCTGGACCCCCATGCGCTGGCTTTCTGCGCGATCGTGTCGATTGCTTGCGGTCTGTTCTTCGGTCTCCTACCGGCGTTGCGATACGCTGGACCGGGCGTTTCCCTCATCGTTCGGGACAGCGGACGCACGATGAGCACTAGCCGGGATCGCCATCGCGCCAGAAGCACGCTTGTGGTGGTGCAGGTATCTCTCGCGCTGGTGCTGTTGATCTCTTCCGGACTCATGATTCGAACCTTTCAAGCGATGCGCACTGTTCGCCCAGGCTTTGAACGGCCTGAGGCGGTGCAGACTTTTCGTGTGATGGTGCCGCCAACGCTGGTTCCTAATGAGGAAGGCGTAACACGAATGGAACAGGCGATCGCCCAGAAGTTGGCGTCGCTCCCCGGAGTGAGCTCGGTGGGTTTTGCAAGCGCGCTGCCGATGGATGGCGCGCATCCCAATTGGGACGGAATCCTCAAGGAAGGCCAAAGTTATGCGCAGGGAAGTCGTCCGCCCATGCGGCTCTATTTGAACGTGTCACCGGGGTTATTCGACTCGCTCGGCATCAGGATCGAGGCCGGGCGCGACCTTACGTGGACCGATATCTACAACGGCCGCAAGTTCGTGCTGGTTTCCGGGAACCTGGCGCGCGAGTTGTGGGGGTCGGCCCAGGCCGCGGTGGGCAAACATGTCCGCGCCAACGATGGTGACGTCTGGCGCGAGATTGTGGGTGTGGTGGAGGACGTGCGCCACATTAGCTCTCAAGAGCCGGCGCCGGCGGTGGTTTACTGGCCGATCTTCGGGCAACTTTCCTACCCACCCCCTATCTCGGTAGCAACCAGGGCGGCGGCGTTCACGGTTCGGACGGATCGCGCCGGAACCGCAGCGTTGCTGAACGAAATTCGTCGGGTAGTATGGTCGGTGAATGCCACCCTGCCAGTGGCGAATCCTGAAACGATGCGCGCGTTGGTGGACCGCTCCATGGCGCGCACATCTTTCACGCTGTTCATGCTGGCCATCGCCGGCGCGATGGCAATGCTAATTGGCTTGATCGGAATCTACGGTGTGATCGCGTATGCCGTATCACAACGAACACGCGAGATCGGCATCCGCCTGGCCCTCGGCGCCAGGCCGGCGGACGTCCGCCTGATGTTTGTACGCTACGGAGCCGGCCTCTGTGCGATCGGCATTGCGATCGGTATCGGCGCCGCGGCAGCCGTTACCCCGCTGATGAAGTCGCTGCTGTACGGCGTGGCTCCAGTGGACCCGATGACCTTTACGGCGGTGCCTGTCGCACTCGTGGTGGCCACACTCGCGGCGTCGTACCTTCCCGCGAGGAGGGTGTCGGCGGTGGATCCGGTGGCGTGCATGAAGGCTGAGTAGCTCTGAGAGTTGTGCGGTCAGCCGGCCGATCTTCCCAGCGCCATTCGGCTGTATCAGTGACCCACAGATTGCTCTAACGAGACAGAAAAAAGAAGGGCCCGAATCGCTGGGAGGTGCTATTCGAGCCCGAGGGAAGAAATCTATAAATCGAAAACGAAATCCCTGTTAGCGGTGACCGCCGCCTCCGTGTCCGCCACCACCGCCGCTTGCGTGGCCTCCGCCTCCGCCACTTGCGTGGGAGGTTCCGGTGCTGCCGCCGCTGGACCGCGAGGGCCCCGGATTGCTATAACTCCGTGAAGACCCGCTGTTATTGGTGGTCGAATTGCGCGGCGCTTGATAACCGGGAGAAGAGTAACTGCGCTGCTGGACGATCGGCGGACTGATCCGCACCGCGCGTCCGGTGCTTGTGCCAGTTGATGTTCCGTAGCTCGGCCGAGTGGTTTCGGAACGTTGCCAGCCTCCGCCCGTCATTGTTCCGGACATTGCAGATCCGGCATGAATCGGCTCGCCGAAACGATTCCAGCCGTGTCCGCCAGCCGAGCCGGTTGAATTTCCACCAAGCGAAGGACGCGCCGATTGCACGCCCGGGTTCCCTAAGCCGCCGCGCGAAAGACTGCGGCTTGGCGCTGAGAAATCGGAATGCGAAAGCTGCTGCATCCCGCGCTGCTGATTCGCGAACGAGACGTGGCTCACTGCCGGCGCCTGCATATGGCTGGCGAATGTCGTCGCGCGGCTCTGCGCGAAATTGCCGTTCGGCGTACGATTCGACATCTGCAAGCTCGATCGCCCGGGCGCCACTGGAACCGCTCCATGCACCAACCCCGCCGACTGAATCTGCGAATGGCTGAGCGAGGTGATCTGCGCTCCATTGCGTCCGAATTGATTGGCCGCAGTTCCGCTCACGCCGCCTGGTACGCGCGCGTTGCGATAGGTATTCGCGATGTTGATGTTGTTTACGATCGTGGTCCCGCGCGCAAAACCGCCCCCGCGGAATCCCGCATAAAAGCCGCGCCCATACCAGGGATGGAATACTTCAAAGGGCGCGAGCGGCACCCAACCCAATCCGCCGAATCCGAATCCAATTCCGATTCCGCCGCCCCATCCGAAGAATCCGACATAAGCGGGCGCCCAGTACGGGTGCGCGAAGATCGGTCCCGGATACCAGCACCATCCGCCCGCACCAAAAAACCAGCGGCCATAGTGATACGGAGCCCAGCCCCAAGGATCCGCGCTCACCCAGGTCCAACCGTAGTAGTCTTCCCAAACCCATCGGCCATTTTGGTATGGCGCCCAGCCCGGATCCACGTTCGGCTGCCACACGGCGCCATAGCTAGGATCGTTGGTCCAGCGGCCGTTTTGATCCAGATCTTCGACGCCCGGAATATCGCGGCTGACGTGATCGTAGCTCCGCGTGCGCAACAGATATTGATCGCGCTCGAAGTTCCAACGATCCCAATTGTCCTGCGGGATCGCATTTACAACTTGAAATTCGGGATCGGCGGCAGGGCCGCGCGCGTACATCGTGTGGCCCATCGCTAACCGCTCGCTTCCATGCTGGCTGAAGATTTCCGCTTCGCCCTGGCGGACGGTTATTTCCGACGTTCCATCGCCGCGTAGGCCGATGCGATAAGCTCCCTGGCCTAGCGGGTGCACCGCGACACTTGGCGTATCTATTTCCGATTGGGCTTGCCCTTGCCGAAGCACTCGGTACATCACCGTTCCGGCCGCAACCTGAATCTGAAAGCCACGAACGTCGAGGCCGCTGAAACGCACTTCGGAATTCGGGCCTACCCGGATCAGGTTTGACGCATCCAGTTGCACTTCGGCCTTCGAAGACGAACTGGTCAGAATGCTGTCTCCCGCCATCAGGGGACCGTTGACCGCCGCAGCCACCACATCGCCCGAATCGGCGCGGCGTACCGAAACCTCGCCGCTCAGGATGCTGATGCGCGCGACGCCACGACCCTGCTCATATTGGCCGTCCGGCTCCTGCTGCTGCGGATCGTTCGGTCCGGGCCCTTGCGGATCTTGCGCAACCACCGAGCCAGCGATGAGCGCCGCGATTGCAGCGATCGATAAGGCAATGCGTTTCATGCTGTTCGCGACCTAAAAAGCAATCGCTTGGCCATCGGTAAAATCTATTGTTTTCAACTCGATAACACAATTGTATTCTGGCCGAAAACCACCAGCGGTGCTCGGAATCAGCCGAGCCTTGTAATGTCCGGGAAGATCGAATAAACTACAGTTAAGTTGCCGTCTGCAACCACAGTCAATACATCCCTGCCCGAAGTCCATTCGACTGTCGGAACGGGTCATCCTTCCCTTTGGAAGCGGCTGTTCGCCTTTGCCGGACCAGCTTACTTGGTAAGCGTCGGCTACATGGATCCAGGCAATTGGGCGGCGGACCTGGAAGGCGGTTCGCGCTTCGGCTACCAGTTGCTCTGGGTTTTGGTGTTGTCTAACTTGATGGCGATTCTGCTGCAGACGCTGAGCGCGCGGCTTGGAATTGTCACGCAGCGCGATCTCGCTCAGGCCTGCCGCGAAACATATCCGCGCCCGATCTCCTTCTCGCTCTGGTTTCTTTGCGAAATCGCGATCGCGTCCTGCGATCTGGCGGAAGTGCTGGGCGCGGCCATTGCGCTGAATCTCCTCTTCCACATCCCGCTGCTTTATGGAGTTCTGCTGACGGCCGCCGATACGCTTTTGCTTTTGTGGTTCACAGGATTGGGAATCCGCGTGATCGAAGGCTTCGTACTGTCGCTGATCGCGGTGATTGCCGGATGCTTCTTCATCGAAATCTGGTGGGCCGGCTGGCCGGTGGTGCGAGAGATGCTGCCAGGTCTCGTTCCACACATCACGGACAAGAATCTCTATGCGGCAATCGCCATCCTCGGAGCCACCGTGATGCCGCACAATCTCTATTTGCATTCGGCGCTGGTGCAGACGCGCCGCATCGGAATCACGCATGCCGAAAAGCGGACGGCTTGCCGCTTCAATCTGATCGATTCCGCCATCGCGCTCAACGGCGCGCTGTTTGTAAACGCTGCGATTCTGTTATTGGCCGTCGCGGTGTTTTTCAATCGCGGAATGGTGGTGACGGAAATCCAGCAAGCCAATCAGCTGCTCACGCCGCTGCTCGGCACAACGATGGCGAGTATTCTTTTTGCCATTGCGCTGCTCTGTTCCGGACAATCTTCTACGCTCACGGGGACCATGGCGGGACAGATCGTGATGGAAGGCTTCCTCAACTTTCGCATGCGTCCCTGGCTGCGACGGCTGGTGACGCGCGCCATTGCCATCATTCCCGCCGCGCTCACCGTATACATGGCGGGCGAACATGGCACGTATCAGTTGCTGATCCTGAGCCAGGTGATTCTCAATATGCAATTGCCGTTCGCGGTGATTCCGCTGATTCAGTTCACCGGCAGCAAAGAGCGGATGGGCGAGTTCGCGAATCGCGGTTGGGTAAAGGTTTTGGCTTGGAGTTCGGCAGCATTAATCCTGACGCTCGACATCTGGCTGGTCGTACTCAGCCTCCGCGATTGGCTCGCCAGCTCCGGAGAATGGCGCGTTTGGCTGGAATTGGGGCTCGCGCCGGTCCTGTTGGTGCTTTCGCTTCTTCTCGCCTGGGTGATTTTTCAGCCGGTGCTGCCGCCGTGGATCCGGCGCTTGGGAAGCTCGCCCATTGAACTGCCGAAATCCGTCGCGATTGATCTGCCGAGTCCGCTGTACGAGAAAATCCTGGTTCCGTTGGATCACACTGATAAAGACCGGGACGCCATCGCGCACGCAGCGGCCATGGCAAAGCAGCATCACGCAAAGCTCTATCTGCTGCACGTTGAGGAGGGCGTCACCAGCCAAATGTACGGGTCGCTGGCATCCACGGCCGAGGTCGAGGCCGGAAGCGAGTACCTGACGGACATCGCGGCGCAGCTTGAGAAGCAGCAAGTGGCTGTCGAAACGGTGGTCCGGCACTCGCGGCGTCCCCGGGAGGCAATTGTGGCGTACGCCGAGGAACTCAAGCCGGATCTTGTGGTTATGGGCGCTCACGGACATAAAGGCTTGAAAGACATTGTATTCGGGACTACAATTAATGCAGTCCGTCACAAATTGAAAATGCCGCTCTTGGTGGTTCGCGGGCACTGATCTGGACAAGCATTGTGTCGATCGGATACACCGAGGGCCTGCGGATCCTTGAAAAGTGTCCTATTTTCAGTGGCATGCAATGGAAGCCGGTTTGCTATCGGACTATTGAGCCAGCATGCGTCGATTTTTCATTCTTGCGTTGGTTGCCGCTTTGGGTACCCTGCCCGGGTCCACACTGCGCCAATTGACTTTGGATGACATGATCCGGCAATCCACGATGATCGTGCGGGGAACGGTACAAGCGACCACCGTCCAGTATCATGGGTCGACCATCTTTAGTCACTATTCAATCCAGGTCACCGAGACTTATAAAAGCTCCGCCCAGACTGCGGCGTCCTCCATCGACTTTGGTGTTCCGGGCGGATCGCTAAATGGCGCGATCCAACGCGTCGCAGGCGCTCCCAACCTCACCCCTGGTCAGGATTATGTGCTGTTCCTGTGGACCAGCAAGAGTGGGCTGACCCAAGTGATCGGGCTTTCGCAAGGCTTGTTTTCGGTGATCTCCACGCCCGGTACGGCTCCCACCGTGATGCGAGCAGCGGCTGCCGAACAAACTCTGAATTCAGCCGGGCAACCGGTGACTACAAACGACATCAACATGAGCCTTAGCGCTCTCAAGGCTGAGATCGCGAGCGTTCTGGGAACCCAAACCACACCATGAAGCGAGCGTATTGGGTTCGTTTTGCAATTTTCGCGTGCGCGGCCCTGTTGGCGTCGAAGAGTTGGGGCTATTACTACTACATTCTTTACAACACCAGTACCGGCCCGTTCAATCAGCCCATCGTCGAGAAATTCAACCTGAATTCGCTGGTCAACAACACTGTTCCGTTTTTCATTTCGGATGCACCTCCGGCTGTGATGGCGCCGGGCGACAGCTATCAGGCGATCATCGGCGAGATTCGCGGCGCCGCCGCGGTTTGGAGCAACGTAGCCAGCTCGCAGCTTAAACTGGGGTATGGCGGGCTGTTCACCGCCAGCGCTGCTCCGGCAACTTCGCCTGGGATTGAAGTTGAATTTTCGGATGAAATCCCGCCGGGCTTGGTGGCGTACACGGTCCATGAAGTGACCGGCAACCTTTCCTATGGCACCGACAGCCTGATTGTTCCGATCGTCCGCTCGAGAATTTATTTGCCGAACGATTTGACGCAGGTTTCGACGGTCGGCAACTTCCTGAGCTACAGCGAACAGTTTTACGTGACCTTAGTGCACGAATTCGGGCACGCGTTGGGACTGCAGCATACGCTGACTTCGGGCGTGATGTCGACAATTTACACCACGGCAGCCAGCAAAGCGACGCCGCTTGGCGCGGACGATATCGCCGGGATTTCGGTTTTGTATCCGGTGGATGGATATCTTGCAACGGTGGGCAGCATCAGCGGAAAAGTAGCGCGCGATCCCAACGGATTGAGCTTGGCGTCGGTAGTTGCACTGTCGGCGACGAGCCCGGCGATCAGCATCTTGACGAATCCGGATGGAAGCTATCGCATGGACGGAGTGCCGCCCGGACAATATTACGTGTACGCGCATCCGCTGCCTCCGGCCGAGTATGGCGAGAGCACGCCGAACAACATCATCTATCCGACCGATGTAAACGGGAATCCGATCGGCTTGAATTACACCGCATTCGCCACGCAGTTCTTCAGCGCGACCTATGGCGGAACGCGCGACGTTGGCAATCACGCGTACTTGATTTCGGTGCTTCCGGGACTGCTCACCTCGGGCGTCGATTTCCACGTAAGCCAGCGGTCTTCCCAAGCGGTTTACGGCGTGCGGACCTACGGGTTCTCGCCAACCAATGTACCCGTTGCGTCGCCGCCAATCATGGCCGGCGCGGCGGCGCCCTCGCCGGTTGCGGCGAACGGCGAAGGATTGCTCGAACCGAATTCGAATAATGTTGTGATGCCCGGTCTCGCCATTTCCGTGCTGGGCGGAGCGGCCACCGCGAGCAATCTGCGGCCTTATCCGCCGCCGACGCCTTACATCGCTGTGGACGTGCAGGCCAGCGTAACGGCCGGGTACGGGCCGAAGCATATGCTCTTTGCGACGCCCAACGATCTGTACGTGCTACCGGCCGCGTTTTCGGTGGTGGCGAATCCGGCGCCCTCCATTACCTCTGTTACTCCAGCGACCGATGCGAATAGCAATCGAGTTGTGCTGATTTCGGGAACGGGGATGTTCCCGGTAGATCCGGTCAGCGGCACGGTGCTAGAAACGACCATTCTTTTCGACGGCCAGCCGGGCACGATTCAGGGCACGAACAAAGCTGGACAACTCATCGTGACTCCGCCGCCGGCGCAGGCCGGTTATACGGCGACGGTTGTGGCGCTGAATGCGGATGGCCAGAGTTCGCTGTACCTGCAGCCGACGCCGTCCACATTCACGTACGGGATCGCGAGCGCCACGGCATCTGCGGCATTATTACCATCGCTGACGGTTTCGCCCAAGACGCTCAGCGCTGGAACGGCGACCACCGTGGATGTCACGGGTGCGAATACGAGCTTCGTGGATGGCCAGACCATCGTTGGTTTTGGTACGAGCGATGTGCTGGTGACCAAAGTGACGGTGCTCAGTCCGACTCACTTGAAAGTCGCGGTGACGCCGAACGTATCAATAGCGACTTCTTCGATTAACGTTACCACTGGGCTTAGCGTGATTTCGCAGGCGCTCGGCAACAGCGTCACGACGAAATAGCGTCGATCTCCAAACAACCTAAAGTGAAGACGAAGGGGAAGGGTCCGGGTTCGTCTTTTTTGTAGATTCCATCGAAGAAGACCAGGATTCGATTCGGATCTGTCTCGGAATAATGCACGGACGGTTTCCACGGACCGGAATGCCAGCCTCGATCTTCGGCGGTCATGATGTGGATGGGCGCGCTCCAATCGGACATGTTGGGGGATGGCGTTTTGGAGTGGCACCACCATAGGCCGGTCTTGGGAGATGCCGGCGCCTGCGCAAGCCAGACGCGCGAGAACACGGCTTCATATCCACGCTCGCTGGGAATGACGCAAAAATCGAAGACCTTCTCTTCGGCTGGAAATACGATCTGGTGTTTGCTCCAATTGTCGCGGCCGTTAGGGCTTTCGGCGAATCCGTGCACGATGTAATCTTCCTGATTCGAACCCGACACATACCACATCTTCCATTTGCCATCCACGTAGATGAGATTTGGTTCGTAGACGCTCGAGTGCTCCCAATCTTCATTCGCCTCGAAAACGGGCGCCGGCTGATCGATCCACCGATGGCCGTCCCACTCGAGATAGCCGATGGTATACGGACCCCAGACGTTTTCGGCGCCGCCCGCGTAGTAGATTCGCTCCACCCAATCGCCGCGATCCGGATCCCAGCCGCGCACGTACGACGGACAGTGGCGGCCGCCTTTCATGTCCCAGGGCGCGCTAGCGGTCTGTCCGGACAAAAGTTCGATCTTGGTGGGATCGTCGGCCCGCGGCGTCAACTTCCAACCGGACGCAGCCAGCGGCGCGCCTTCGGGAAGCGACGCACTGAAGAGTTGAATGGCCGGATGTCCGACAACCGGCCCTGCGAGGTACATCCACCAGCGGTTGCCGCGCTTGACGACCGAAGAATCCGTAGCGACCACCAGATCGGTGAACGGCGCGAAGCCGTCCTTCGGATCGAAAATCTTGGTCTCTGTTCCGCGAATTTGCAACAGAGCTATTTGCCTTTGCTCAGTTTGCGGAAGTATTCAGCGATGGCGTCCGAGTAACCGGGCGGAAGATGTTCGGCGCCGGCGCTACGGACTTGGTCCGAATTCTTGGAATCCAGTTGGCGGCGCAGTTCAAGCTCGAGGCGCTCCATTTGCGGGATCACTTCGCGGCCGATCCGCTGCGAGAGTTCCGCGTCATTCGCATAGGCCGGGCTCATCGAATGCATCAACTGCAGCACTTCGCCCGAGTACTCCGGATGCGTGCGGATGAAGTCGCGCAGTTGGCCCATGTCTCGCAGCGATTCGCGATAGCCGCGCTCTAAGTTATTCGGCGCCATTTCGCCGGAGCCCCCGCGATTTCCTACTCCGCCATAGGGCGCGCCGTTCGATGCGGAGTCGCTCGGTTGTCCCTGGCCCCCGGGCTGTCCTTCCGCAGGTTGCCCCTGGCCTTGTTCTTGACCCGGTCCCGGCTGTTTGCCTTGGCCTGGCTGCGGCTTTCCTGTGCTTCCGCGTTGGCCATCCCCTTTTTGGCCCTGACCCTGCGTCATCTGCTGCATGCGATTCCGCATTCCTTCGAGTTGGGCGAGCGCCTTTTCGATGTCCGCCTTGTCGCCGGCACCTTTGCCCGGATCGCCCTGCTGCTGCATGCCGGCTTGGGCTTGTTGCAGTTGGTCGCGCAGCTTGTTGAGTCCCATGGTCACTGTGGATTCGCGCACCCAGGTTTGCATTCCCTGGCCTTGCCGGATCCACTCAGCGGCTTTGCGCATGCGAAGCTCGAGTTCATTCTGCTCGGCTTCGGAAAGCGCGTCGCGCAGTTGATTGGAGACTGGGTTCTGCGCGCCAGCCAAGCTGCGCGCTGTTTCCGTCATTTGTTTTTCGAGCTGCTTCAGCTGGTCGGCCATCTGTTCTTTTTCGCGAGCCATTTGCCCAGCTTGTTGCTGCGATTCTCCGGGTTGTTGTCCGCCTGAGAAAGACTGGCGCAGACGATTCTGGAAATCGTTCTGATGCTGCGCGAGCTGTCCGGCTTTCTGCGCCATGTCGTCGAGCTGCTGCGACGCATTCTGGTGCTGCATGCCGTTCAGGATGTCACGCGCTTCCTGCAAACGCTGGCTGGCGCGCTGTTGTCCGGCGTTGGATTGATCGGAGTTGCTGCCCTGCTGGCTTTCCGCTTGGCGCATGTCCTCGGTGGCCCGCGCCAGGCGATCGAGCGCTTGCTGCAGGCGCGGATCGGCGGTCTGACCGGTTCGCTGTTGTTGCTGTTGTTGTTGTTGCTGCTGCGAATTGGATTGTGAGGACGACTGGCTCTGTTGGCCGCTCTGACTCGGTTGTCCGGATTGACCTTGCTGGCCTTGTTGCTGCGACGAGGATTGCTGCTGTTGCGGAGAGTCGCCGCGCGTGAGCTGTTCCATCTGCCGCTGCAACTTTTCCGCTTCGCGGCGCAGCATTTCCTGCTCCCACTTTTGGCGGAAGCCCTGCTGCTGATCTTTTTTCGATGCGAGTTCCTGCTGGCGGCGCGCTAATTCAGCGAGCTTCTGCAATGCCGCGTCGATTTGCTTAGCGCGGCTGTCGGATGCCGACTGCTGGCCGGTTTCGTACTGGTTCTTTTCGCGATCGAGCTCAAGGTCCGCGAGATTTTGCAGATCGCGCGCCTGGCCGCTTCCCTGCCCGCCGCCCTTACTCCCGAACGCCACCTGAATATCGCGGAACGTATCTTCGGCGCGCAGGGCATGCTGCAGGCTCTGCTGCTCGGGCTGCAATGCCTCGTTCCACTTTTGCGCGCGGATTTTCTTGGCGGACTCCGTCATGGTCTGGACCGCTTGTTCCATGTTCTTGACGTAGCTCTGCATTTCGGGACTGCTATCCAACTGGCGCGCCTTCACCCGATCGGCTAACGATTTGGCCTGCGCGGCCAATTTGTCTTGAATCTGGCTCAGGAACTTGGCATCTTCGGCGGCAAGCGCCGGATCCTTGACGTTCTTGGCTTCATTCCAGGTTGCGGCGATGATTTCCTTTTGACGCTCGGAGATCTGCTGCGGTTCTTCGCCAGCGCCTCCGCCACCCTCCGCCTGCGCTTGAGAGTAGTTGCGATCAAAGGGCTCGGCTTCGATGAAGTACATATCCGTCTTGGTGGTGTTGCGGGCGTCCTTGGCGGTGGCGTAAATGCTGACGATGTCTCCCGGAGAAAGCTTGTAATCTTCGAGAGCGATGACGTGCTTGCCTTCCGAATTCTTGGCTCCCTTTTGCGAAAGCACGGAGACCGATTTTTCGGCTCCGCCGTTCACTGAATAGTGCAGAGTGACGTCGTTCAGTGCGAAATCATCCTCGGCGTTGACTTCGACGGTGACTTCCTCGATGGGATTCACTTTTGCATCGCGGCCGGGCCGGATAATTTTAACGGACGGCGGCGAATCCTTGCGGGCTTCGATGAAGAAATCCTCACTCATGCGAACGTTTTCGTTCTGTTCGATGGCGGCGATGTGATACATGCCGTCTTTTTGCACAGGTAGATGCGCGGTAACCCAGTTGCCTTGTCCGGATTGGAACGCGATCTGCGAATCATCGCTCAGCATCAGGATTCCCTTGCTGAGTGGGCGGTCGGTGAGGATGGCGATTTCGGCATCCGTGCCTTCGACGGCGCGGACGTCGCCGCCGGGATCTTCCACGGTGTCTTTCATGCCGGTCCAGGCCGGGTAATGATAGGTGACGCGGATTTTTTGGATCGACGGAAGATCGATGACCTTCAGGTTGAAATGCTTGGATTGGACGGCGCCGGCTTCGACGTAGTATTCGACATTTTCGGCGAGTCCGCTGAACAGAAATTCATAGCCGGATGCACCTGGCGACGGGCGCATTTCGACCGGTTCCCATTTAGAGGCACCTTTCGATTGGGCGAAGAGGCGCACTTTGGGCGCTTCGAATCCGAGAAGCTGCGCGGTGACCAATTGATCGGACTTGCGGCGGACCGTGCGATCGCCGGGTTTGACCAGGATGTCGTAGAATGCGTGAGTTCCGGAGTGCGGGGCGCCGGCCCAGAGCAGCGAGGTCCCGTAGCCGAGGTAACCGGGCCCGGCAAGAATCAGCCATAGCAGGACTGCGACTGCGACGCCGGCGGAGGTGAGGAATCCGAGAATGGGGCCGGTGGGCGCGAGGCGTTCGGGCTGATTCGCTGCGGCGACTTTCATCGCGTCGTCGGCGAGCAGTTCGACAAAGGGATCGGACGCATTCGGTTTTTCGGCGAGCGTGAGCAGGCGCTCCTGGAATTCCGGGAACTCGCGCTCGGCGCTGCGGGCCGCGTTGCGGCGATTCATGCGGAGCATCGGGATCACGAGTCCGAAGGCTATGGCGGTGGCGACGGAGAGAAAAAGAAGGATCCGCGCGATGAGCAGGCTGGTGGCCGAGAACGCGTAGCGGTTGATGATCCAGACCAGGAGCACCGTGACCACGAGCGCAGAGATGGTGACGAGCGACGTGCCTTTCGAGACGGCCGAGAAGCGCAGGCGGCTTTCCAGGCGTCGGAGGTATGCGTTGAGTTGATCGAGGGGGCTCATCGGAGGCTCCTTTTTTGGCCACGGATGGACACGGATAAACACGGATACATCATGCGGCCTCTTTTTCTACCGATAAATATCGGCTCGCGATCACTGATTCTATGATTGCCACTATTAAGACTAATAGCAAGGCGTAGCGCCAAAGGCTTTGCGGGCGAGGCTGGCTCGCGGCGTCGCTGCTCGTGTTAGCAGTTTCCGGACCGTTGCCGGTGTTGTGCCAGAGTTCGAGAGTGTCTTTGGGAGCTTGCGTCATGTCTGACTCCCGGCGGTCGGCATGGACTGCGACCATTTCTACGCGGCCGTTGGTGCGACGGATTTCGTAGAAGCCTTCGCGGTTCACTTGGAAGGACTGCGCGGTGGCCGCTTCCTTGAGCGATAGCGGATGCTTGCCGTCCGGATCGATGACATCCACCGATGCGCCTTGATCTTTGGCGGAGCGGAGCTCGATAAATGAATCTACGCTGACGTTCGTGGAGCGGCCTTGCTGTCCGCCGAGATATTGGGCGGTTTCTTCAACGAATGGAACGAACGATGCGTGCAACGGGAAATCGTTCGAGATGTTGTCGAAGGTGGATGCGAATACCAGGACCCGGCCTTCACCGACGCGTTTTTCAAACAGCAGCGGCACTTGATTGGACAGGCGGGCGATGACGCGGGAGGATCCGGGGTCGACTTTCACCACTTGGTAGAACTGCACGCCGTCGAGCTTGTTGGCGCGGCGCAACGAGGGATGCTCAGCGTCGGCGTTGGCGACAATTTGGAACCGGTCGCCTTCGCGTCCGGCGTAGCTGGTTCCCTGAATGGGTTCGCCTGAAACGGGCACGTGCGAAAGCGCGGCGGATAAGGGGCCGAGAGCGACAAGCAGCGATCCGCCGCCGTTGACGTAGGCGCGCAGGCTATTTTCAAGGCCCGCGGGTAATGAGCTGACGTCCGATAGAACGACAAAGGCGTATTTGGAGAGCGTCTGGTTTCCGGCTTGATCCACGTTAAGTGGTTCGAGGTCGAATCCGGCTTCGGTGACTGATTCCAGAGCGGACCGGTAATAGAGTTCGCCTTGCAGCTGGCCGGACGCGTGGAGAAAGAGGACTGGATGCGGGTCGGCGCGTTCCACGGCAAATTGGAAACGATCATCTTGCGGGAGCGAGTCGGCTGGTTCAATCCGGATTTCGCCTTTGTGGAATCCGTAGGGCGATTCTAACGACAGGAACTCGACGGATGCGCGTCCGCCGGCCGGTATGTCGACGGATTTGGTTTCGAGAACCTTTCCGTCCAGGGCCAGCGACACGGTTCGTTTAGCGGCTTCGGTTCCGATGCCCGCAACAACCGCTTGCACGCGAACCTTCTTAGGACCGTAGATTTTCCCGGGCGCGGTTACGCTTTCGACCAGCCAGTTCGGTTCGCGAGAGTCGGCTACTGAATGGAAAATCAGATTCGTTTCGCCTCCCAAGCGGAGGTCAGCGAATGAAGGGGGCAGAGACGACTTCTGCATGTCGCTGACGAAGTGGACTTCGAGCGGCATGCGTGAGGATTGCGCGATGGTCCGCAGGGTGCGCGCCAGTTCGCCGTAAGAGCTGCGTTCGTCCGATGGTTGAATTGCTTGGATAGCGGCCTTAAGTTGATCCGCTTCTTCCACCGGCTGCGTAAGCATGTGGACGCGCGAACCAATCGCGAGAACCTGGCCCCGTTCGCCGGCGTTGAGATGCGAAACGGCGCTGAGCGCTTCCTGCTTGGCGCGGGCGAGGTGATCCGCATAGCGCATGCTGAACGAATTGTCGACCGCGATCAAAAGCATCTTGCGGGCGCTGGAACTGGCGGCGGATCGGGTGACGAAGGGATTGGCGAAGGCGAGCGCCAACAAGAGCAGCAGAGCCACACGCAGAGAGAGCAGCAGCAGATAGCGGAGACGGCGATGCTTAATGGAGCTTTGGGTGCGCCGCTCGAAGAACATCAGCGAACTAAAGGGATGCGGCGTGCTGCGGTACTGGCGCAGCAGATGGATCCAGAGCGGCAGGCCGATGGCGGCGAGTCCGGCGAGGAACCAGGGAGCGAGAAAGCCCACGGCTACATCCTCCCCTTGC
Source organism: Bryobacteraceae bacterium (assembly GCA_035295865.1). Lineage (GTDB taxonomy): Bacteria > Acidobacteriota > Terriglobia > Bryobacterales > Bryobacteraceae > Palsa-89. Next base: position 28,578 of record DATGIH010000003.1, read on the forward strand.
GGATCAGAAAATATTCACGCATGGCGTCGTCGAGAGGACGGTCGGTGCGGAGCAGGAAATAGTCGATGTTATGGGCGCGGGCTTTCTTGCGCAGCGCGTCGACGTGCGCGTCGATCTTAGGGCCGTACTCTTCGCGCGCGTATTCGGGCGAAACATCGAGCGCATCCTGCGTTTCCATGTCCACTAAAAGGATGGGCTCTTTGAGCGTGGGACGGATCTCTTCCGGATCGAGGACATGGAACAGCATCAGGTCATTGCCGTGGAAACGCAGCGGGGCCATGGTGTTGATGACGACATCAGGATTTTCGTAAAAATCCGAGAGAACCACGACGATGCCGCGCCGCCGGTGAAAATTTTGGAAATGGATAAACGGTTTCGCGAAATCTGTGCGGGTTCCGAGCTCCGCTTTTTCGACGGCGTGGGCGACACGCATGAACTGGCCCTGTCTGGTGGATGGCTGCACGTAGTGTCTGACGTCATCATCGAAAACAATCACGCCCGCCGCATCACGCTGCTGATTAGCTAGGTAAGCGAGCGAGACAGCAAGGTACCGCGCGTAATCCAGCTTCGAGGTTCCGTGCGATGAATAGCCCATGGACGCGCTCGAATCGAGCATCAGCGTGAGCTGGCTATTCGTTTCGCCGCGATAGCGCTTCAGATACGCGCGTTCGGTGCGGGCGTAGACGTTCCAATCGACTTGGCGCAGATCGTCGCCCGGAGTGTAGGCCCGATATTCCGCAAACTCCTGGCTGAATCCGAAATCGGGAGAGCGATGCAGGCCCGCGACGAAGCCGTCCACAACCGTTTTTGCGACAAGATCCAGGCTCGATATTTCGGCGAGGAGAGCCGGGTTGATGAAGCGGGTTGGGGTGCGGGGGTGCATTTAAGAAAGTTTCTGGTTTCTGGTTCTTGGTTTCTGGTTGCGGATGACAGACCGCTCGTGCGAACTAGAAACCAGGAACCAGCAACCAGAAACTAATTTCATTTCGGTTCCGGTTTCCAATCGAGCAATCGTTTCAGGATTGCGTCGGAGTCCAGGCGTTCGGATTCGGCGTGGAAGTTTAACAAGATACGATGGCGCAGGATCGGGGCCGCTAGGACTCGGATGTCTTCGTAGCTGACGTGATAGCGGCTGCGCATCAGCGATCGGGCTTTGGCGGCTAATACGATAAATTGCGCTGCGCGGACGCTGGCGCCGAAGTTTACGTAGTTCTTGACGAAGTCCGGGGCGTTGGCATCGTTAGGGCGCGTCGCGCGGACCAGCTCCACGGCGTAGCGAGCCACCGATTCGGCGATGGGGACCATGCGCACGAGTTGCTGAAAGTCCAGGATTTCTTCCGGATTGGTCACAGTGTCGACTTGCGCGTGAGCCGTGGTCGTGGTGAGGTCCACCACTTTCACTTCGTCATCGGCCGACAGATAATCGAGGACCGTATTAAAGAGGAAGCGGTCGAGCTGCGCTTCCGGCAGCGGATAGGTTCCTTCCAGCTCAATCGGATTCTGCGTTGCCAATACAAAAAATGGCGCGTTGATTTTGTATTGATGGCCACGCACGGTGCAGGACAGTTCCTGCATGGCTTCGAGCAAGGCGGATTGCGTCTTGGGCGGCGTCCGGTTGATTTCGTCCGCCAGCAGGACGTTCGAGAAGATGGGCCCGGGCACGAAGGTCCAGGTGCGGTGGCCGGTGGTGGTGTCCTCTTCGATGATGTCGGTGCCGGTGATATCGGAAGGCATCAAGTCCGGCGTGAACTGGATGCGTTTGAAGACCAGGCCCAGGGTTTGGGCGAGCGTCCGTACCAGCAATGTCTTAGCCGTTCCAGGCAAGCCGGTGATGAGGCAGTGGCCGCCCACGAAGAGCGAGATCAAAACCTGCTCGACGACTTCGTCCTGTCCGACGATCACCTTCTGGACTTCGCGCACGATGTTTTGGCGGACCTGCTGGAAACGATCGATCCGTTCCTTGAGTTCCGCCGACCCGGCGCCAGCAATGCTTGTGCTTAGAGTGGACATTTTTATTTTGAGATTTCCAACAATAATTTCTGCGCCGGCTTGTAGCCCGGAGCGGCTTCGAGCGACAGCAGCACCTGGTCGCGCGCGTCATCCAACCGATTGGCTTTGCGGAAAGCGCTGGCCAATTCGTAATGCGCCCCGGCTTGATCGAGCGGCTTGGTTGCGAGTACGGCCTGGTATTCGCGAATCGCGCCTGGCAGATTGTTTTGCGCGAGCCACAAGTCGCCGAGACGCTTGTGTAAATCCGGATCCTCGGGATAAATGTAGTTTAGACGATCGAGCGTGGCGGCGGCCTTTTTCGGATCGCCCTGCTCTTCTTCGAAAGTCGCGAGCCGCTTGATCAGCAGAGGGCTGCGGCCGCCCACGGCGCTGTATTTTTCGAGTTCCTTGCGGGCGGCCGGTTTGTCGCCTTTGGCTTCGTAGGCATCCGCCATGAGTTCATAGACGCTTCCCGGCTCAACATAGTCGGGATAAAAATCGCGGATGGCGGCGCCTTCGCGCAGAACGTCATCATATTTTTTGGCGCGGAGGTCGGAGACGACGGTTTTCAGTTTGTTGCGCCACTCGGCGAAATGCTCGACGGTAGTTTTGGTCTGGGCGTCGAGCCAGGCGAAGAACTGCTTGTCGAACTCTTCGGTGGACATCCCGAGGTTGTTCTTGATGGCATCCGGCGTGGATTCGAGCTTCGCGTAGGACTGGATCATCGCAAGAAGCTTCGAGTAGCCCCACTTTTCGGCAATGAAGCTGCAGATTTTTCCGGCTTCAAAGTAAGAGACGACCACTTGCGCGGGATAGCTGGGGCGGATGAATCCGCGATCGAGTTCCGCGATCGGCAGGAGCTTCTTTTTCTCGATGGCGTTGATGGCTTCGGGATCCAGGCGATCGCCCCAATCCGGTGCAGCGGCGGTTTCCTCGTAGACGGCCATGCCTTCGGTAAACCAGCGCGGGACGCGATGATTGGTGGCCTGCAGGACAAAGACGTGGCTCAGCTCGTGCCACATGGTGCTGGCCCAGTGGAAAGTCCCGGGCGGGCGGCCGGAGGGGCTATCCATGGCGACCACCGATCCGAACGTCACTCCTAACGCACCGAGACCGGGCATGCCCATGGTGCGGACGGCGAAATCTTCGTGATCGGGATAAACCTCGAGTTGGACCGGGCCTTTGAGTTTCAGTTGATACTTCTTTTCGTAAGTCGCGATGCAGCGCTTCAGCTCGGCTTCGATGTAGGGTCGCAGCAGTTCCGCCTCTTTTTTGTGGAGCTTGAGGATTGTGTTGCTGGTTTCGTAGGTGTTGAAGTTCTTGTAGCTGTCGAGAAGACGGAGCGAGTTTACGGTTTCGGCGTTCTTGTATCCGGCTTGGTAGCACTGTTCGAGCTGCTGCCGCGCTTCCTGCTCTTCGCCCAGGCGCATCAACTGCACGCCGAGTTGCGAGCGCGCTTCCCAAAGCTGCGGGTTCAAATCGAGCGCCTTGCGGTAGGACGCGATGGCTTCGCGGTAGCGGCGGTTGATCACGAAAAAATGTCCAGCGGTGGAATAGGCTTCGCCATACACCGGATTGATTTTCAGAATGCGGTCCATCCAGGGCGATTGCTTCTGATCGTTGAGCCAATCGATGCTGGCGCGGATGGCCATGGCATCCAGAGATTCTTTGTCGATGGCGAGCGCGGCGTCGGCTTCTTTGGCGGCTTTATCCGGTGCGTTGTCTTCGAGCGCGAGCCACGCGAGAAGCTCGTGCGCTTCCGCCATTTTCGGATCGAGCTCCGCAGCGCGGGTCGCGAAGTGAACGGCGGCGCTGCTGAACGATTCCGCGGCGACTAGCGCGAGCCCGAGGCTGGCAGAGGCGTCGTTCTCTTTGATCTCGAGCGCTTCTTCGAACAGTCCTTTGGCTTCGTCTTTGTTGAAGCGTTCCAGGAAAAATCGTCCCCAGCGGACGCGGATCTCGACGCTCTTCGGATGCGCTTTGAGCGCTTCACGGAACTGTTCGTTGGCTTCTTTAAATTGCTGGATGCCCCAGAGTCCTTCGGCGCGGACGAATGGATCGGAGCTGGATGTGAGGCGCGCGAAACAGGCACGGGCTTCCGGGAGCTGGCCATGGTGGCGCAGGGTCCGGCATTCTTCTGGTTTCTGGGCCGCGAGGGGCAGAGCTATTATTAGGCCGCAGATGAACGCAGATGAATGCGAATAATTCATTTGTCCAGCTCCGCTTGTACTTTCGCCAATTCCAGTAGCAGGGTCTGAAGTTGCTTTTTATACTCTTCCGGGGGCGTGGCCGCTTTTTCGTATTTCAGGGTGTCGATCTGTTGTTCCAGCTCTTCGCGCCGGGCTAGGAGGGCTTTTTTCTCCGGAGTGTTGGCGGCCGCTTGGGTTGCCCCGAAATGAAGCAGAGCGATTTGGGAGGCCACGCGGCCTTCCGTTTCGCCGGTGGGGTGCTCGGTAGCCAGACGCTTTTGCGTTTCGTAAAACTGAGAGGTTTTTTGCTGGGCGTAGGTGAACGCTTCGAGCCCCGAAATGGTTTCGTTCTTGTCTGTGTCGGCCGCCGGATCGCGAAGGGCTTCTACCCAGTAGCGCGCGAAGATGGTGGCGTTTTTTTCGGACCCACTCTTGGTTGCGGTGATGACGGCGCGGTTTGGTTTTTCTAAGACAGAGCGAGAGCCGCCGCTCGCGCTGGTCATGTTTACGACCAACTGATGAGTCGCGGGAATGCGATCGAGCAAAGCGGCGAGTTCGACGGCGGTGATATCGGGGCCGGGCAGATTGATTTTGTAATCGACGCCGTCAAAGCTGCCGTGTCCGATGAGCATCAGGACCAGAGCGTCGGCAGGCTTGGCTTCTTTGGCGATGGAAGCGAGCGCGCTTTGGAGTTGGGCTTTTGTGGCCTGCGGACCGTAGAGCGTTTGGACTTTGGCGTCCGGATTTCCAGCGCGGACCAGTTTGTCGATTTCCTGTGCTTGCGCGGCGAAGCGTTGCTCGTATTCGGGTTCGCCGCCGAGTCCGGCTACGGTGACGTAGAAGGTGGAGGCGTGAAGGATGCCGCTACAGAGGAGAATTATGAACAGCACAGCGTGGCGCACGCACTTTTGCGTGCCGTGTTCGCACTCTTGCGAACACCGATGCAGGCGTTCACACGAGTGTGAACGCGGCACGCCACGGGCGTGCGCCACTTCGGAGCCAGACAATGGAAGGAAAGACGGGGGCTTCATACGACACCCCATCGGCGGCGCAGCAGCCACTCGGTGCAGCACAGCAAGAGTGCCAGGAAGAACACGATCGGCATGTCCCACAGATCTTTTGTTTCGCGGACGGTGATGCCGGCGTCGGAATACGAGATGTCTTCGCCCAATTTTGCGGCATCGCTCGGACGATAGTAGCGGCCGCCGGTCTCCGATGACAGCTTTTCCAGCAACTCGCGATTTTGTTCGACGTGGAAATTTTCCGCGACACCGTCTTCGCGGCGCAGCGTCACGACGTCGCGCCCCAGCTCCTGCTGTCCGCGCTTGGCGGTGATTTCGGCGAGATAAGATCCGGCGCGCGAGGCATCCCAATCGGCGGCATAAACGCCTTGTTCCACCGGATCGGGATGCAGGTCGACGGTTTGCGAAGTTCCGTCCGGAGAAACGATGCGAGCTTCCACTTGCGCGTCGCTGGTGGGGAGATAGGTGGTGTCGCGCACTTCGGCACGGAGATGCACATGGCCGTCGTCGAATAAGATGGAACGCGGCGTGGATGCGACCACGCGCGTGGGCGTGTCGGAAACCAGCCAGCGCAGCATCTGACGCCAGAACATCTCGTGGCTCATATCTTCTACCGGTTGTAACATCTGCCAGCGCCAATCGCCGCCGGTGGCGAAGACCGCAGTGCGGCCGCGTCCGTATTTTTCCGTGATCAGCAGCGGCAGTTTGTGACCCGACGCGGTCATATCCGCCAGCACCAGCGCGCCCGGTTTTGGATTGCCGGCGTCCTGAAAGTTCATGAGATACGGCAGCTTCTTCCAACGCGCGACATTCGCATCCGGGCTCTCTTCGATGCGGCAAATCAGGCTTTCGCGGCCTGCTGCGGTGAGTTCCGGATAGGCGGGCTCTCGATGGAACGTATTTTTGTGATTGGGCAGGCGGACCGGCAGCAAATCCGCGAAGGGCGCTTTGTCGTAGCCGCCGTCGGCGAGCGAGGCGCGGCCGCCGAGGAACAGCAATCCCCCGCCCCGGCGATCTACGAACTGCTGGATCAGATCCTGCTGCGCTGGAGTAAAGTAATTCACCTCGACGCTGCCGAGGATCAAGCCTTGGAATCCGAAGAGGTCTTCTACTTTTGTGGGGAATCCGTTCTTCAGGAATTCCACGCCGGAATCGGGCGCGAACTGCGAATAGACTTTGTTCTGCGTGGTGCGGAGGACGCTGTCAAGCTCGATGCTTTTGTCGTCTTCGACGGCGCGGCGCAGGAATTTGTAATCCCAGCGCGGCTCGCCTTCCATGTAAAGCACGCGCGGTTTGGCGGCGTCCACATTGAGGACTCGGGTTTCCCGGTTGTTGTTGAGATTTTCTTCGCCCGGCAGCGGATCGATGGCGAAGTCGAGGTTTTTTACGCCAGCTTCGCCCGCGTTGAAAAGGATTGCTTCGGTTTGAACCACGCCCTCGGCTTTGAACGCGATCTCGCGGCTGGCGAGGACTTTGCCGCCGGCTTCGCGGACCACCAAGCGGCCTTTTCCGCTCGAGAATCCGTGCTGGTGGAAGCTCACTTGCGCTTCGAGACGAGATTTGGCGAGCGAGCGGGCGGGAAGTTGGACATCGGTGACTTCCACGTCGTGCGCCATTTGCTCGCGGCCGAATCCGACGGTGTGGATGGGGATGCGCTGGCGCTTGATTTCGGAGATGGTGTCGAGATCGATGCCACCGGTGTTGTCGGAACCATCGCTCATCAGAACAACGGCGCCGATCGGGAGAGTGGCGGAATCCGCCAGGACTTCTTTGAGGTTCTCGCCGATGTGTGTAGCCGGGGCTGAGGTATTTAGCTGATCTAATTTATCGATGCGCTCGACGTGCTCGCCCAGGCGGTAAAGCCGGACTTGAAATTTCGACCGCAAACTGTTCATTAATCCGCTGTTGAGCGTTTTTAGGACTTGCTCTTTCCGGGATTCGCCGCGCTCCTGCGTGGACATGCTTTTGCTGTCGTCGATGACCACGGCGACGATGTTTTGTTGCGGGCGAAGTGTGGCGATGCTCATCGCGGGCTGCCATAGCAAAAAGAGCAGCAGGCAAACAAGGACGGTTTCGAGCATCCAGACCACAATGGTTCGGACGCCGCGCATGGAGGGCGCGATGGCGGAGCGGCGGCTCCAGATAACCCACGCGAGCCCGCCGGCTGCGGCGAACAAGGCAAGAGCGAGCAACCAGAGCGGCCATTGTCCGAGCAACACAAAGGTCCCTTTATCAAAAACGCTGCGGGGATATTTGAAAAGGAACTCGAACATCGGATGGTGGACTCTTTCCAGCTCCTCAGTAAGTCACTGCATTAAATGACGTAGCGCGCGCCGTCCGGTAACGCATCGATTGAAGCCAGAACTGGCTTAAGAATAACATGCCGTGAAAGAACGCTGTCTTGCGGGGAAAACGTTGCTCGTTTCTCGTTTCTGGTTTCTCGTTCGCATTGGTCAGGGGTGCGGGTTAGCTGCAGCAATGCGCCGTTGACCACGCATACGGCGCCATTCGGATTTGAAAATGGTGCAATCGCTCGATTTGTATGATTCAATAGGAAATAACCCTGTACATGGCCAATTTGGGATTCAAGTTTCGACGAGATGTCCGGGCTCTGAATCGGCGGGCCCGCGAATGGCGGATGATCTTCAAGGGTGTCGCTTCAACGGACCATCCCGTGATGGCGCATATCATCCCGATCCGGCGCTGCAATCTGGCCTGTACGTACTGTAACGAGTACGATGACGTTTCAAAGCCGGTTGCTACTGAAGTCATGCTGGAGCGGCTGGATCAGTTGGCCGATCTTGGAACAACTATTGTGACGTTCAGCGGCGGCGAGCCGTTGCTGCATCCCGAATTAGACCAGTTAATTTCGCACGTGCGGCGGCGCGGGATCATCGCGGGGATGATCACCAACGGGTACCTGCTGACAGCGCAACGGGTACAGCAGTTGAACGATGCGGGTCTGGATCACATGCAGATCAGCATCGACAACGTGATGCCGGACGACGTATCGAAGAAGAGCCTCAAAGTTCTGGATAAGAAGCTGCAGATTCTCTCCGAGCATGCCCTGTTTCACGTGAACATCAATTCGGTACTGGGCGGCGGGATCCACAATCCGGATGACGCGCTTGTGGTGGGCAAACGAGCGCTGGAGCTGGGTTTTACCTCCACGGTCGGGATCATTCACGACGGTGACGGGCAGTTGAAGCCGATCGGAGAAGCCGAGCGTCGTGTTTTTCTGGCGATGAAAGAGTTCGAGAAGAAAAATTTCTCGCAGATCAACTATTTCCAGAACAACATCGCGCACGGCAAGCCGAGCAACTGGCGCTGCCGCGCGGGTGCGCGATATCTCTACATCTGCGAGGACGGGCTAGTGCATTATTGCTCGCAGCAGCGCGGTTTTCCGGCGAAGCCTTTGGCTCAGTACACCGTCGAAGATATCCGCCGCGAGTATTTGACGAAGAAAGATTGCGCGCCGTTTTGCACGGTTTCATGCGTGCACCAGATTTCTTACATGGATTTCTGGCGGAGTCCGCAGACCATTTCGAGCACAGTGCCGGAATCCTCCGATTCGCTGGTGCAGATTCAATCGAACGGGCGGTAGATAAACTACCGTGTCGTAGAAAGCCTGAAGAGGGCCGTGACTTTCATATTTTCCACGGAAGATAGGCGGGAACGCTTTTCTGAAAATCCTCAAACTGTTTCCCGAAGCGCGATTGTAGCAGTCCATCTTCAACGTGGACGCGGATTTCCGTTCCGACGATCGCCAGCACGGTAGCGAGCGCGAGCCACGGCAGACGGATGAGCAGGATTCCGACGGCCCAAACCAGGCACAGCATCGAGGTGTAGATCGGATGGCGCACCAATCGATAGGGACCAGAAGTGATCAGTTGGTGATCCGCATTGAGGCCGGCATCAATGCGCCATTGGCGGCCGAGGGTACGCGCGGCGGTCCAGGAAAGCGCGCTGGCCAGAGCGAAGAAGGCAATGGAAACCGGTAGCCGCCATGTTGGAAATGATTTTTCCCAGAAATAGGGCTGCCACACGATGGAGAACGCGACGAACAGCAGGAAAATTCCCCAACGGGCGCGTTTATCGATCTTTTCGGCTTTGGCCTGGTTCCGCTTCATCAGGAAAAACGGCATGACCCAGGCCAGCCAGCCAAAGATCAACACAAGCAAGGCGGAAAGAGGCAGAGTTACCACAGAGCTTGTTCGAGGTCGGCGATGATGTCATCGACGGCTTCGATTCCGACGCAGAGGCGGACCAATCCGTCATGGATGCCTTGCCGTTCGCGCTGTTTGGGCGCGATGTCGCGATGCGAGGCGATGGCCGGATAAAGCACCAGGCTATGCACGTCGCCGAGCGAAGTGGCGCGCACAACGAGCTTTAGCCGGTCCATGAAGCGGAACATTTCTTCTTTGCCGGCATCCTTCAATTCAAATGTAACGATGGCGCCGTAGAGTCCGTCGGGCAGCAGGCGGCGAATGACGGCGGCGTCCGGATGCGTGGGATCGGCTAAGTAATGGACTTTCGCTACGCGCGGATTGGTGGCGAGCCACGACGCGACGCGGCAGGCGTTGGAGCAGTGGCGTTCCATGCGAAGGGCGAAGGTCTTGATACCGCGCATGGTGAGATAACTCTCGAACGGACCAAGCACGGGTCCGATGGTGCGAGAAAGGCTGCGCGTGATGGCGTGATGAGCTTCGTCGGAAACAATGACGCCGCCTAAAACATCGCCGTGCCCGGCCAGGAATTTGGTGACGCTGTGGACGGACATGTGCGCGCCATGTTCGAGCGGCCGCACGAGCAGCGGAGTGGCGAAGGTGTTGTCTACCACCAGAGCCGCGCCCGCGGCGCGCGCCATTTCGGCGATGCGATCCATGTCGCCGACTCGCAGCAGCGGGTTCGAGATGGTTTCCATCAAAACGCAGCCGGGTTTCGCGGCATCGATTTTGCATTGAATCGCGGAGAGGTCGCAGATGTCCACGAAATTGATTTCAATTCCCAGCGGCTCCAGAACTTTGGTCAGCAGGCTGGTGGTCGCACCGTAGAGCGCGCTCGCGGCCAGGATGGATTTGCGGCGATCCGTGAGCGCGGCAAGCAAAGCAATGTGAAGCGCGGTCATGCCGGAGGAACAGGCCAACGCGCCGTGTCCGTTTTCGAGTGTCGCCATCAGCTCTTCGAGCGCGGCATTGGTTGGATTGTCGTAGCGCCCGTAGCAATAGCCGTCTTCTTCTTTTCCAAGCACGCGGTCGAGCTGGGCCGTGTTTTGGTAGATGTAACTGGCGGCGGTGTAGATCGGCGTGGTCACTGGGACGAACGCTCCCGGTTTGGCGGGATCGGCTTTGCGATCGCCGGCGTGGATGGCTTTGGTTTCGATTTTCATGAGTGTCGGTAGAAAGTCATTTTCTTTTCCAGCGCGTCCCGTCCTTGGTGTCTTCCAGGATCACACCGGCTTCCTGCAACTGTTTTCGGATCTCGTCCGACCGGGCGAAATTCCGGCTTTGTTTCGCTGCTGCGCGTTCGGCGATCAAGCCTTCGATTTCGGAATCCGAAATGCCCTCCTGTTTCTTCGAGGGGCGCAGCACGTCGAAGATGGAATCGAACTCATCCAGAAATTCGAGCGCGGCGGGGACGTTGCCCGCGGGGAATTCGCCGGAATCCATCGAAGTGTTCAGTTCGCGGACGCATTCAAAGACGGCGGCCAGGGCTTCGGCGGTGTTCAGGTCGTCATCCAGGCTCTCTTCGAAGCGGCGCTTGGCGGAACGAATCCGTTCCGCGACTTTTTCGTCGTCGCCATCGGGTAGTTTGTCCGTCTCCAAACGCAATTTGAAATTACGCAAGCGCTCGATCGTAGTGACCATGGCCTTGAGGCCGTCAAACGTAAAATTCAGTTTTTTGCGATACGGTACCGACGCCAGCAGATAGCGCACCGCTTCCGGCGCGTAGCCCATGCCCAGAAGATCGCGCAGGGTGTAGAAGTTTCCAGCCGACTTCGACATTTTGTGCATTTCGACGTTCAGAAATTCGGAGTGCAGCCAAAACCGCGCAAAGGGCTTCTGCGTAATGCCTTCCGATTGCGCGATTTCATTTTCGTGATGCGGAAAAATCAGGTCGATGCCGCCGGCATGGATGTCCAGCGTTTCGCCCAGATAGTTCATCGCCATCACGGAACATTCGATATGCCAGCCCGGGCGGCCTGGACCGATTGAGCTTTCCCAAAAGGGCTCGTCGTTCTTGGGCGCTTTCCACAGCACGAAGTCGCGCGCATCGGCTTTGTCATATTCGTCTGAATCGACACGCGCGCCGGCGCGGATGCCGCTGAAATCGTTGTGGGAGAGCTTGCCGTAATCGGGGAATTTGGAAATCTTGTAGTAAACTGATCCTTCGCTGCGATAAGTGAATCCGCGCTGATCAAGCTGTTCGATGGCTTCCACCATTTCCTGGATGTGCTCGGTAGCTTTCACCAGGCGTTCGGGCCGTTCCAGGCGGAGCGCTGCGCTGTCTTCCAAAAACGCTTGCGTGTACTTTTCAGTGTATTCGGGCAGCGACTTGTGTTCGGCGGCGGCGTTGCGGATGATTTTGTCTTCCACGTCCGTGATGTTCATCACGTGATCGAGCTTGTAACCGCGCGCCCGCAGCCAGCGGCGCAGGATGTCCTGAAAGGTGAAGGTGCGGAAATTCCCGATGTGGACGTAGTTATAAACGGTGGGCCCGCAGGTGTACATCCGGACCGTGTTGTCGTGGAGAGTGGTGAACGGCTCCACTTGCTGTGTCAAGGTGTTGTAGAAACGGAGGGCCATTGAAGATTAATCCTTCATGGTAACGCAGGGCGTGTTGAGTCAGTCCAGTTCGAGTTGCGTACTGGCCAAATGCAGCCGATTCCAGCGCGGTGTCTAGGTCCAACTCCGTATTTGCCGATTCCGAGGCGAATTTGGCGATTGCGCGGCTAAGCGCCTTCGCGATGGTCGTGGTAGCGCTTCCTTGCGGTCGCGGTTCGGTAAGCCCCCGACTTGATCGAAGGACTCGATGAGTCTGGGAGATAATGAGATGCCTATGACAAAAACAAAATTGATCACGCTCCTCGCGCTAGCGATTCCTGCGTTGGCGCAGACTGGCGTCAAAGACGCGCTGGTGAAACATTGGAAGACTGCGACGGACTTCACCCTCGCCGTGGCGAAAGCCATGCCTGCCGAGAACTATAGCTTCAAACCGGTTCCAGAAGAGATGAGCTTCGGCCATCTGGTGGTGCACATCGGCGGCGCGAATCTCAATGCCTGTGCCAACGCGAGCGGAACGAAACGTCCGGAGATTCCGGACAACGTAATGCAAGCCGCGCAAGGCAAGACGGAGATCGATAAGGATTCCGCGATCGAGTTCATGACCCGTTCCTTCGAATTCTGCAACCAGGCGGTGGGCGGCATGACACCCGAAAAACTGGATGCGATTGCCGGGCCTGAAAATCGGAAGATGACTGGCTTCGAATGGCTGTGGTCCTACTTCACCCACACGGCGCATCATCGCGGGCAGATGGAAGTGTATCTGCGGTTGAAAGGCATCAAGCCGCCGGCTTACGCGTTCTAAGCGGCGATGCGGATTTGGCTCGTCGTACTTTTGACTCTGCAGATGGCTCGCGCTCAGCCGCCGCGGCCACGCGCGCGCGATTTGGGAATCACGATCGGTGTTCTGCAGCCGGGGCCGTTGAATGCGATCACGGATGTGGCGGGAGTGACGGTGGGACACGCGACCCTGATTCAAGGCGACAATGTCCGCACCGGCGTCACCGCGATTCTGCCGCATCCGGGCAATCTGTTCCAGAAGAAAGTGCCTGCATCCGTGTTCGTCGGAAATGCGTTCGGGAAGCTCGTGGGATCGACGCAGGTGGAAGAGCTGGGCGAAATAGAAACGCCGATTCTGTTGACCTCTACGCTGAATGTCTGGCGCGTGGCGGATGCGCTGGTGGATTACATGCTGGCGCTGCCTGGGAATGAAAATGTACAGTCCATCAATCCGGTTGTCGGGGAGACGAATGACGGGTATCTGAATGACATTCGCGCGCGGCATGTGGGACGCGACGAAGTTTTCGCGGCGATTCGAAATGCCAAGACCGGCCCGGTTGAGGAAGGCTGCGTGGGCGCCGGCACGGGAACGGTCGCGCTCGGATTCAAGGGCGGCATCGGAACGGCCTCGCGAAAACTGAGCGACGGGCATACGGTGGGCGTCCTGGTGCAAACCAACTTCGGCGGATATTTGACGATTGCGGGTGCGCCCGTGGGAATGGAGCTGAAGGACAATGCCGCGCGCGAGATGGCGAAACCCGCCAAAGGTTCGGTGATGATCGTGATCGCTACCGACGCTCCGGTCGACGCGCGCAATTTGAAACGGCTGGCCGCGCGCAGCATGCTTGGCCTGGGACGCGCTGGTTCATCCGGGAACAATGGCAGCGGAGATTATGCGATCGCGTTCACGACTTCCCCGCCGGCACCGTTGTTAAGCAACGACACAATGTCGCCTTTGTTTTTGGCCGCGATTGAGGCGACGGAGGAGGCGGTCATCAACTCGCTGTTTCGCGCGACCACAACGACGCGCCGGGGCCATACCGTAGAAGCGCTGCCGATTGACAAAACCCTGGAGATTCTTCGAAGGCACGCGGTACTCAAAAACTAAAACATGCAGATCGATTTCAAAGGCAAACTCGCCGTCGTTAGCGGCGGCGCAAACGGCATCGGGCTGGCGATCGCGAGGCAGTTAGCGGCATCCGGCGCCGAGACGTGGATTCTGGATTTGGAGCGCGAGCGTCCTGCGGATGTGGCGGCGGGATTCAACGCGCACGGGATGGTTGCAGATTGTTCAGACCGGTCGCAGATCGAGCGCGCTTTTGCATCGCTGCCCGCGGTTCCGGATGTCGTGATGGTGAACGCCGGGTTGGTGATCGAGAGCGATTTTCTGTCGTTGGATATCGAAGCGTGGAATCGAACCATCGCGCTGAATCTCACCGGCGCTTTTCACACAGTGCAGACCGCCGCGCGCTTAATGAAGGCCCGCCGCAGTGGATCGATTGTGCTGACGGCGTCGACGAATAGCTTCGATGGCGAGCAGCGGCTGATTGCTTATAACGCGAGCAAATCCGGATTGCTCGGGTTGCTGCATACGGCGGCGAACGAGCTGGGGCCGCACGGGATTCGCGTGAACGCGGTGTGTCCAGGATTGATTCACACGCGGCTAACGCAGGCATCGTTCGACAATCCGGCGATTCTGCGCGAATATTTCCGGCACATCGCGCTTGGACGCGGTGGGAAGCCGGAAGAAGTAGCGAACGCGGCCGTGTTTTTGGCATCCGATCTGGCTTCGTTTATCACTGGTGTCACGCTGTTTGTGGATGGCGGGCAGATGGCTTCGAAGTTCGGAACCTGGACCGAGCAGACGGCGAAATTTGAGGATGGCAAATGGATTTTAAGTTAAAAAATGCGCACGCTCCCTTGCGGTCGCGGTTCGGTTGGCTGCTGCTTGGGCTGACGTCGCTCGCCTCCGCGCAAAACATTGTGGTGGATGCGGCGGAATCGCACGCCGTCAATTCGTTCAGCCCAATGCGCGCGCTGGGCGGCGCGATTGACCGGTTGCGCGGCCCCAAAACCAAAGAGGGGAATGTCGCCAATACCGAGCGCCTTCTGACCGATCCGGTGTTGAAGGAAATGCTGGGCGCCGGATGGCAGACCGTCACCT
>DATGIH010000004.1:0-11848 GCA_035295865.1 Bryobacteraceae bacterium
ACTCCATCGGGCGCAGGGACATGACAATTGTTTCGCCGGATGCCGGTGGTGTGGAGCGCGCGCGCGCTTTCGCCAAGCATATGAACGCCCCGCTGGCGATTATCGATAAACGCCGGACCGATGTGAACGTCGCGGAAGTGATGAACATTATCGGCGAGGTGGAGGGGCGGCATTGTTTGATTGTGGACGATTTGATTGATACAGCCGGGACGCTTACCAAAGGCGTCGAAGCGGTTTTAAAGGCGGGTGCGTTGAGCGTCACTGCTTGCGCCACCCATGCCGTGCTTTCCGGACCGGCTGTGGAACGCATCGAGGAATCGAAACTTCAGGAAGTGGTGGTTACCAACTCCATTCCGCTTCGGGAGGACGCCAAGCGCTGCTCCCGCATCAAGACGCTGAACGTCGCGCCGTTGCTGGCGCGCGCCATTCAGTCAATTCACGAGGACGGTTCCGTAAGCACCCTATTCATTTAGAGAAGTGAGCAGGCTCAAGCCTGTAGAATTAGCGCGGGCGAGTGCCTGCTGGAGTGGATACGAATGAGAAAAGATATTACAGTTAACGCCGAGCCGCGCGATACCCGCGGCAAGAATGAAGCTCGCCGTCTGCGCGTCAAGGGATCCGCTCCCGCCGTGCTGTACGGAGCCAATGGCCCCTCGGTCGCAGTCTCGATCAACCCGAAGGAAGTCAACAAGATTCTGCACAGCAACACCGGACACAACACCATCTTCAACCTCGCCCTGCAAGGCGGCGAAAATACTCCGGTGATGGTGGTCGATTGGCAGCGCGATCCGGTGAAGGACACGTTGCTGCACGTCGATTTGAAGCGCATCGATCTTTCGGTCCGCATCGACGTGAAGGTTCGTGTACAGACCACCGGTGAGCCCAAGGGCGTGAAGCTGCAGGGCGGCTTGCTCGAAGTCATTACGCGCGAAGTGGAAATCCAGTGCCTGCCGGACGAAATTCCGGACTCCTTCACCGTGGATGTCAGCGAGTTGATGATCGGCCAAAATCTACGCGCCAGCGAAATTCCGATGTCCGGCTCAATGAAGCTGGTCAGCTCGCCGGATCAGGTGATCGCGCACGTCGTCACCATGAAGGCGGAAGAGGTTGCCACTCCGGCTGCCGAAGGCGTCGCTGAAGCTGCTACCCCGGCTGAACCCGAAGTTATCAAGAAGGGCAAGAAGGAAGAGGAAGGCGCGGAAGCGGCGGGCGATAAGGCCGGCGACAAAGGCAAGAAGAAGTAGTTGGATGAATCCGGGTTCCTGCATTCGAGATGGCAGAGTTCGAAAAGCTCGTTGTGGGGCTCGGCAATCCGGGCGAAGATTACGCAGAAACGCCGCACAACTTGGGATTTCTCGTAGTCGATCGGCTGGCGGCCCGGAACGGAATTAAAATCGGCCGCAAGGATTCGCGCGCCCTGGTAGGAAATGGAACGATCTCGGCCAAGCGAGTGTTGCTGGCCAAGCCGCAGACGTTCATGAATGTTAGCGGCGAGTCGGTGCAAGGTTTGTTGGTGAAGCATGAGATTGCGCCGGCGGATCTGATTTTGATCTACGACGAACTGGATCTGCCCTGGCAGTCGGTGCGGATCCGGCCCAATGGCTCGGCCGCTGGGCATCGTGGAGTGGATTCGGTGATTCGCATCGCCGGAACCAAAGATTTCCCCCGGGTTCGCCTGGGGATTCACGGGGGCCATCGCGAAAGAGATGGCGCTCGCATTGTGCTCGGGAAGTTGAATCGGGCGCAGAAGGTGGAATTGGACGAGCTGCTGGATTATGCATCGCAGGCAGTGGAATCCATAATTGCTGAAGGCGTCGAAAAGTCCATGGCGAAATACAATCGTCGCGCCCCAGGCTTAAACGAGGAAGAATGAGGATCTACGAAGAGTTGTTTATCGTCCGGCCCGATTTGCCGGAAGAAGAAACCGACCAATTGATTGAGCGGCTCACTACGCTGATCGCCGGACAAGGCGGCAACGTGGACAAAGTGGACAAGTGGGGCGTCCGCAAGCTCGCCTATCGCGTGCAAAAGCGCACCGAAGGTTATTACGTGCTGCTGCAATTCACAGCCAAGCCTGAAACCGTTCGCGAACTGGAACGCCAGCTTCGTGTGCAGGATCAGGTGATGAAATTTCTCACCGTGCGCATCGACGAAAAGCTGAAGAAAATCGCGAAGCGCAAGAAGCATCGTGACAAGCGCGCGGCACGCAAGCCGGCGGTTCCGGTGGCGGCGCCCAGCGCGCCATCCATGGAACACGCGATGGCGGGTGCACCGGAAGCCGGACCACGGCCCGGCGCTCCCATGCCCGGAGCTCCCACTCCGGCGGAGAAAGAATAGGAGATCAACATGGCGGAACAGAGAGGCGGACGTCCCATTAGCGCATCCCAGCGCCCCACCGGCGGCGACAAGGCGATGGCCACCAAGAAACAATACTTCCGGCGCAAGAAAGTATGCCGGTTCTGCGTCGAAAAGATCGACGATATCAATTACAAAGACGTGAGGATGCTCATGTCGTTCATTTCCGAGCGCGGCAAAATCGTTCCGCGCCGCATCTCCGGCGTTTGCACTCCGCACCAGCGCCGCTTAGCCGAAGCGATCAAGCAGGCACGCAACATCGTGCTGATTCCGTTCGCGTCGCCCATTTAAGGAAGGGTCATCATGGAAGTCATTCTGAGAGAAGATGTAGAAAAACTGGGCGCACGCGGCCAACTGGTGAAAGTGGCGCCGGGGTTCGCGCGCAATTTTCTTCTGCCCAAGCGGCTGGCGGTGGCCGCCACCGAAGCCAACAAAAAAATCGTGGAGCAGGAACGCCAGTCGCATCTGCGCAAGGAAGCGAAGCTGGTTTCCGATGCCTCCGAGCTGGCCAAGATGGTGGCGAACGTCAGCGTCACGATCAAGCAAAAAGCCGGCGAAAACGATCAACTCTTCGGTTCCGTCACGGCGAAAGATATCGCCGATTCGCTGGAAAAGCAGGGCTACAACATCGAGCGCCGTAAGGTCGCGCTCGACGAACCGATCAAAACGCTCGGCGATCACAAAGTCACCATTCGGCTGCACAAGGAAGTGCCGGCCGAAATCACCGTTCACGTAGTCAAAGAAGATTAGCCTGGAACCAGACCTGATTCTCGATCCAGAACGGCTGGCCGAGGTCCCGCCCGAGCGGTTGTTGAAAGCCGCCGCCGCCGGCTACATCGGCCTCGACCATCGTTTTCTACACGCAATTCTCGATCGGCCGGAGGCTAGCCTTCCGGCCATCGTTCAGTTCACCGCCCAAGATCACGAAGACGACCCGCTGGAGATCGACGATCTCTTAGTGGATCTCTTCCGGCACCTGCGAGCGCCGGAGGCAGTTCCCTTCCTGGTGAATCTTGCGCGGCGCAATCCGCTCGACATCCAGGACGATCTGGTGGAGGCGATCGTTCAGTTCGGCGCCGAGTCGGTGGATCCGCTGCTCGCGCTTCTTGCCGAACTCGAAGCGAAAGGCGAAGATACGGGCGATGTGCCGTTCCTGCTTTCGCAGCTCGGCATCCGTGACGAGCGCATCTTGAACGCGCTTCTCCGTAAGTTGGAGGACGACGAGTGGGACGCGGCACTGTTGCTTGGTATGTACGGCGACCCGGCGGCCATCCCGTCGCTCGAGAAGGCTCTTGCTGGACTCGATCCGTCAAGTACTGACGCGTTCCGGATCAAAAGCTACATTCAAGAACTCTCCTCGCCAACCAGGCCCGCCCAACCGGAAGCCGAAAAGTTCGACATCTGGCCGATGTATCCGGAAAAAACATCTCCCCCAGTTGATGTTTTGGACGAAAACACCCGGATCGAGATGCTGCGCAGCGGTTCGTCCGAGCTGAAAACCGACGTCGCGGCGTTTTATCGCGCTCACGAGTTCGGCGACAGAGCCCGTGCGAGCCTGCTCGATGTGGCGCGAAATGACCCGGATCACAATGTTCGTGCCGAGTGCTGGGAGACGCTCGGGGAGATCGCCAATGAACCAGAAATCCGAAAGGCGCTGCTCGCAGTTTTGACCAGTTCCGAGGCTTCCGTCGAAGAACGGGGCGGCGCCGCCGTCGGTCTCGCAACACATAGCGACAACGCCAAAGTTTTCGAAGCGATCGAACGTTTGTATAACGATCCGCGCGGCCGCGCCAAAGCCCTCAAAGCCATGGGCCGCTCTTTCGATAAACGTTTCTCGGAGTACCCGCCGCGGCATTTGGACGATCCCGATACCGAGATCAAGCGCCAGGCAATCTGGGCCACCGGCTATCTTAATTTGCAAAGCGAAGCGCCCCGCATTGCGAAATTCTTTGCAAGCGAAGAATTCCGCGCCGACGCCCTATTCGCTTACGCCTTGTCGGTGCCCGGAGAAACATCGCAGGGGCGCATCCAATCTCTGCTCAACAAAATCGAAGACGCCGCCGGCGGATTCAAGATCGACGAAGAGGAGTTGGTCCAGATCGCGCTCGACCAGCGCCTCATCCTGCATGGCAAGAAGCCGGTGTTCTCAGGAGATGACGAGGATTTCGAAGACGATGAAGCAGAATCGGAATCCGAACCGGCCGTTTCGGCCAAAATCGGGCGTAACGATCCCTGTCCCTGCGGCAGCGGCAAAAAGTTCAAGAAATGTTGCGGAGCGTAGAAGTGGGACAAGCCTCCGGCTTGTCAAGAATAGCTAAGCGGCGGTAGCCGCGCGCTTGACGATCTCTTCCGCCAGATGCCAGTCTTCTTCGGCCGTTCCTTCGGGCCGTCCGGCGCTCTCCCAAAGCAGTTCTGCGATGCTCTTTACTCTTTCCGTGATAGCCTCGGGCGGATCAATAGTGGGGAATTTTGTTTTTTGCGATGCAGGCAGCAATTCGCGCGCCAGTACATCGCGCGTCTGGTCGTAAATTACGCGGGACTTCTCCACGTCCACCAGCGCCGCTTCAATCGCTGTGCGATTGGGATGCGGATCGGTAGTGAGCGTTTGCAGGTGACGAACGCAGTCTGAAAACTCGTGAAAAGCTCTCTGATACGCGCGCCAAGCCTCAACTCTTGCGATGGATTGGACGTGTGCTCGGATCATGCCTATATAGACGAAACAAACCGGCGAAAGGTTCGGGAAAGTTCGACTATTTCGGCTCTTCGATTTTTAGGAACTGGTTAACAGATACGTCGCTAAGTTGTTGTTTTATACCGCTGGGCCACTCGATTTGGAGCTTACTAACTTTTGTGTCAGCGCCCAGTCCAAAGGTAAGAGCGAGGTCGCTTTGCGAGCAGTAACTGGAGCCGCTGCGGACCATGTTCCACTGTTTCCCCGATGCGCTTTCGATGCGCACCACCGCACCGATGCCGTCACGATTGGACTTGGTCCCAATGAGACGGACGTTCAACCAATGATTCCGGTTCCCGCCATCGTTTCGGAACAGATACGCGGGACCATTATTGGTGCTGATCGCGATGTCGAGATCGCCGTCGTGATCGAAATCTGCATACGCAGCGCCGCGCGCGACGATCGCCCGATTGAAATCGGCGCCCATGGCTGCACTGACATTCTCAAAACGCCGTTGCCCAAGATTGCGGAATAACAACGGCGCTTGCTGATAACGAACTTTCGGCTGCACGCGATTGATCTCTTCGTCGATGTGGCCGTTGGCGGCAAAGATATCCGGATAGCCGTCCAGATCGTAATCGAAGAAAAACACTCCGAACGCTAGGGTAAGGAGGCTGGAGCGCCCGACGCTCGAGCTTGGAGCCTCATCCACAAATAGCCCCGTGCCTTCGTTGTGATACAGACCAAGCATCTGGTTCGAAAAATTCCCGACCAGTAAGTGCGGCCGGCCGGAGCGATCGTAATCCGCCGAATCCACACCCATCGCGCCGCGCGCCACGCCGTCTTCGCCGAATGCGACGCCCGCCACCATCCCTTCTTCGGTGAATGTACCGTTGCGATTGTTGCGATACAGCTTGTTGGGCTGCGTGTCATTCGAGATGAAGAGATCTGGCCAACCATCGCCGTTATAGTCGAGGACGGTTACGCCGAGCGATTTGCTGGATGGTTCGCCGAGCCCGGCCTTGTCGGTAACGTCTTCGAACTTGCCGCCGCCGAGATTATGAAACAGGCGCGATTTCGAGCCTTTGTAGGATTCCGGCGTGCAGTACGAGCGAACTGCGCCGTCGAGCGAGCACTTGATATCTCCCTTCTCGGTCCACTGCACGTAGTTCGCGACGAAGAGGTCGACTTTTCCATCGCGATCGTAATCGAACCAGGCGGCGCTGGTTCCGAAGTTCGCATTATGGATTCCGGATGCCGCCGTGACGTCGCGAAACTTGCCGTGGCCCTCGTTGTGGAATAAACGGTCCCCTTCAATCGCCGTGACGTAAACGTCGTCGCGGCCGTCGTTGTCGTAATCGGCGACCGCAACGCCCATCGCGTACATCTCTACATCCAAGCCGCTGCCAGCCGTTACGTCGGTGAATGTCCCGTCGTGATTGTTGTGATAAAGAGCAGGTAGCGATTTGTGGCCGCGCGGAGTCCAGTCTTTACTGTTGACAAACAGAAGGTCCTGCCAACCGTCACCGTCGAAATCAAAGAACGCGACGCCCGAGCCCATGGTTTCGGGGAGATACTTCTTGCCGGTTTTTCCGGCGTTGTGGTGGAATTTGATGCCGGCCGCTGTGGTGATGTCGGTGAAGTGAACGCTGGTTGCCGGTTCGGTGGCTGCTAATAAGATGGCGACTGCTAGGGCGGCAGTCACGGTGATAACGGTCTTCATTTGGACCCGGCTCCTGCGTACGCTCCCTTGCGGTCGCGGTTCGGTAGTGCGAGCGATATGCTTTCATGGTCGTGGATTTGTTGGCGCTCGTTGTTGTCTTCCGGGCTCTGCAGGCGGCGCGAGGCCGTGATGGATTGCGCTGACTCCTCGGCTTTGAATCGCTGGAACAGCTTTTGCTCGCGCGCGGCTTTCTCCTGGTCGCCTAATCCGCGATAACAGAGCATCGCGGTGTAGTGCATCTGCAAATCTTCCGGATCCACGTCGCACACCTGATCTAATACTTTAATTGCTGCGCCGTAGTCACGCTTCAAAAACAACATACGAGCCATTTGGTTTAGGACGACGCGGTCGCGCGGATACATTTGCGCGGCAACTTTAAGGGAGGCGAGCGCGGCGTCGTAGTCACCGTCCGCTTTCTCGGCGAGCGCTTTGAAGTACCAGATACGGCCCAGTTTCGAATTCAGCGCCAGCGCTTTTTGGATGAAGGGTTTCGCGGCGTCCGTTTCGCCCTCCTGAATCAGCGCGCGTGCCACGTTGAGCCATCCATCGGCATATCCGGGTTCCGCTTCCGTCACTTTGCGGAACGCATATTCGGCGCCCTTCAGATCGCCTTGCAGCAGCAGGCCGATGCCCCAATCGTTCCAGCGCTCGCGGTCGGGCTTGGTCACGATGGGCTTCCATTGCGTTTGACCGGAACCGACGGCCAGTTTCGTTTCCGCCCGGGCCAGGGTCACGATTGGAATGTTGGGAATCTCGCCCTTGATTTCGCTTGAGACGTTGGCCGGAATGTTCCCGACGTTGAACAGATATTTCAAGCTGTTGTGATCGGGACCGAGCAGCGATGGATCCTGGCCGGGCGCGGGCTGTCCGGCGAATGCGAATTGCGTGTAGTAGTGCGAGAACTTGCGGTAATTCAACTTGGCTTCGAGCCTAATGGGTCCCGCCGCGTCTTTGGGAATCCGTACCAGATAGTGAGCCACATCGGCGGCCCCGGGCGGGATCAAGTGCACATAAAGAACACTGCGCGCCTGCCAGGCGTTGCGTTTATTTATTTGATTGCCCGCGGCGTCGAGCTGGTAGGCTTTGTAAAAATGGGCGCCCGGTTCCACCGGACCTCGGCCGTTGTCTTCCACTTCCCCGCTCC
Organism: Bryobacteraceae bacterium; assembly: GCA_035295865.1. GTDB lineage: Bacteria > Acidobacteriota > Terriglobia > Bryobacterales > Bryobacteraceae > Palsa-89. The sequence continues at coordinate 7,894 of DATGIH010000004.1, forward strand.
AGAAAATGACACGGCCATCGGCATCACGACCCTGCAACTCCAGCCATACATCGAAGGCGTCGACAGTCCCGGCCGGGAAGAAATGCCCGATCTTTCGCGTCCGGACCACCACATCCACGCGCGCCGTGGAACCCGGGGCTAGTACCGGGGCGGCTTTGTCGAGCGGCGCGGCGACTTGCCCGACTTCGCGAATCACCACGTCGCGCTGCTGATCAGCCTCCTCGCCCACCGCAAACCCGGACATGAGCTGCGGGCCCTCGCCCGACCGGCGAACCATTTCGGTTTCGCCCTTATGCGCGTCAACGGGTGTTGCCGAGAAGATATCCACGGTGATAAATCCGGATTTCAAGAAGTCTTCTTCCGCTTTCAACTGGCCGTCGTCCTTGTTCACGTAGGCGAGAGCGGTATTCGCGGCCGGAAACCGATGCGAATGAATCTGGCCGTCATGATTGCCCGGATCTTGAGAGGGCACGAGTGGCATGTGGCAATCCACGCAAGTGGAGCTTTTGGCCGGGTAGTAAAACGACCGGGCACCCTGTCCGGAAACTCCGCTGGCTTGCCAATTGTCGTAATCGTTGAAGCCGCGGAACCAGCGGTAGTTGTTCACCGGAACATCCAGATGGACTTTGTGACAAGCGGAGCAGTATTCGGGAGCATCCTGCCGCATGAACGGCTTCATAAACGTCTGGCGATGCGGCTCCGGATTGAGATAGGTCAAAAAATGATCCAGCGCGTGGATCACCGGATTTTTGCTGGTTGCCAATTCGTGCAGCGGCGGATATTCGATGGTGAATCCGCCATTGCCCATTGAGCTATCGACATGGGTAATGGCGTGGCAGCTTGTGCAAGCCAAGCCGGCGTGTGCTTCTTCAGTGTCGATCTGTTCCTTAATGGGACGGTCAAAGCGGCCGTTAAAGAAGACAGCGTGATCGTGACACCCGGCACACCATTTGCTGGGCTTGGTTCCGATGGTGTCCTGCATGTACTCGATGGCTTTTCGATAGAACTGATTGTTGAACGACGCGAAGTGATGGACCGAGCTTTTCCACTGTTGATAGATCTCTTTGTGGCATTCACCGCAAGCGGCGGAGTCCATGAAGAAATTGGAAGGGATGATGCCGCCGACGTTGGTTTTCGCGGACGAGGGGAAGAATGGCGATTTGGGTCCGCCGCCTTCGCCCTCCATAGTGATCGGCGCGGTGTGCGGATTGTGAATGCGATCGTTGGGATTCGGATTGAGCTTGCGATACGCGTAGGAAGCGACCGGAAACAGCACAAGCAGCGCCAGGGCAAATTGGAAAGCCGGGCGAAACCGCGCCTGCTTCCATGCGTAAGGAATGAGTGCGAGCACGCCGAGCAGTGAGGCTGCGATGTGAATCCACAAAACCCAGCGATGCGCATGGACGTTGCCTGCTACCGTTAGATAGACGGCTGCAAGGAAGGCAATCAAGAAGAAAACAAGCGCGGTAGAGATGTTTTGGCGAAGATCCGCATTCTTTGCGATGAGGAAGACAACCGCGGCAGCGAGCACTGCGCCCAGCACCAGATGGGCCAGGACGTTGCCCATATAAAAGATGGTTGGCGAGGCAAACGCTGCGATGTAGGCGGTGTTCAGAAGAAGGACGAGGAACGCCGCAGCGGTCCACTTAAACAACTTGGATTGCATGACCCTTTCCAAATAGCTTAACTCGTACCCGCTAATTTGCCTTCTAGTATGTTTCTACTAGGTCGTTTCTCGTGTTTTCGTTTCTGTTTTCTCGTTAGCCGCTTGGTACACTACTGGACCATATGAGAAGAGCTACCGGGATTGCGTCATTGATGTGCGTGGCTGCTTCCGCGCAAACGATCCTCATCAAGGCTTCCATCATTCTTGACGGACGCGGCGACGTGCTGCACAACAAGATGATCGTTGTGGACAACGGCCGCATTGCGCGGATTGAGGATGCGAATGGGAAGGCGACGTACGATCTGACCGGACTGACCGTGATGCCGGGGTGGATCGATACGCATGTTCATTTGGGCTGGCACTTCAATTCCGAAAACCGCCTGGAGCAAGGTGGGCCGGGGAGCAAAGAGACTCCGGAGCAATCCGCGCTTTATGCCGCCGGCAATGCTTACGCGACGCTGATGGGCGGATTCACTACGGTACAAAGCGTGGGGTCGGCGATCGACGGTCCTCTGCGGGATTTGATTAATCGCGGCTTGATTCCAGGTCCGCGCATTCTTACATCGCTGCGGGCGGTGACAGAGAATACGGGCGATCCGGAAAAGATTCGTGCCTACGTGCGCAAGATGAAAGAGGACGGCGCGGATGTGATCAAGCTGTTCGCAACCGCGAGCATTCGCGATGGCGGCAAGCAGACGATGACGGATGAGCAAGTGTTAGCCACGTGCAGCGAGGCCAAGGCACTGGGTTTGCGATCCGTCGTTCATGCCCATGCGCCAGGTGGCGCGCAGGCTGCGGTGAAAGCGGGCTGTACATCGGTGGAGCACGGCGCGCTGCTGGATGATGCGACGCTTCAGATGATCGCGGATCATGGGACGTACTTCGATCCGAATTTTCTGGTGCTGCACAATTATCTCGACAATAAGCCAAAGTTTTTGGGGATCGGCAATTACACCGAAGAAGGCTTCGCGTTCATGGAGAAGGCGCTGCCGATGATGTCCGATGTTTTTAAGCGAGCCATGGCGCATCACGTGAAGATCGTGCTGGGAACCGATGCCGTGGCCGGCGCGCATGGACGAAATGCCGAGGAGTTTGTTTATCGGGTGAAGGATGGCGGGCAGCCACCTATGGAGGCGATTGTGAGCGGAACGTCGCTCGCGGCGGAGTCCCTCGGAATGGCGGACAAGATCGGAAGCGTTGCGCCAGGCATGGAAGCCGATATCGTCGCCGTGTCGGGCAATCCGCTGGAGGATATTACGGCGGTGCGGCGAGTGAGGTTCGTGATGAAGGGGGGACGGGTGTTTAGGGATTAGGGTTTAGGGATTGGGGCTTGGTCTCCCAGATGGACCATAGCTCGTCTCTTGCGATTTCGTGCCAATTGGGACCAATGGGTCCGCGTTGGTCGAAGAGCCAGATAGAGTAGGCAGGGGCCGCACTTGGCAAGATCCAATTGTAGTTGGGAAAATCGTACGTTACGGTGCGGATGTTGGGAGCTTCCGGGACATCGCGGGCGCAGACTATTGGTTGCGGTGCGAGTTCGCGCAGGGTGCGATCGAGTTCGCGCTGGCTTTGTTCCACGTCGAGTGCAATGCGTGGGGTGCTGCGGTAGAACACATAGGAGACCGGCGCGATTTTTGAGGATTGCAGGATGCCGTATGGAAAATAGGAGATTGCGAGCGATGCCAGTAGGGCAGCTAGGGTGGTGGATGTTCGCAATCGGCCGGAGGCGGCGCACAGCAACAATAGAGGCGGAAAAGCGATCAGCCAGTACCCTGCCCTGCCGCTGTGGACTCCGAGCAGGACGATGGCGGTAGGCGCCAGCCAGAGTGCATAGAGCCAGAGATTGCGCGACGGCCGGGGCCATCCGAATGCGATCAGCCACGGTGCCACATTCATGCCCACGTAAATGCAATTGTTCAGGGTCATGCTGAGATGGCTTCTGAGTGGGGCGCCGTAGAAGATGGACGATTTCGCGGCCGCGTCATGGAATTGGGCGGAGGTCAATTGGGAGAGAGCGCCGAATCCTCCAACGGTGTGGGCCAACGGAATGTACCACGCGAGAAAACACAGCGCGCCGCAGATGGCACCCACCAGGACCGCGCGTGGAGCGGAACGCCATTGGCGGATGGCAGCGACAACAATCATGGGCGCGAGAAGAGCAAGATTGCTTTGATGAAAACCGGCGAGGAGCCCGAGAGCTGCCAGGCAGAGAGTGATCATCCAGGGACGCTTGCGTGGATCGAGAAACAACAAATAACCAGCGACGCAGGACGCTGCGAGGTCCGCGAT
>DATGIH010000005.1:0-9733 GCA_035295865.1 Bryobacteraceae bacterium
GCCCATGCGCCAGGCTTGCTCCGGATTACAGTGCACCCGGATCCACGGATCATACGCGCCGACGGGCAGAATCGCCAGATCCACCGGACGCGATCCGCGCGCGGCGCGAAATGTGTCCGTGAACGCGGTGTCGCCGCCGAATACCACGCGATGCCGCTTGGTCTCGATCAGATAGCCATTGAATCCGCGGTACGTGTCGGTTTGCATCCGCGCGCCCCAATGCCTCACTTCGATGCCTAAAATGCTGAGGGGCCCAACTCGAACGCGTTCGCCCCATCCGACTTCTTGGACGCTCTTGTAGCGGCGAGCGCGCAACAAATCGCTAGTGCGGGGCGCGGTGACCACCGTGGCGCCCGATCGTTCGAAGCTGCGTAGCGTGGCCAGATCGAAATGATCGAAATGCGCGTGCGAGAGCAGGATCAGATCGATGTGCGGCAACTCGGGCCGGCGCAGCGCAGGCGCAACGAGCCGTCTTAGCCCCACCGTTACTGGACCCATACGGATACCACATCGATTTCCGAGGATAGGGTCGGTGAGGATGGTGAAGCCGTCGAGCTTCAGCAGCACTGTGCTATGTCCGAGCCAGGCGGCGTGTAAGCCAACGTCCGGCCAAGCTTTTGGATTGGGGACAAACGGCGCCGGAGCCACACGCGAACAACGACGTTTCTTTCTTGGAGCCGGGGATTCTGCGACGTACATCGGTGAGAGTTTCAGGCGGATACCACTACTAATCCGATTATGACATCGCTGAGAGCTGCTGTGGTGTTTGTTGTCGTATCCGCGTTGCTGTGGGGTGGTAGTCATGGCGGACACGCGGAATATGTAGGTGGGACTATCTTGCAGATTCCGGACGGCTGTTCAGGAACTGTCACCGCCGTGGATGAGCAATATTTTGTTTTCTATTCCAAGAAGGCCAGTTGGCGTGTCCCTTACGACAAGATCAATCTGCTGGAGTATGGGCAGAAAGTGGATCGCCGGTACATCGCGGCGGCGCTGCTTTCGCCGTTGCTTCTGCTCGCGAAGAAGCGCACCCACTTCTTGACCGTTGGCTACTCGGATGAAGACAATCGCCAACAGGCAATGGTATTTCGCGTGAGTAAGGACGACATCCGGATGATGCTGGTGAGTCTGGAAGCGCGCACGGGCCGCAAGGTAGAGTTCCAGGATGACGATGCGCGAAAAGCCGGAAAGGGGTGATGAGTGGCGCCGCTCTTGTACATTTTGATGCTGACGGTCCCGTTTGCCCACGCCGCCGATGAGGACCGCCCTCCCGAGGAGGAAACCGCGGGACAGCTCGCGAAAGTCCGCCGGATTTACATCGACATCTTGACCGGCGGCGACACGGCTATCCAGATTCGCGAACTGCTGATGACCAGCCTGCAGCGATCCAAGCTGTTCATCATTACAGAAAAGGAAGACAAAGCCGATGCGGTCTTGAAGGGCGCGGGGGAAGATGAAGTCTTTACCGACACGTTTCAATCGTCGGAAGGCCTCAACGCGCACACGCAAGTGGGCGAAGGCGGCAGCGCCAGCACGCGGAATTATGCCAGCAGCACCAACAATCATTACGCCGGGATGTCTATTGGGGAAAACACGAGCCGGCATACGGAAGAGCGCAAACATGAGGCCATCGCAACCGTGCGCCTTGTCGGCAAGGACGGCGATATAATTTGGTCGGCTACCGCCGAAAGCCTCGGCGGCAAATTCATGGGCGCGAGCGCCGACGTGGCGGACAAAATCGCCAAGCGGCTGGTGGCGGATTACAAAGCGGCTAAAGCGCGCAAGTAACTCATAATCCGGCGCTTGCTGTACGCCGGCTTAGTAAGTAATCTTATTGCTGCGGGGGCGTCCAACGAGGGAAAGCAACCGCCCACGTCCATGCAGCGCAGGAAAACTGAACCTGTATACACGCCCGCCGCAACCTATCGGCTCCAATTTAATCGATCGTTCACGTTCCAGCAAGCGGCGGATATCGCCGGCTATCTGGATGAGCTTGGCATCTCCGATCTCTACGCGTCACCATTTTTGATGGCGCGTCCGGGCAGCTTGCACGGCTACGACGTTACCGACCATGCCCGGTATAATCCCGAGATCGGCGATGAGGAGTCGTTCCTCAAACTCTCGGAAAGTCTGCAATCGCGCGCGATGGGCCTGGTGGTGGATGTGGTGCCGAATCACATGTGCATTTCGCATCCATCCAATCGTTGGTGGTGGGATGTGCTCGAAAATGGTCCCAGCAGTCCATTCGCGCGCTTCTTCGATATTGAATGGCATCCGCCCAAGGCCGAACTCGCGAACAAAGTATTATTGCCGGTGTTGGGGGATCAGTACGGCCGCGCCCTCGAGAATCAGGAAATCCGCGTCGTGTACCAGGACGACGAGCTGAAGGTGGCGTTCTATGAGACTCCGTTACCGCTTGCACCTCGCACCTGGATCATGATTTTGGAGCCGGCGGCGGCGAAGTTGCGGGACAAGTTGACTCCGGAGCATGAGCATGTTGCGGAGTTCGAGAGCATCGTCACGGCGCTGAGCCACCTGGCGGACAACCAGGAGACCGACGAAGCGCGCATCCGCGAACGGCAGCGCGAAAAAGAGATCGCCAAAAAGCGGCTCGCGGCTCTTTGCAACGCGAGTCCGGAAACGTTGCAGGCGCTCGAAGCGACGTTGGCCGAGATCAATGGCCAGCGCGGCAATCCGCGCAGTTTCGATCGGCTGGAAAGATTGCTGGATAGCGAAGCGTATCGCCTGAGCTTCTGGCGGGTCGCGACCGACGAAATCAACTACCGCAGATTTTTCGATATTAACGATCTGGCCGCGATTCGCGTGGAAGATCCGGAAGTGTTCGCGCCGGTCCACGCCCTGATTTTCGATTTGGTGAGCAAAGGCCACGTCACTGGATTGCGCGTGGATCATCCGGACGGGCTATTCGAGCCGGAAAAATATTTCCGCTATCTGCAGGACGCCACCAAGACGCAAATCGGATTGGCTAAGCGAAATGGCAACGGCAATGGACACCGCAATGGCGCCGAGCGGACGTTTTATATCGCCGCCGAAAAGATCCTGGTGGGAAGTGAACCGTTGCGGACTTCCTGGGCCATTGAAGGGACAACTGGATACGGATTTCTCAATCGGCTGAACGGAATTTTCGTGGACCACACCAAGCAAAAAGCCTTTGAGCAGCTGTATGAGCGATTCACTGGCCGGTCGCCCGAGTTCGCCGATCTGGTGTGCGACACCAAGCGGCTGATTCTGCAAGTGGCGATGTCAAGCGAGTTGAATGTTCTTTCGCAAAAGCTGGACCGCATTTCGGAACATCACCGCTGGTCGCGGGATTTCACGCTGGAAAATCTGCGCGATGCGCTGCGCGAAGTAATAGCGGCGTTCCCGGTCTATCGAACGTACATTCGCGCCGACGACAAAGAGGTGGATCCGGAAGATCGGCGTCAGATCAACATCGCGATTCGTGAAGCAAAGCGCCGTAATCCGGCGGTCAACGAATCCGTGTTCAACTTTATCCAAAGCCTGTTGCTGCTCGAACATCCCGAAGGCCTGGACGAAGCGCAGCGAGCCGAAAGACATCTGTTCGCCATGCGCTTTCAACAGCTCACCTCGCCGGTGATGGCGAAAGGCGTAGAAGATACCGCGTTTTATCGCTACTATCCGCTGGCCTCGTTGAATGAAGTGGGCGGCGGTCCTGAGCGATTCGGAATATCCGTAACCGCTTTTCATCGGAAGAATTTGATCCGCCGCGAGCTGTGGCCGAATAGCATGAGCGCTACATCCACGCACGATACCAAGCGGGGAGAGGATGTTCGGGCGCGGATCAATGTGCTTTCCGAGATGCCGGCGGAATGGTATCGTGCCATCCGGCGTTGGGAGCAGATGAACCAGGCCGGGAAAACGAAAGTTGGCGAAATCGCGGCGCCGGGTGCGAACGAGGAGTATCTTCTTTATCAAACTCTGGTGGGAACGTGGCCGCTGCTGCCCATGAATCCGGAAGAACACGCCGGTTACGTGCAGCGGATGCAGCAGTACATGGAAAAGGCCATGCATGAGGCGAAGGTCCACACCAGTTGGATCAGTCCGAATGTCGAATACGATCAAGCGGTGCAGCAGTTCGTCCGGAACATTCTGGACCCGTCGCCGGACAATGCGTTTCTCGCGGACTTTCGCCAGTTTCAAGCGCCCATCGCAAGGGCTGGGATTTGGAACTCTATTTCTCAGGTACTGCTGAAAATCGCTTCGCCCGGAGTGCCCGACTTTTATCAGGGAAATGAGTTGTGGTGCTTCGATTTGGTTGACCCGGACAATCGGCGTCCAGTGGATTTTGAACTGCGGCTCCAGATGCTCGTGAAAATCCGCGCGCAAGCGGAACAGGATCGTGCAGCGCTGGTGGATCGCTTGGTTTCGAATCCGTGCGATGGCGCTATTAAGCTTTATCTGACCAGCAGTGCGCTCCGATTGCGCAGAGAGCAGCGCGCGCTTTTTGCGGAGGGTTCTTACACGGCATTAATGGCGAGCGGAAACCGGGCGAATCACGTGATTGGTTTCGCGCGCACGCTGGGCCGCAAGACGCTAATCGCGCTGGCGGGCCGTTTCTTTCTCCGGCTGTTCGAAGCGAATTCGGCGCCCATCGGCGAGGTCTGGGGCGACACGGTTTTGACGCTGCCGCGTAAGATCAAGCAGTCCAGTTTCCGCGATGCGCTCACGGGCGCAAAAATCTCGACCGAAAAGCGCGAAGATGGGGCGGCGATTCCGCTCGCGCAGGCATTCGCGCATTGTCCGGTTGCGCTGTTGGAGACCGAATAGCCGGATGACGGTCTGGCGGATGCAGTATGGCGCAACGCCTCTGCCCGGGGGCGGCGTTCAGTTTCGCGTTTGGAGCCCGAATGTCCGGCAAATGGCTGCGAACATAGCCGGCCGCGTGTTGCCAATGACGCGCGATGGAGAAGACTTCCACGTTATTGCTCCCAATGCGATACCCGGGCAAACCTATTGCTTCGTTCTGGATGATTCCCGCGAGCGTCCGGATCCCGTCTCGCGCTCTCAGCCGCGCGGTGTTCACGGATCGTCCGAGATCGTAAATCCCGAAGCGTTCTCATGGACCGATCAAGGTTGGAAAGGCTTGGATCTGGAGCAGTACATCATTTATGAACTGCACACCGGCGCCTTTACGCCGGAAGGAACGTTCGAGGGAATCATCCAGAAGATCCCATATCTAAAAGATCTTGGTATCACAGCGATTGAGCTGATGCCCGTGGCCCAGTTTCCCGGATCGAGGAACTGGGGATACGACGGCGTGGATCTTTTCGCGCCGCAAGCTTCTTATGGTGGCCCCGCCGGATTAAAGAAACTGGTGGATGCCTGCCACAGCGCCGGGATCGCGGCGGTGCTGGATGTCGTATACAACCACGTAGGGCCGGAAGGCAATTATCTCTCGGAATTCGGTCCTTACTTCACGGAACATTACCGCAGTCCGTGGGGACAAGCAGTGAACTTCGATGGCCCCCATAGCGATGGAGTCCGGCGATTCTTTATCGATAACGCTCTTTATTGGTTGACCGAGTATCACATGGATGCGCTGCGATTGGACGCCATTCATGGCATATACGATTTCGGCGCCACGCACTTTCTGGCTGAACTGGCGGACGAATTCCATCGGCAGGCAGCGCGGCTAGGACGCAAGGCGTGGTTGATTGCCGAGAGCGATCTCAACGACGTTCGCGTGATCGCGCCGCGTTCGGCGGGCGGGTATGGATTGGACGCGCAGTGGAACGACGAGTTCCACCACGCGGTGACCGGTTATGTCACGAAAGCAACGCGTGGATTCTTGGGAGCCTTCGGCAAGTTGTCCGACATTCAAAAGGCAATCACGGATGGCTTTGTGTATGACGGAATCTATTCGCCCTATCGCCGGAGGCGCTTCGGCAATTCCTCTAAAGAGGTGCCCGGCGAGAAGTTCGTCGTCTTCACGCAGAACCACGACCAGGTCGCGAACACAAATCAGGGATCGCGGCTGTCACAGTTGATCGCAACCGATCTGCTGCAGGCGGTCGTCGCGTTGGTGCTTTGTTCGCCCTACGTCCCCCTGCTCTTCATGGGCGAAGAGTTCGCCGAATCCGCGCCGTTCCTGTATTTCACCAGCCACCTGGATCCGGAGCTGGCAAAGCTAGTCACCGAAGGACGGCGCCGCGAATACGGCGAGTTCGAAGTGTCAACGCTCTTTTTCGATCCGCAGGCCGTGGATACGTTTGAGAAATCCAAAATCAATTGGTCTTCGCGCAATGGAGAGATTTTTAAGTTCTATCAGCGGCTGATTGAACTTCGCAAGATCTGGCCGTGTCTTTCGAATTGCCGCAAGGACCTCACGCGCGTCGAGATTGATGAGGCCAGGCAAATTCTCCGAATGGAGCGGGGCGATTCAGGTGGGACGCGGGCGTTATTGGTTTGCAACTTCGGTTCAGATTCGATGCCCGTGGTGGATGGGAACTGGGAAGTCACACTCCAGACGTCTCGAGCGAGTTTATTTTTGGCCACGGACAGACACGAATAAAAACATTCGTATCCGTGTCTATCCGTGGCAAATAGAATTCTACGGCCGGGCCGACAACGAATAGGTCCGATCCCACAATGCCATTCCACCAATCGCCGGGCCCGAAATCACGATCTCGACGCGGCGGTTTTGTTCGCGCCCGCTCGCGCTGGCGTTGGAAACCAGTGGGCGTGTGCCGCCGAAACCGACCGCCTGCACTGCGATTGGCGGCAGGCCGTTGCCCACCAGCGTCGCCCGTACTTCGCGGGCGCGGCGTTCCGAGATTTCGCGCTGCTCCCGGTCGCTGCCCCGGTCATCCGTGAAGCCCTCCACGTACACCGTAAGATCGCCGTGCCGCGACAGCATGTTGGCGATCAAGCCCAAGCGTTCTGAGGCGTTTCTCTTCAGAGTGGCGTTGGATTCAAAACAGGAATCGGGAAGCGTGACCACTAAACCGCGCGGCGTATCGCGCGCTGTGTAGACTCCATTCAACCGTTCGAGCAATTCGGCGCGAGCCTGGCGCTGGGAACCAGTGATCTGCGGTGCGACTACCGGCACGGGTTCGGCCACGATCGGCGGCGGAGGCGCCGAAGGGGTCTGCGCCTGTTCCTGCTGCACAGTTTGAGCTTGCACCGCGGCTTGCTCGGCGGCTTCGCGTGCCGCAGCGGCTTCCGCACGGGCTTGACGCGCCGCTTCTTCCGCTCGCTCGCGCGCCTGGCCTTCCTCTAGACGGCGTTCCCGTTCACTCGAAACCCGATCGTCGGCACTGCGCTTGTACGAGATGGTTCTGGCATCCTCCGCCATCTGGGCAGCTTCGCGAGCGCGCGAAACGATCATGTGCAGGTCCTGCTTGCGATGCTCCATCTCTTGAGCCTCCGCTAACAGAGAGTCCGCTTTCGCGATCGTGTCGGCAGCATATTGATCTGCGCCGGCGGACCGCGCAATCTGAATGGCGTTTTGCGCCTGATACAGTTCCAAGACAGCTTCGTAGCGATCGTACGGCAGGCTCGCCTGTTCCGGTTCCACTGTCCGCAGCCGCCCAGGAGCCATGGTCAGCGTGTACTGGCCCCGCGGCAACAGCTCGTACTTCGCCGTCACCGGCTCAATTCGTCCCACCGTATCCGGACGGACTACATTCTCGAGCACGACGACATCACTCGGCGTGGTGACCGCGTAATAAGGCTCGGCAGTCACCATGAGACCAAGCGACTGCAGTTCCGTGGTGACGACGGTTTTCGCTTTGTCCGACGATCCAACCAGAAGCTCTCCAAGATTTCTCGGGCGGCCTTCGGGACTGATGGCCCACAACACGTAGGTCAGATATTCGCGCCCGAATCGTGTGGGCGGTTCGAGATGTTCGAATTTCGCGTCGATCACCACCCGGCCTCGCTTGCTTTCGACCACAGCGGAGCCTTTTGCCCTGGGGAGCAATACGGTACCTTGAAAGTCGATCATCGTAGGTCCGCCGCGATGTTCATAGTTGACCGCAGGCAGAGTACGAGAAACTACCGTGACGCGATAGATCGGTTGCGGATCGGATTGACACCATATCGGCCCTCCGAGCATCGCCAATAAAACTGCGCTTTTGAAATCCAGGGCTTTCATGCATGCCTCCTCTAATTAGGGAGGCAGATGCATCTCGGTTGCCGTTCCGATTTCCGTTAAAAAACATTGACTTTAATGAGGTTACGAAAGGTGACAGAACACACGTTCGGAAATAATGACCGGAGCAAAGGAAAGGCAAGCGGTGCCGATAAGGTACGCGGGAGATGTAATGGGTAAAGAGGAGCCACTCGAAGACTCGTTCACGCAAGAGATCGCCAAGCATCTCGAGTCATTTTCCGAAAAAGACACAGTCGGGAAGCAGTCGTTGTCGCAACTGTTGATCTCTGATCCGAAAACTTTCGGAACGTCGGCAATCGAGGTCCTGGCGAAGTGCAAAGTATCGGCAGGCTCGAGATATTTGGTGCATCTTCTTATGCGGGGGAAGATGCTACCGGCCATCTTGCTGGATCCGCGTGCAGTAGGACTGCAAAAGTCTCTAGCGGCGATCCAGGCTGTCAACGATACGGGAACTAATCTGCAGCCGATGTTGGAACTGGCGCTGAGCAAAGCCCTGCAGGACCATGCGAGTCCAGAAACCAGTCATCGAATTTTAAGGCTCTTGGAACTTTTGGCTGCCATTGCTCCATCCGCTTTCTGGAACTCATTTCAATTGGAATTAATGGCGCACCCGGACCGTCTGGTCCGGTCAAAAGCAGCGTTGGTGATTGGCCGCAGTTCGAAAAACGCAGCTTGGATCGGCCGCCGCTTCATGGATCGCGACTTTCGCGTGCAGGCCAGCGCCGTCGAAGCGCTTTGGGTGCTCGATGCATCGGAGTCCCGGTCACTGTTGCAGAGCGCCTCGAAATCGAAGCACAACCGGGTGGCGGCCAACGCGGCCCTGGGGCTCTATCGAATCGCGGATTTGAAAGCAGTCCGCTTGATGATGGACATGGTTCGGCAGCGTGAAGCGCCGGCCTTTCGCATCTCAGCTCTATGGGCCATGGGCGAAACCCAAGACCCGCGTTTTCTGCCGTTTCTGATGGAGCAATTCAAATCGTCGGATGGGAAGGTGCGGCTGGCCGTGACTCGCGCGATGGCGTCAATCCGTCGCCGGGAAAAGGCAAACGCGGAGGCCGGAACAGTGCGGTTCGGAGTGTCGGAAGCGCGAGTGAGCGCGGATGGAAAAAGACACTGCGCTTTGGTGCTTTCCTCACAACCGGCGCGCGATTTGGCCATCCTTACGCCGCTTGACTTCGCGCTTTGGGAAGGCGGGATACTGATCGAGGACTACGAAGTGAAACTTTCGGCCACTCCGGCTGCTCTGGCCGCCGGTTTTATTCTTCCAAGGTTTACCTCGGATGTCGACTCCTTAGGACAGGTCGCGCTTCCGGCCATGCTTCAGTGCAGCGCGGCTAAACGCGCGCATGATCTATGGCGAATCGACCGCTATTCTTTGGAGCCGCCAAGCCAAGAGGCGCAGGCCAAAGAGGTATCGTTCTTGCCCTACGACGATACCATCGCCACACAAGAAGTCAAGATGCGGCACTGCTTCATTGCTTCCCCGGAAATTTTGGAAAAGGCGATTTCGACTGAAGTTCCCAGGGAACGCGCAGCCGCCGATGCCTTTGCCGCAATCCAAAGGCAGTGCGATGCGAT
>DATGIH010000006.1:0-18593 GCA_035295865.1 Bryobacteraceae bacterium
GGCGTTCCCAAGAGTGGGAACGCGGCACGTCAGGGGCGTGCGCTACGCTTTCGGATGCGCTTTGTCGTAAACGGCCAGCAGATCAGTGAGTGAAACCTGGGTGTACTTCTGCGTGGTCGAAAGCTGCGAGTGGCCCAGCAACTCCTGAATCGCGCGCAGATCGGCGCCGTCGCTCAACAGATGCGTCGCGTAGGCGTGGCGCAGGCTGTGCGGATGGATTGAAGAATCTCCGGTAATCATGCGCGCGTAAAATTTCACGATGCCACGTGCTCCCCGGTCGGTGAGCCGCTTGCCGCGATGATTCAGAAACACTGCGTGCTCGGCGCTCGCCCGGCCGGCCAGATAACGCTCAAGCGCACCGGCGGCCTTCGTTCCATACGGAACTTGCCGCTCCTTGCGGCCTTTGCCGCGCACGCGAATCCAGCGCTCGCTGAAATCGAAATCTTCCAGATCCAATCCCACCAGCTCACTGACACGCAGTCCGCAGCCGTACAAGAGCTCAAAGATCGCCAGATCGCGCGCCGGATAGGGCCGCTCCAATGCATCCGCCGCCACGCCATCCACCAGCGTGTTCGTTTGTTCCGCGGTCATCACCACCGGCAGCGATTTCGGAGCTTTCGGCGTCCGCACCAGCCGTGCGATGTTGGTGGCAATCACGCCCTCGCGCAGCATGTATTTGAAGAGCGACCGCACTGCAGCCAGCTTGCGCCGCATGCTCACTGCTGTGAGTTTTTCCGTATACAGATGCCCCATCCATTCGCGGATGGCCAACAGATCGATCTCCTCCACTGCGACTTTGTTTTTGATGGAAAAATATTCCAGGAATTGGCCGAGGTCCGAGGCGTAGTTGCGCAACGTGTGCGTGGAAGCGTTCGCGCGCTTTAGCTCCGCCAAATAGTTGTCGATCTGAGTTGCAAGCTCAGGCATACACCGAGCGGTACTCGTCCAATTTCTCTAACGCTCGCCGGCAGACTTCCGCGTGACGTGCGCGCTTGTCGTGCCGCAGACGATTGCGCGTTTCGTCATCCAGCGTGGGGAGCAGGTCGAAGGTGATATTGGCCGGTTGATAGTCCAGTGGATCCGCCCCCGAAACATAGTGGCACAGCGATCCGAGCGCCGTTTCGCGTGGAAACGGCCGTAGAGCCGCACCATTCGCCAACTCGATGGCGTGGCGCGCCGCCACCAATCCGGTCGCGATGGATTCTACATATCCTTCGACTCCAGAAATCTGTCCGGCGAAGAAGATCTTTCGGCGCGCGCGAAGCTGCAACGTTGGCGTGAGCAGCGCGGGCGCGTTGATGTACGTATTGCGATGAATCTGGCCGTAGCGCAGGAACTCCGCGTTTTCCAGGCCTGGGATCATCCGAAAGATCCGCGCTTGCTCGGCGAATCGCATGTGATTTTGAAAGCCCACCAGGTTGTAACTTCCCGCGCGCAGATTTTCCTGACGGAGCTGCACCACCGCGTAAGGACGGCGGCCAGTGCGTGGATCGGTCAAGCCTACCGGCTTCATCGGACCGAAGCGCAGCGTCTCGCGCCCGCGCTTGGCCAGCTCTTCGATGGGCAAGCAAGCTTCAAAGAACGGTGTTTGATCTTCCGGGATGTGCGCGGGAACCGCGTCGGCTGCGAGAAGCGCGTCAAGGAACCGCTCGTACTGTTCGCGATCGAAGGGGCAGTTTAGATAATCGTCGCTGGCATCCAGCGATTTGCCGTAGCGCGAAGCGCGAAACGCGATATTGAGATCGATCGTCGCTGCGTCAACGATCGGGCTGATGGAGTCGTAGAAAAACAGCCGCTCCGTCCCGGTCAGGCGGGCGATTTCTTCGGCAAGCGCGCCGCTCGTGAGTGGGCCGGTGGCGATAATCGTAAGGCCATCGGGGATGGACCTCACCTCGGCGCGCCGCAGTGGGATGCGCGGATTCTCTTCGATAGCGCGCGTGACTTCGCGCGCGAAAACTTCTCGATCCACCGTAAGCGCCTGGCCGCCCGGCACTCGAGCCTGCTGTGCCAAGCGCAGCAGCAGCGAATCCAAGCGCCGAAGTTCTTCTTTCAATAGCCACGGCGCGGAGTTTTCCGATTCGCTCTTCAGCGAGTTGCTGCACACAAGTTCCGCGAGTTGATCGGTTTTATGCGCGTCCGTCGAACGCACTGGCCGCATTTCATACAAGACGCAATCCAAGCCTGCGTTTGCGATTTGCCATGCCGCTTCCGAACCTGCGAGTCCGCCGCCGAGAATATGGATGGGTTCCACTTTAACCAGAATACAGCGGTAAGCTAGTCACCACAGTTATGAAAAAAGCGTTTGGCGATAACTTGATTCCGGACGGATGGTCTCTCGAAAAAGGACTGGAGCTGATCAAGAAAACCGGCTGCGACGGCGTGGAGCTGTGGCTCGGCGCTAAGCCCTGGTTTCAAATGACCACAAGCGATGCCGGTGTGCGAGATCTCTTGCGCAAAGTCCACGATGCCGGACTAGTCGTCACCGATGTGTGCAACACACTCGATTGGGATGAGAATCTCTCCGCGCGCGATCCTAAGGTCCAGGCCGCGGCGGTCCGGCATGTCGAGCGGCAGATCGAAACAGCGCGGCTGCTGGAAACGGATGCAATTCTAGTGGTCGCGGGTCTGGTTACAGAAGAAATCCCATACAACGAGGTCTACGCGCGCACCAAGGAAAAGCTACAGCGGCTGGGGGAAACGGCGGCCAAAGCAAACGTCAAAATCGGCTGCGAAAACTGTTGCTCGGAACAGCGCTTTCTGATTTCCGCGCGGGAGTTCTGGCAATTCTTGAACGACGTGAATCACCCGAACGTCGGATTGCATATGGATGTGGGAAACATCCACGATACCGGCTTTCCTGAACAATGGATTGAAATCCATGGCCCACGCATCACTCGCGTTCACGTCAAGGACGTGCTGCGTCATCGTGGACGCTGCGGACAGGAAAGCGTGTACACGAACCTGTTCCTCGGCAATAACAACTGGCCGGCGATTCGCGCCGCGCTCGAGAAGGTCCATTACGACGGCTGGATCATCGCCGAGATGGAATCCGTCTACAAATATGCTCCCGACCAGCAGTTTTACGATACCGCGGCGGCGATGGATCGGTTTATCCGGGGTCAGATGTGACGCGGCGCGGATTTTTGGGAGCCACCGTTGCGGCGCCGATGCTAGCGAGTGTTGCACCGCCAACCGGCGGGATTCTGGACCTCGGTTGTGTTTTGCCGGAATCGTTGGCGGGATTTAGAACGCAAGCCGGAGACTTGCGACGCTTGGTGATCGTTCCGGCGGTCGCGGAGGCGCGGCATCCGTTGATTGCACGCTATCTAGACTGCGGACTGACCGTTCTCTTGGAACACGTCGGCGGAGCGAGAGTGGAACCGAGCGCCTATTTTCCCTACGTCGATTACAGTTGGCCGGTACAGGCCAAGATCCGGGAATTCGCGCCGTTCCGGTTAACTCCCGCCCCGCAAGATCAAATCATCGCCACCTACCTGGGCCAGCCCGTAGGCTTGCGCCGCAAACTCGGCGACGGAACCCTGATTACGCTCGGGTCGCCGCTTGGGCCATTGTTTCTTTCCGGCGATCCCGACGCAGTGTGCTGGTTCGAAGCGCTCAGATCATCGTCATCGGTACTGCGCTGACCGCGAATCTCGCCACTGCCGGATTCGCCAACCTTTCGAAATAGGCAGTTGGCATGTGAATGACATCGCGATGCGTACCAGCGTTGAAAGCGATGAATTCCTGACTGTCCACGCTGGTATCCACGATCACGGGCAGGTTGAACAAATTTCCGAAAGGAGGCATCGCTCCGAGTTCGCACCCTGGGAACAATTCCTTAAGCTCAGCTTCGGTAGCCAAACGTACGAACGGATCGTTCACGAATCGACCTAAGGCAGTCATATCCACGTGACAATCCGCGGGAAGTACGGCGAGGCCGAATCCTTGTCGTCCGGCAAAAACTACGGTTTTGGCGAGTTTGTGTGGGGACATGTGCTCCGCGAATGCCACCTCTAGGGCGGTGAAGGCTTCCGAGTGCTTGGTGTGGGCGTAGCAAATAAGATTTCGATCCAGCAGGTCAAGACAACGTTCAAGGGTGGTCATAAAAACACCTCTCGCGGGTACTATGCAAGGCGAGTACCGAAAAAAAACGCAGCGAAAAACGCTGATTTGCCGGATCGCCGCGCGGGAACTGCGTAAGTTGGCGCAGTCAAAGTGGTGCAAGCCTCCGGCTTGCCATATAATTCTCCAAGTGCCGCATCGCGCATTTTTCTTCGCTCTATTCGCCCCGCTTCTGGCTTCCAGCGCCGAACTGGATCTCACCCAAGCACGCATCGCCGCCCCATCCGCGCTCTCAAAACAAGAAGCCAAAGCCATCGAAATGTTGCGTGACGAAGTAGAAAAGCGCACGCTGATCCGATTGTCGTTAGGCGTACGGGGCGACGGACCAGCGATCTCGATCTCCCGCGGAACCGGCCCCGCCGACGGCTACTCGCTTAAAACCGCCGGCGGACGCGTCTCGATTTCCGCCAACGACGCCCGCGGCATGCTGTTCGGTGTCGGCCGCCTGCTGCGCGAACTGCACATGCGCCGTGGACGCATCACCATCGCGGACGATCTGAACGTCACCACCGCGCCGAAATATTCGCTGCGCGGACACCAGCTCGGCTATCGGCCGAAAACCAATTCCTACGACGGCTGGTCGGTCGCGCTCTGGGAACAGTACATCCGCGATCTTGCCGTCTTCGGCACCAACGCGGCCGAGCTGATTCCTCCTCGTTCCGACGACGCGCGCGACAGTCCGCTGTTCCCGCTACCGCCGATGCAAATGATGGTGGAAATGTCGCGCCTGCTCGACGAATACGGCCTCGGTGTCTGGGTTTGGTATCCAGCGCTGGACAAAGATTACTCCGATCCGAAAACGGTCGAGTTCGCGCTTCATGAGTGGGGCGAGGTGTTTCAAAAGCTGCCGCGTATCGATGCGGTGTTCGTCCCCGGCGGCGATCCCGGTCACACGCAGCCGAAATTCCTGATGGCGCTGCTGGAGAAAGAGGCGCAAGTTTTGCACCGCTATCATCCGAAGGCGCAGATGTGGGTTTCGCCGCAGGGATTCACACAAGCTTGGCTGGACGAATTTCTCGAAATCCTCAATCGCGACCAGCCGGCCTGGTTGACCGGTGTCGTCTTCGCACCGCAGGTCCGGATGAGCATCGCGGAATTGCGCGTGAAAATCCCCAAGCGTTATCCTCTACGCCACTATCCCGACATCACGCACAGCGTGCAATCGCAATATCCGGTACCTGATTGGGATGTCGCATACGCCATGACCGAAGCCCGCGAGGTGATCAATCCGCGTCCCATGGACGAAGCCGCGATCTTTCGCCACACACAGCCCGGCACCATCGGATTCCTCACGTACTCGGAAGGCTGCAACGACGACGTCAATAAGTTCGTCTGGAGCGCGCTTGGCTGGGATCCGGGCGCGAGCGTTCTGGACATTCTGCGTCAGTACAGCCGCTATTTCATCGGCGACGAATACGAAGACTCGTTCGCGCAAGGACTGCTCGCGCTGGAGCGGAACTGGCGCGGACCGCTGGCGACGAACACAAACGTGTACGCCACGCTCGCGCAATTTCAAAGCATGGAACGCGCGTCGTCACCCGAAACGCGGCTCAATTGGCGATTCCAACAGGCGCTTTATCGCGCGTATTACGACGCGTACATCCGCCGCCGGCTTTTAAACGAAACTGCGATCGAAGAAACCGCGATGGATGCGCTGCGATCCGCAAAGGCCATCGGATCGATCGCCGCGATGGATCGGGCGCGCCAGATCCTCGACCATTCCCTCACCGAGCATCCCGGAGAGAACTGGCGCGCTCGCGTAGTTGAACTGGGGGAAGCCCTGTTCCAGAGCATCCGGATGCAACTCAGCGTGGAAAAATACAAGGCCATTTCCTCGGATCGCGGCGCCACGCTCGACACCATCGATATGCCGCTCAACAGCCGTAAATGGCTGGACGCTCGCTTCATCGAGATCGCAAAGCTGGAGTATGAAACAGACCGGCTGGCGGCGATCGACGAAATTGTGAACTGGACCAATCCCGGACCCGGCGGATTCTACGACGATCTGGGGGATCCAGCCGCGCAGCCACACCTGGTCCGCGGCGCGCCGTATGCGGATGATCCGGCATTCCTAAAATCGCCGCACATCGGATTCGGCACGCCGCGCGCTTACCGCAAATCGTATTGGACTTACGCAGGCTCGTTGAACGACGAGCCACTGCGCATGCGCTATACCGATCTCGATTCCAACGCCCAATACAAGATCCGGGTGGTCTATGCTGGGGACAGTCCGCGGCAAAAGATGCGATTAGTGGCGAACGGCGAGATCGAGATTCATCCGTTCATTGAAAAGGCCGTGCCGTACCGGCCGGTGGAGTTCGACATCCCGCACGAGGCGACGCGCAAGGGCGAGCTGAATCTCACGTGGACGCGCGAGCCGGGACAAGGCGGCAACGGCCGAGGCTGTGATGTCGCTGAAATTTGGTTGATCAAAAAATGAGTCAAGAAAAGTGGATTAATCCCGTTAAGAAAAAATTGCAAGCGGGGCAAACGGTGCTGGCCACAACCATCACCGTAAACAGCGTTGATGTCGCGGCCCATGCCGCGCGCCTCGGCTTCGATTTTCTCTGGATCGAGATGGAGCATTCGCCTATCACGCTCGAAACGCTGCGCAACATGGTGCTCGCGACGCGTGGGCTTCCCGCAGTGCCATTCGCGCGCGTGCCGGTAAACGAAATCTGGACCGCTAAGCGCGTGCTCGACGCCGGCGTGTTCGGCGTGATGTTTCCGTTCACCAGCACTCCCGAATTGGCTCGCCAGGCTGCCGCCGCGTGCCGCTATCCGCCGGTGGGACGTCGCGGCTCTGGCGCCGGGCTTGCGATGTTCGCGTGGCCGGAAGTGGAAAGCTATCACGACTGCGCGGATGAAAACGTCGTCGTGATCGCGATTATAGAAGAAGCACGCGCGGTGGAGAACATCGACGAGATCGCGGCCACGTCAGGCATCGACGTGCTGTTCATCGGAACCAGCGATCTTTCTTTCTCATTAGGACTGCGCGGAAAACAGAATCAGCCGGCACACAACGAGGCCATCGCGCGCATCGTTGCGGCCGGCAAGAAGCATGGCAAATTCTTGGGACGTCCGGCCGGCACGGCGCAGCAGATCGCCGAATACCGCGAGCAAGGCTTCCAGCTTTTTCAAACCGCGACCGACATCGGCTTGATGGCCCAAGGCGCCAAAAGCCTCTTTCAATCGCTGGGAGAGCTGAAGATTGCCGACATCTGACGGGGTTTACCACGTCGCGTAACTACAAATGGTACGCGGTCGCGATGCTGTGGTGGATTGCGTTCTTCAACTACGCCGACCGCCAGGCCATCTTCTCCGTCTTCCCGTTGCTGAAGAAAGAATTCTCGCTCGACCCCATACAGCTCGGCCTGCTCGGCTCCTCCTTCGCGTGGATCTACGGACTAAGCGCGCCTTTTGCGGGCGCCGTTGTCGACCGCCTGCGCCGAAAGCCCGTGATCCTCGGTGGCCTGCACATCTGGAGCGCGATTTGCATGGCCACGGCTTTCTCGCAAAACTTCGCGACACTCCTGTTCTTTCGCGGCGCGGAAGGTTTGGGCGAGACGTTCTACTTTCCCGCGTCGATGTCGCTGCTGAGCGACTATCACGGCCAATCCACGCGTTCGCGCGCGCTCGGCATCCATCAAACCAGCGTCTACATAGGAACCATCGCCGGCGGATTCTTCGCCGGACTTATCGGCCAACGTTACGGCTGGCGCTGGTCGTTCGTAGTTTTCGGTGGGCTGGGCATAATCCTCGGACTAGCGCTGAATCGCTGGCTGATTGAACCCAACCGGGCGCTTGCCGAACCGCGGCCGCAAGGGAGCGGCTTCCTCAACTCCACCGCGCTGCTCCTTATGGCCGCCTTCCTCTGCGCCAACTTTGTCGCGCTGGTGCTGCTCTCCTGGATGCCATCCTTCCTTCACGACAAATTCAATCTCGGATTAGCCGCATCCGGACTCACCGCCACTCTGTTCGTGCAACTCGCCAGCATGGCCGGATCGCCGATCGGTGGATGGTCCGCGGACGCGCTTCGCCAAAAACTGCCGGGTGGCCGCATGCTGGTGCAAGCCGTAGGGCTAGCCGCAGGCGCTCCATTTGTGTTGTTGTGCGGATGGACACGCTCTGTCCCACTGCTGATCTTCGCACTAACGGCTTGGGGATTTTTCAAAGGCATCTACGACGCGAACATCTTCGCGTCCATCTTCGACGTAATTCCATCCGAAGCGCGTGGGCGCGCCGCCGGACTGATGAATATGGTGGGCTGGTTAGGCGGGGGCGTCGCGCCGCTGGCAGTCGGCTACGTGGCGCAACAATCCAGCTTGAGCGCCGCGATCATGCTCGCAGCGAGCGTTTACATCCTTGGCGCAGTGCTATTATCCGCAGCGGTAATCAGCGTTCATCCGCGTCCATCCGCGGCACAAAATCCTACTTCCAATCCGCGGTAAAGATATTGAACTCGTAGCGCTGCTTCGCATCCTTATCCGACGCGAACACCAGCTTCTTGCCATCCGGCGAGATTTCAGGAAACGCTGTGAAGCCGCCGAAATTCGTGATCTGTTCCAGCCCGGAGCCATCCAGATTAATCATGTACAGCTCGAACTTCCGGCCATCGCAGTTGTGTTTGTTCGACGAAAAGATGATCTTGCGGCCGTCCGGCGTGAAGGTCGGCGCGAAGCTGGCGCAGCCGTAATCGGTGATCTGGCGCGCATTCTTTCCATCGCCATCGGCCAGAAACAGTTCCATCTTCATTGGCGATGTCAGATTCTCGGCAAGAAGATCGTGATATTTCTTCTTGGTCTCAGGCGTCGACGGATGATTGGCGCGCCACACCAAGTGCTTTCCATCGCGTGAAAACACCGCGCCGCCGTCATAGCCCTCAGCGTTCGTGATTTGCTTCTTCGCCGATCCGTCGGATTTCATGGTCCACAAATCGATATCGCCCGATGCCATGGATGTGTACACGATCTTGTCGGTCTTAAAGTTCACCGTGGCTTCGGCGTCGTAGCCGGGCGCGTCCGCGAGTTTCTTTAGGACCTTGCCCTCATCCGTCGCCAGATAAATCTTGTAGCTGGGATACACCGCCCACACGTAACCCTTGCTGCGATCCGCTGCGGCGGGGCAAGCGTCGCCCGCTTCGTGCGTCGACGCAAAAAGAATATGCTTGTTGTCGGCCAGAAAATAGCCGCAGGTGGTCCGGCCTTTGCCGGTGGAGACCATGTGCTGATCCGACCCATCGGCGTTCATCACGAAAATCTGGTCGCACTCCAGCTTCTCGCGCGTGGATTGGAAAATGATGCGCTTCCCGTCCGGCGCCCAGTACGCTTCGGCGTTTTGGCCGCCAAACGTCAGTTGCCGGATGTTGTCCAGATGCGATGGCGTTTGCGCAAGCAACGGCGCTGCCATCAGAATGTATAGATAGTGTTGGCGCAAACCATTATCCTAGCTCAGCTAGCCGCCGTAGCGGCCGCCGCCGTGCCCGTCGAGTTTCGCGAACACACCGTTGCCAACGACCTGGCCGGTGGCTACCAGGTGGTCCCGTGCGACGTGAATCACGACGGCAAAATCGATCTCATTGCGCTCGCGAGCGGAATGACGGATCTGGTGTGGTTCGAGAATCCGACCTGGGAGCGCCATGTCATCGCGCGTAATTTGCACGAGATGATCAATCTGGCCGCCTGGGATATCGATGGCGACGGAATCCCTGAAATTGTGCTCGCACATGAATTTTCGATGCGCGCCAAAGAGAGCATCGGGATTGTCTCGGTGCTGAAGCACAACGGCGATCCGCGCGCACTTTGGAGCATCACCGAAATCGATCGCCTTCCTACCTCGCATCGCTTGCGCTGGGCGGATGTCGATGGAAAAAAAGTGGTCGTCAACGCGCCGCTCACTGGCGCGCATGCGGAAGCGCCGGATTATCGCGACAAAGTGCCGCTGGTCTTCTACCGGCCCGGCGAATGGAAGCGCGAGGTTATCGATGCTTCACTCGAAGGCTTAGTTCATGGACTCATGGTGACGCCGTCCGGAGAAATTTACACCGCTGGCTTCAACGGAATCTTTGAGTACCAGCCAAACGGGGGCAAGTGGATCCGCACCAAGCTAACGTCCGGCGATCCCGCGCCGTGGCCGAAGAGCGGTTCGTCCGACATCGCCGTGGGCACGGCTGGCCGATCGAAATTTCTAGCGGCAATCGAGCCGTGGCACGGCAATCAGGTCGCGGTGTATCGCAATGTCGCTGGAGCGTGGAAGCGCGGCGTAATTGACGATACCTTGAAGGACGGGCACACGATCGTCACCGCCGATCTGACAGGAGACGGCGAAGACGCGATCATCGCTGGCTTCCGTGGCCAGCCGCAGCGGGTGTACATCTATCGATTCGATGGAAAAAGCTGGAAGCGCCAGACGCTCGATGACGGTGGCATCTCCGCAGCCGCCTGCGCGGTGGCGGATCTCAATGGCGACGGCAGGATCGACATCGCCTGCATTGGATCCGCCACGCACAATCTGAAATGGTACGAGAACCTGGGCCAACCGAAGCGCAGCCAACGGTGACCGTCGTCGTGCCGACTCTGGCGGCCGACGAGACACTCACCGCCTGCCTGGATTCCCTGCGCGTACAAACATTCCGCGATTTCGAAATCATCGTGGTGGATAATAGCGGCCGCAACGCCGTCGGTCAGCGCGAAGGTGTCCGGGTGATCGCAAACAAGAACAATGTCGGCTTTGGCGCCGCCTTCAACCAGGCATTTCACGCGTCCACTGCGCCTTTTCTCGCGATTTTGAACGACGATGCGACCGCTCATCCTTTATGGCTCGAATCGCTGCTCAAGGCCGTCGAAGAACGGCCGGACGTTGGGATGTGCGCCTCGCGCGTCCTGCTCGCGAACGATGGCCGGCTGGATTCCTCGGGCATGCTGCTCTGCGCCGACGGCAGCAGCAAGCAGCGCGGTCATCTGGAATCGCCCGAAGCCCACGCCCGCCTTCAAGAAGTTCTCCTGCCATCCGGATCCGCCGCTTTCTACCGCCGCGAGATGCTGCAAGAAATCGGCCTGTTCGACGAAAGTTTCTTTCTATACTGTGAGGATACGGATCTGGGCTTGCGCGGCCGCTGGGCGGCGTGGGAATGTTTATACGTGCCGGACGCCGTCGTCGAACATCGCTACTCGCATTCGGCAGGGAAAGCGTCGGCGCTGAAAGCATACTATGTGGAGCGGAATCGCCTGTTTCTAGCCGTGAAAAATCTGCCCTTGCCGGATCTTCTGCTCGCGCCGTTTTTCTCCGTCGCACGCTACTTCTGGCATCTGGTGTACGCGCTCGAAGGCCGCGGCAAGGCGGCGGATTTTCAACAGTCGGGAGGTAGCGCGCTGCAGCTTCCCTGGATCGTGCTGCGCGCGCACCTGGCGCTGCTCGCCCACTTGCCGGGACTTTGGAAAAAGCGCCGAGCTCGTAAGCAGCGATTCACGTCCAAACAATTCCACCGGTTAATCCGCCGTTTTTCCATCAGCCCACGCCAGGTGGCCGCTCTGTGAGCCGTCCCGTAAGAAGAGCCGCCCACTCAGGTGATTTGATGATTCTGATTCCCGCGTTTAACGAAGAAGGCGCCGTGGGCGACGTCATCCGTGAAGTGAATCAGGTGATGCCCGGAGTTCCGATCCTGGTAACCGACGACGCTTCTCGCGACGACACCTACACGCAGGCCAAAAACGCGGGCGCCGGCGTGCTTCGTCTTCCGCATCATCTTGGACTCGGGGGCTGCGTCCAGGCCGGGTACAAACTCGCCTTCGAGCTCGGCTACGATTACGTGATCCGCGTGGATGGCGACGGCCAGCACGATCCCAAATACATCCCCACGCTGCTCGATGTGCTGCGCCAAACCGGATGCCACATGGTAATCGGTTCGCGCTTTTATCAAAGCAACGGCGAACACACCAGCACTGTGCGCGCTATCGGAATTTGGGTTTTCCGGATGGTGCTCCGGCCCATCCTGGGCAAGCCGGTGCACGATCCCACGTCAGGATTCGTCGGCGTCAATCGCGACACGCTGCGCGTGTTCACCGGAAGCTTTCCGCTGGAATATCCGGAGATCGAGGCGCTGGTCGTGCTGCAGCGCAAACGATTCCGCTTCGAGGAAGTCCCCGTGCGGATGCGCAAACGCAAGGCCGGCCGCAGCACCATCACCGCGATAAAATCGTTGTATTACATCATCCACGTCCTGCTGGGTGTGTTCGTGAACATCCTGAAGTTCGAAGGACGCCGGAGGAGAAAATAAATGGATCGCCTGTTGAACGTCGTGTCCATCCTCAGCTTGCTTCTTATGGGTGTGGTTCTGTTTTCCGTGCGGCGCTCTCACATTCGCGTGGAATACTCGGTGAGCTGGCTCGGCGCGGCCCTGATTTTGTTGTTGCTGTCACGTTCTCCTGGCGCGCTCTATTGGATCGCCAATGAGCTCGGTCTCACCGCTCCGCCTCTCGCACTGCTGATTCTTGTATTTGTTATTTTCCTCGTTGTAATTTACCGGCTATCGGTGGTCATCTCCGATCTCAAAGACGCCAACATCGCCATGGCGCAGCGTGTCGCGATTCTCGAATTCCAATTGCAGAGCTTAAATGAAAAGCGGTAAGGCTGCGCAAAAATCCAAACGGTCCCCCGCATCCCCAGCAGCCGTCCCAGCGCGCAAAATTCAGTTGTGGCACTACGTACTCGGACTCTTCATCGCGTTCTGTGCCCTCTACGAAATCTACTCGCCCGCGCTCAACGGCCCGTTCCTGCTGGACGATTCCTATCTGCCGTACATGCTGCCGAATTTCTCCACTCTGCCCATCGGCGATTGGATCCGCGGCCTGCGCCCGCTGCTGATGTTCAGTTTTTGGCTGAACTTCAAAGCTTCGGGAAACGAAGTAACATTCGGCTACCATTTCGTAAACCTCGTCATTCATTTCTTCAGCGGTGCGCTGATCTACCTCGCGGTCCGCAAGGTGTTGAGCTTTGTGCAAGCGGAGCGCGTCCAGCAGGAAATTCTTTCCATCTTCGCGGCCGGGCTGTTTCTCTTTCATCCGCTGCAAACAGAATCGGTCAGCTATGTTGCCAGCCGATCCGAAACACTTAGCGTGTTTTTTGTACTGGCCGCGTATGTGGTCTTTATCTATCGCAAGAGCGTCGCCGTGAGCGTCGGAACCAGTTTGATGATCCTGATTCTCTTCGGCGCAGCTCTGTTGACCAAAGAGCACGCAGCGGCGCTTCCCGGGCTCCTGCTTCTCACCGATTACTACTGGAATCCCGGATTCACCTTCGAGGGCATTCGCCGCAACTGGAAACTCTACGTTCCCATCATCATCGGCGCCGCCATCGGCGTGGTTTTTATTTACCGGATCGTCACCCAATCCGTCAGCGCCGGATTCCATCTGCGGGAATTCACCTGGTATCAATATTTCTTTACCCAGTGCCGCGTCATCTGGGATTATCTGCGCATGTACCTGCTCCCGTTCGGACAGAATATCGATCACGATGTCGCCCCCTCCCGCACTCTGCTCGAACACGGCTCCATCGTTGGTCTCATCGGACTGCTCGCGGTTTCCGCCGCTGCCTGGATCTATCGCCGCCGCTTTCCGCTCGCCTCTTTCGGATGGTTCGTCACGATCCTTCTGCTCGCACCCACCTCTTCCTTTGTCCCGATTAAAGATCCGCTGGTGGAGCGCCGTTTGTATCTGCCGTTCATCGGATTGCTTTTCATGACCGTGGAACTTCTGCGCCGCTGGAAAACCGGTCGAACCACGCTCATCGCGGCGCTCGCAATTGTGCTGCTGGCCGAAGGCACGATCGCCTATCAGCGAAACGAGTTGTGGGGCAGCACGATCGCGATGTGGCAGGACTCGGCTGAGAAATCTCCCGGCAAAGTGCGCCCGCGGTTTCAACTGGCCTTCGCACTGTACCAAGCCCAGCGCTGCCCCGAGGCAGCGGCGGAATTCGACAAGGCCGCGCGGATCGAAAAACCGAAGCACGACCTTTTGCTCGATTGGGGGCTGGCGCTCGATTGCGCCGGAAATCCCGGCGAAGCGGTTGCCAAGCTCGAACAAGCGGTGGCGATGACGCCGCGCAGCGCGCATCTGTATTCTCAAATCGGCATGGAATACGGCAAGCAAGGCAAATATCCGGAAGCATTCCGTGCATTGGAGACGGCCGAGCGGCTCAATCCAGATTTCGAAATGACCTATGTCTATCGCGGCAACATCTATGAGGTGCAAGGCGACAAAGCTCGCGCCGCCGAGGAGTATCGCCGCGCGCTTGCGATCAACGACTTGCAGTACAACCAAGCGGCTCGCGACGGCCTGGCGCGCATCGGCCAGCCGCAATAAATGTTGCGCATCGGCGTCAACGCACTCTATCTGATTCCTGGTGGAGTCGGCGGTACTGAGATCTACCTGCGGAATCTGCTTGCGGCTCTGGCTGAGATCGATTCAGCCAATGAATATGTCGTGTTCACGAATCGCGAGACTGATCCTGATTTGATTCCGCGCGCCGCGAAGTTTCTTCGCGCGCCGCAAGCCGTAAACGCGCGATTCCGTCCAGCGCGAATTCTTTGGGAGCAGTTGGTTCTTCCCTTAGAAGTCCGCAACTATCATCTCGACGTTCTATTCAATCCCGGATTCACCGCACCTATCTTTTGCGGATGCCCGATGGTCACCGTGTTCCATGACCTGCAGCACAAGCGGCATCCGGAATACTTTCGCTGGTTCGATCTGCCTTTTTGGAATTTCTTTCTGTGGATGTCGGTGCGGCGCTCGCGCGGATTGATCGCCGTGTCGCAAGCCACGCGCGACGATCTGCGCCGCTACTACGGAGTGGATGCTTGTGTGGTTCATCACGGAGTCGAGCGGACTTTTTTTGAGATCGCCGCGAAGCGCGCCCCCAAGGACTATTTACTCTGCGCTTCTACCTCCCATCCGCATAAGAATTTGATTGCGCTTCTGCGCGCGTATCGGCAGGCCGGAGGCTTGCCCCGCTTAATTCTCACCGGTGTACGCGGATTTGCGGCGCGTGAAGTGGAAGCCGCGGCGGGGGACTCCGTAAAGATCACCGGCTGGATTCCGCGCAATGAGCTGTACGAACTATTTCGCGGCGCCCGTGGATTCATTTATCCATCCACGTTCGAAGGCTTCGGAATGCCCGTGCTGGAAGCGATGGCCGCTGGAGTACCCGTCGCATGCTCGGATATCCCGCCGTTGCGCGAGATCGCGGGATCCACGGTCCACTATTTCGATCCCGCGGATCCGGTGGCCATCCGAAGCGCTCTCGAACTTCTAGCTGCGGGAATGCTGCCGACGAGCGAAGCGCAATCCCGAGCCGCCGAATTTACCTGGCAAAAAGCCGCGCAAGAAACACTGGAGTGCCTTAACCAAACCGCGACCGCAAGGGAGCGAACGACTTCATCTGAGTAAATCCTCGAGCTGAACTTTGGTGTCGGTTTTGGAATCCCGATACTTTACGATCACCGGCGCCGCCACCGAAAGTCCCCAATCCCGCCCCGGACCAGCCGTAATCGCGCGCGATCCCGGCACAACAACGGCGCGTTCCGGAATCACCAGCGGCTCTTCGTCGCTTGCCCGGTAAATCTCGCCGCGCACAACATCGTACACAGCCGTTGATCGATTCAAGATCGTCCCGCTGCCCAACACCGCGCCTCGCTTCACTATGGTACCCTCGTAAACGCCGCAGTTGCCGCCCACCAGCACCTCATCTTCAATGATCACCGGCATCGCGCCCACCGGCTCCAGCACGCCGCCGATCTGCGCCGCCGCGGAAATGTGGCAATTCGCGCCGATCTGCGCACAGCTCCCCACCAGCGCATGCGAATCGATCATCGCGCCGTCGCCCACCCAGGATCCGGTATTGATGAACATCGGCGGCATGCACGTGACACCCTGGCCGATGAAGCACCCATCGCGGATGCTCGATCCGCCGGGCACAATCCGCACGCCGTCAGTCGCGCTGAGCTGCCTTACCGGATACGTCGCCTTGTCGAACCACGGCTGGCGCGCCACATTGATCGACATGTCCACGGTCGCGCCCATCCGGAAACCGATCAGCACGCCCTTCTTCACCCACGCGTTCACGCGCCATCCGCTTGCGCTTGAGGAATCCGGCTCGGCGGCGCGAACGCGCCCGGCGTTTAACGCCAGCTTGAAATTTTGAAAAAGTTCGAAATGCTCTGGAGTATAAACGGAAGGGCGCTCGTCGAACAGCGCTTCAATCTCAGCCTGCATGCACGCTCCGGCCGGCCAGCAATCCAAGCGTTTCGATCACTTTTTCGATCTTGCCCAGATTCGCGGCCGACGGCGGACACATCGGAAGCCGCCACACGGGTTCCAGCAACCCCATTAAACCCATGGCAGCCTTCACCGGAATAGGATTCGACTCGACGAAATTCACATCCATCAGCGCCAGATATTTTCGTTGCAGCTCGCGCGCCGCGGCAAAATTGTTCGAAAGCGCGTGTTGTGTCAAAGCGGTCATCTCGCCGGGAATCTCATTCGATACCACGGAAATCACGCCACGCCCGCCCAACGCGATCAGCGGAATCGAAATCGCGTCATCGCCCGAAAGCACGGTGAAATTCGGAGGAACCAAATGCACCACGGCCGCCATCTGGCCGATGTTGCCGGACGCTTCCTTCACTCCCACGATGTAATCCACTTCCGAAAGCCGCTTCAACGTGGCTGGTTCCACATTCACGCCGGTGCGCGATTGCACGCTGTAGACAATCACCGGAAGCTTCACCGCATTTGCGATCGCCGTGAAATGTTGATAGAGCCCTTCTTGCGTGGGCTTGTTGTAATACGGCGTCACCGAGAGAATGCCATCCGCGCCCATCGCCTTCAGCTCTTTCGCCAGCTCGGTGACTTCCGCGGTGTTGTAGCCGCCCGCGCCCGCCAGCACGGGAACCCGGCCCTTAGCCACTTCCAACGTGATCTCCACCACTCGCAGATGTTCCTTGTGCGTCAGCGTCGGGCTCTCGCCCGTGGTTCCACAAGGAACCAGGAAGTTGATACCGGCATCGATCTGTCGTTTCACCAGCGCGCGCAATGTCGATTCATCGAGAGACCCATTCTTTTGGAAGGGAGTCACCAGCGCGGTGCCGCAGCCTTGGAAAACCATTTCAACCTCCAAACAGGACGTCGCTGAATTCGTAGCAGCCTTTGCGTCCGATAATCCATTGTGCCGCTTTCAGAGCGCCTCGGGCGAATCCCTCGCGGCTGCGAGCGGTATGGCGAAGCGTGATGGTATCGGCCGCGGAGTCGAAGCCGATCTCGTGCGTGCCGGGATGCGCGCCCGCGCGGCTGGAACTCGTGTCGATGGTGCGATCAAACCCCGCGGCGCGCATTTGATTCACCAGCTTGATCAATGTTCCGGAAGGTGCGTCTTTTTTCGTGTTGTGGTGGATCTCCCACGCCCATGCGCCGTATTCCTTCTCGTTATGCAACAGCCGAGCCGCTTCCGCCACCAGCCTTGTGAACACGTTCACGCCGATCGAAAAGTTCGGACTCCACACCAGCGCCGAATCATGCTTGGCGACGAGTGCCTTTACCTCTGAAAGATGCTCGCTCCATCCAGTCGTTCCGACCACGACCGGAATCCCAAGCGCCGCAATCTTCGCAACATTTCCGGCCACTGCCCCAGGCATTGAAAATTCCACAGCGACATCCGCGCCGTCCATCGGCTCCTCGCGCTCTACGTCAACGCGCGCACTTACCGTGAACCCGTACTCCGGCGCCAGCTGATCGATCAGCCGCCCCATCTTCCCATATCCCACTATGGCCAACTTACGCATGAAAAAAAACCGGTGACAGGATACTCAATTCCCGATTTCCGGCGACCGTACCCCTCCCGGAAATCGGGAATTGAGTATCCTGTCACCGGATTTCTCAGGCATCGAACACCGCCGGATCCAGCTCCGCGAAAAATTCGCGATGCAGCGCCTGGACCGCCGCTGTCAGATCCGCTCCCGCTACCACAAAACCCAAGTTAAGCGCGGACGCACCCTGCGACACCATCCGCACATTGATGCCCCCAAGCGCATTGAAAATCCGCGCCGCCACGCCCGGAGTTCGCCGGATGTTTTCGCCCACCATGCAGATGATAGCCTGATTCTCGTCCACCCACACTTCGGAAAACTCGCGCAGCTCGCGGATGATCCCCTCCAGCCGGCTGGTTTCGTCCACCGTCAGCGATACGCTCACTTCCGAGGTCGCCACCATGTCCACGGACGTTTCGTTGCGATCGAAAATTTCGAAAATCCGGCGCATGAATCCGTGCGCCATGAACATCCTGGTCGAGCGGATGTTCAGCACGCTCACCTTGCTCTTGCAGGCGATCGATTTCACGGCGTTGGTGCTGGCAACGCCCTCCGACATAATCCGCGTCCCCTCCACCTGTGGCCGCCGCGAATTCAAAATCAGCACCGGAATGTT
>DATGIH010000007.1:0-8363 GCA_035295865.1 Bryobacteraceae bacterium
TGAACACCGTGTGGCCGGCGTTGTGTCCGCCCTGATAGCGCGCCACGATGGAAAACTTATCCGAGAAAAGGTCAACCACCTTTCCCTTGCCTTCGTCGCCCCACTGTGCGCCCAACACCACGATGTTTGACATGCTTTTACCCAAAACGCTTCATTGTACCGTACCGCTTCCGAACCGCGGCCGCGAGGGAGCGATACCACGAACATCGTTGCACTCCCGTGCGGTGGCGGTTCTGTCAGGACGGTCAAAGCAACTGCGTGGTCCGTTCGAGCGCGGCTTCGATTCGCTGCTTATGCGTGAGCACCGGCTCAAACAGATCGCCCACGCGCTCGAACCGATCCAGCACATTCCGAATCGTGAACTGCTCCGGATCCAGCCCGCGCCGTACTTCACTCCAAGCCAGCGGCGTCGAAACCGGAGCGCCCGCATAAGCTCGCGGAACGTACGGCGCGGCGATGGTCTTCGCGCTCGAAATCTGCAGATAGTCGAAGTAAACTTTGCTCTTCTTCCGTTGCGACACCGTGCGCGGAGTCGTGAATAGTTCGGGCTTTTCGCGAATCACCAGAATCGACAAAATCTCGGCGAATGACCGCACCTGCTCGTATGTATAAACCGGCTCGAGCGGAATATAAATGTGCATGCCATCCCCGCCGGTGGTCTTCGCGTAGCCTTCCATCCCCATCGCATCGAGTTTTCGCTTCACGATCTGCGCTGCTTCCACGATCTGATCGTACGGGCAGCCCTCTGTCGGATCGAGATCGATCAGCGCGAAATCGGGATTGTCGAGCGTCCCAATGCGGCTCATCCACGGATTCTGGTCAATGGAAGCCAGGTTCGCCAAATACACCAGCGTCGCGCGATCGTTAGCGATGATGTAGTGAATATTGTCCTGGTTGTGTTCGGAAAAAATCGGCTCCAGCCGTACCCAATCCGGAACTTTGTCCTCGGCGTCTTTCTGGAAGAAGAAATCGTGATCGATTCCGTTCGGATACCGTTTCAGCGACAGTGGACGATCGCGTAGATGCGGGATCATCAGATCCGCAACAGCATCGTAGTAATTGATCAGATCGCGCTTGGTGATGCCGTCGGCGGGAAACAGAACCTTGTTCAGATTGGTGAACTTCAGCCGATGCCCGTCCACCTGAACGAACATTTCAGCCGGCGGCTTCGGCGGGATCAGCGGCTCGCGCTTGATCAGCGACGGCGCCGTGCTTTCCGCAATCTGCGCTTCCGGCTCCTCCGGCTCCGGCGATTCGCGCACACACTCCTTCGGATCTTTATCCGTGCGCAGCGCAATAAAGACCGGTGCTCGCAGCAATCCGTCCGGAGTAAATTCCAGAAACTTGATTTCAGCCACCAGTTCCGGCTTCACCCAAGTCACATCGCGCAACGCTTTCACTGTTCCCGTAAACGGACTCTTCTTGACGATTAGCGGTTCCAGCTTCGAATAGAGGTCCCGCAGCGATTTGTCATTGAAGCCGGTTCCTACCTGTCCCGCGTGAGTCAATTTCCCGTTTTGATAAAGACCCAGCACCAGCGAACTGAAGTATTCGCGCTCGCCATGCGTGAATCCGCCGATGACGAACTCCTGACGCGTCTCCACTTTGATCTTCAGCCAATCCTGATTGCGCCGGCCTTCATACTTGCTGTTCCGCCGTTTCGCGAGAATACCCTCTAGGCCGTTCGCTCGCGCTGCTTCGAGCATCGCCGCGCCGTTCGCCGCAAAATGATCGGAAAACCGGATGTTGTCGGCTGGCTTGAGGATCTCCTGCAATATCCGTTTTCGCTCTTCCAGCGTCACGCCGCGCAGATCGTAGCCGTCCAAATAGATCAAGTCGAATAGAAACAGCGTCACCGGCGTCGATCGCGCCAGGTGGGCCACGCTGTTCGGATCCGCAACCGAGATCCGCGGCTGAATGAGGCTGAAGCGCGAACGGCCGTTGTCATCCAACACCGCGATTTCCCCATCCAGAATCGCGCTCGATGCCCTGAGGTAATGGGGCAGCACAGTCAGCTCGGGATATTGTTGGTCGCACCGCTTGCCCGTGCGCGACAGAATCCGAAGCTGATTATCTTCGACATAAATAATCGCCCGCACGCCGTCCCACTTCACTTCGTAGAGCCACTGATCGCCCGACGGAGGATGCGTGGTCAGCGTGGAAAGCATGGGCGCGACAGTGGTTGGCATGGGCGATTTCACGGCTCCGGCCACGCTCGCGAGATCCGTATGGCAGCCAGCCGGTGCAGCCGCCGCCGGCAAATTTTCGGCGATCTCCTGCTGGGTGCGCCCAGTGAGAACGCTGTGCGCGTAATCCTCGATGTTCCAGCCCGGCTTCGCCTCCGCGTCTTTCTTTTTGATGATCAACCACTCGTTGCCTTTGCCCCGGTTTTTCATCTTCACCAGCGCGAATTCGCCGTGCAGCTTTTCCCCATGCAGCCGGAACTTCAAATCTCCCCGATCGATCTGCGCTTGCCCCGGCGCATCGCCCAGCAGCTCAAATACGCCGCGATCCCACAGCATCACGCTGCCGCCGCCATACTCGCCCTTTGGAATGTTGCCCTCGAAGTTGCCGTAGCTGATCGGATGATCCTCCACGTGCATCGCCAGGTTCTTCGAGAGCGGTTCCAGGCTCGGACCTTTTGGCACCGCCCACGATTTCAGCGTGCCGTCGATTTCGAGCCGAAAATCGTAATGCAATCGCGTCGCGTCGTGCCGCTGCACGCAGAAGAAATTCTTGCCTGGAGTCGCGGCGCTGGCTTCGGCTTTCGGTTCCGGCGTCTTGTCGAACGACCTTTTTTTCGAATACTCCTTCAGCGACATGCGGGGCTCAGAATCTATTCTAGAATCATGGCGGACGACAGCATTGAATATCGAATGGATGGCGGAGATTGGGGTGGCGGTGACTTCGGCGATGGCGGCGGAGACGGCGGCGGAGATTTTGGCGACGATGGTGGCGGTGATGATGACGGCGGAGATTTCGGCGACGACCAGGATGACCAGGGCGACGATGATCCCGGCGACGACCCAGACGATCAAGACGGCGACGATCAGGACGGCGATGATCAAGATGGCGAAGACGACGACCAGGACGGCGATGATGACGACCAAAATGGGGACGACCAAGACGATCAGAACGACGACAATGCTGACGACGATGAACCCCTAGACGACAAATTCGCCTCCGAAGACGACCTCGCCGGCGTCGATGACGACGTCTATCAATCCGCCGACGATTTTCCGAACGCCGACGCGAGCGATTTCGAAGACGATCCGGGCGATTGGAGCGCCGAGGACTATCAGGAATCCGCGCAAAACCTGTTCGGCGATCACGAGTTCTTCGGCGACACGCTCATCCAACAGAAAACCGACGAAGGTTTCCTACCCTATCAAGACCAGCGCTTCAATACTGCCTTCGACGAAATCGCGCCGGGCACTTCCGACACCGTGCACCTGTTCGAACGGGATGGAAAGCTGTTCGCCTTCGGCCTGGTCTCGCAAGCAGTCCTCAGCATGCTCATGGCGCGCTATTCGGGTATCGACCTGAGCAATCTCGAAGTCGCAACCCCGGAAAAAGGCGAGAAAGCGCCCGTGCAGCCGCTGCCCCCCGCGTTCGCCAATACAGCCGAAAAAGACGCGGTGGACTTGCGCAAGTACTGCTCGCCCATCGGCGACCAAGGCCAAACCGGCCGCTGTTCCGCCTTCGCCTGGACCCACGCCACGGAGATGGCGCGCAATATCGTGCTGAATGAATCGCAGCAACTATCGCCCAACTACACCATGCTCCAGTTCCAGCGCCTGCAGGGCGACGCCAAGGATTACGAATACGCCTACTCCGGCGGCGATGGCACCGAAAGCGGGCCGGACCCCGGCAACGTCATGGTGAAACAGGGAACCTGCCGCCAGGAGCTTTGGCCGGACGACGAGGAGCAGCCGTCGGCTTCGGAGAACGATATGAAATCCGATGCGGAGCGCTTCAAGCTGGCGGGCACCCCGCTCCCAATCGCAGTTGACGATGTGAAAAAAGTCCTGAGCGCCGGCAGCGTCGTTCACGTTTCCATGAACACGGGTGAAGTCTTTTCCGACGTGGGCCGCGACGGTGTATTCAATGCCGCAGAAGCGCCTTGGGGACGCCACGGCCGTCACGCGATGCTGATTGTGGGCTATACGGGGAATTTCTTTATTCTGAAAAATTCGTGGGGAACGGATTGGGGCGACCAGGGATATTGCTACGTTCCGAAGAACGTCCTGGTCGCCTCTGACCCTGAGTTCATTGCAGTGTTATTGAAGCGCGAAGGCTCTTAGCGATAACCGTCGTGATGCTCTTGGAATGCCCGAAGCCGCGATAAATCGTCGCTCAGCATCTCACGGTCCCGCCCAGCCAAGTGGTTGTCGTTCACCACGCGCGTCATCGCGGCAATGACATCTTCCATCTTCTCGGAATCATAGCCGTGGTCTTCGTATTTCCGCTGCAACTCGCCTAGCTCTTCTTTCACGCGCACCAAGCGATACTCGTCGCCGCTAAATACCGGCGTGTTGGATTGGATGTGATCCAGATCGGCGCGAACCCGCTCAAACAACCGGCCGCGCCAGAAGCCTTCGTCCCGATCCCCTTGATGGTAGCGATCGTCCCGGTCCCGGTCCCGATCCTGCGCAAAACTCGTGGTGCCGAGCAAGAGCAAGCTGGAACCGATCAGAGCTTTTACTAGTAGGTGTTTCATGTCTGCCTCCTCGCCCGATTCGACGCAGCAGGCAGAAAAGTTACGACGTTAATTAGAGTGCTAAGACGTTAACGGCGGGCTATAACGTTCATTCCTTTTCAATACGCATGGCATAGAAGGAACGCCACACGAAAATGACTGAGATCAGGAAAAACACCGCCGCAAGGATATTCGTTAACGTAGAACCTTGGTCTGCGGTGAGCGAAACCGCGAGCTGTACGGCCAGCAATCCAAACAACGTAGTGAATTTGATGATCGGATTCAGCGCCACCGACGACGTGTCTTTGAACGGATCGCCCACCGTGTCGCCGACCACCGTCGCGTCATGCAGCGGCGTCCCCTTTTGCTTCAGCTCGGTTTCCACGATCTTTTTCGCGTTGTCCCATGCGCCGCCGGCATTGGCCATAAAGATCGCTTGATACAAGCCGAACAGCGCGATCGATATCAGATAGCCGATGAAGAAATAGGGTTCCACGAAAGCAAACGCGAGCGTCGCGAAAAACACGGTCAAAAAGATGTTGAACATGCCCTTCTGCGCGTACTGCGTGCAGATCTCCACCACTTTTTTACTATCGCTGACGGACGCCTTGTTCGCGCCTTCCAACTTGATGTTTGCCTTGATGAACTGCACCGCGCGATAAGCGCCGGTTGTAACTGCCTGCGTGGACGCGCCGGTGAACCAGTAAATCACCGCGCCACCCGTGATCAATCCGAGCAAGAAGGGCGGATGCAAGATCGAAAGATTCACCACCCGCTCGGGCTTCAAGCCTTCCGTGAGCGCCACGATAATCGAAAAGATCATCGTCGTCGCGCCCACCACGGCCGTTCCGATCAGCACGGGTTTTGCGGTCGCTTTGAACGTATTGCCCGCGCCGTCGTTCTCTTCCAGATTGTCTTTGCCTTTTTCGAAATCCGGCGTGAAGCCGAAATCCTTCTTCACTTCCGCTTCAATTCCGGGAAGCTGCTCGATAGTCGAAAGCTCAAACACCGATTGGGCGTTGTCGGTCACGGGGCCATAGGAATCCACCGCGATGGTTACCGGACCCATCCCAAGGAATCCGAACGCCACCAGGCCGAACGCAAAAACCGCTGGCGCCATCGGGATCGCGGCCACCAGTCCGAACGTGCTGATCCAGTACGCGATGGCCATCAAGGTCATCATCGCCAGGCCCAGCCAATAAGCGCTGAAGTTACCGCCCACGAATCCGGCCAAAATGTTTAGCGAAGCCCCGCCTTCTTTGGATG
This sequence comes from Bryobacteraceae bacterium, assembly GCA_035295865.1. Lineage (GTDB taxonomy): Bacteria > Acidobacteriota > Terriglobia > Bryobacterales > Bryobacteraceae > Palsa-89. The sequence continues at coordinate 5,966 of DATGIH010000007.1, forward strand.
CCGTGACAACTTCACGCACGTGCGCCGAATTCATCGACGTAAAAACCTTGACGAGTTCGGGAATCACCGCGCCGGCCAGCGTTCCGCAGGTGATCACAGAAGAAAGCTTCCACCACAACGTGGCATCGCCCGCCAGATCCGGAATCATCAGGTAGGAAACCAGGTAGGTCAACCCAATCGAAATCACCGAAGTGAGCCAAACCAGCGAAGTCAGCGGACCTTCGAAATCCATTTTTGGAACATCGCGGAAGCGGCTCTGCGCGACAGCATGATTGATGAAATAAGACAATCCGGAAGACACGATCATCATGACGCGCATCACGAAGATCCAAACCAGAAGCTGAACCTGCACCAGCGGATTCGTCACCGCCAGAAGAATAAACGTAATCAGCGCGACGCCCGTGACGCCGTAGGTCTCGAATCCGTCCGCGCTCGGTCCCACCGAATCGCCCGCGTTGTCGCCCGTGCAATCCGCGATCACGCCCGGATTGCGCGCGTCGTCTTCTTTAATTTTGAAAACGATCTTCATCAGATCCGCGCCGATGTCGGCGATCTTGGTGAAGATGCCGCCCGCTACGCGCAACGCCGCCGCACCCAGCGATTCACCGATCGCAAATCCGATAAAGCAGGGACCCGCGTAATCGCCCGGAATGAACAGCAGGATGAACAACATGATCACCAGCTCGATCGATATCAACATCATCCCGATGCTCATGCCGGCCTTCAGCGGAATGGAGTTGCAGGGCCACGCTTTGCCCGTTAAGCTTGCGAATGCCGTGCGCGAATTGGCGAACGTATTCACGCGAATTCCGAACCATGCCACGCCGTAGCTGCCCGCGATTCCCACCAGGCTGAACAGCAGGATGATGACAACCTTGATCACTTCCATGTGTTCCAGCACGCCGAAATACAGCACCATCACCGCGCCGATAAACACTTCCAGCACCAGCAGGAATTTGCCCTGCGTGATTAGATACGTCTTGCAGGTTTCATAGATCAGCTCGGAAATTTCGAGCATCGATCGATGCACGGGCAAATTCTTGAGCTGACTAAACGTGAGGAGCCCGAAGAGCAATCCGAGCGCGCAAACCGCGAGTCCGTACATCAGGAGCGTTCGGCCATTGATGCCACCGAGAAAAGTCGCCTGCGTTAAATCCGGCATGTGGAGCGACGCTTCGCCGCCGCCTTGCGCCGGTTGCGCCATCGCCACGGGGGATAAGCCCGTTAGAATCACCACTGCGAGCAGCAGCGGCAATACGAGAAACGCAGCGCGCCGGAACGGGGGCACGCGTAGGGTCAGCATTCGGTTGAATCCTCCTGAATTTTCGGAAGAAATCCCCTGGTGAGGGGTTTCTACAAGACAAGTATTCCAGCAGCCGGAATACCTCCCAATGACGATACCGCATAGCGCGGTCAATCTGCAACACCAAGACAGGTCTAGTACTTACATCACCTCTAGAATGAGGCACTTGAGGTACAGCGTCTCAGGCACTGTGAGCAAAATCGGATGATCCTGGCTTTGCGCGCGACGCTCCAGTACGCGCAGCGTCCGATGCGTGTCGAGCGAGGCTTCCGCCACCACTTCGAGCAGCGCCGCTTCACTCATGTGATGCGAGCACGAGCAAGTAATTAAGACGCCGCCCGAAGAAAGCATCTCGAGCGCCCGCCGGTTAATCTCTTTGTAACCTCGGATCGCCCGGTCCAGATTGCCGCGCGATTTCGTGAACGCCGGCGGGTCCAGCACGATGGTATCGAAGTGACGTCGCGCCGCGGAGTATCCAGCGAGCAGTTCGAATACGTCAGCTTCCCGAAATTCCACGTTCGTGATTCCATTCGCATCGCGGTTGAATCGCGCTGCGTTTAACGTATTTTCTGAACTATCCACAGCTTCTACGGATTCAGCATGCCGAGACATGTGGAGAGCGAATCCGCCGCTCGACGTGAAACAGTCGAGCGCTCTGCCGTGCGCGTACCGCGCCGCTGCCAGATAATTTTCCCGCTGATCCAAAAAGATGCCGGTTTTCTGGCCGTGGATAAGATCCGCGCGGAACTTCAGTCCGTTCATTTCGACACCGATCGATTCGGGAATATCGCCCGCGAGAATGCCCGCGAGCAGCGGCAAATTTTCGCGCTGGCGGACCGCAGCGTCGTTGCGCTCCACAATTCCTTTCGGCGAAAAAAGCTCCTGGAGCGCACCGGCGATCTCTGGCTTGGCACGATCCATCCCCTGATCCAGCGTCTGCATGCTGATGTAATCGCCGTATCGGTCGATCACCAAACCTGGCAAACGGTCCGCTTCGCCGTGCACCAAGCGATAAGAATTCGTGTTGCTCACGACTCGCTTGCGATAAGCCTCCGCTTCCGCAAGTCGGCGCAAATAGAACGCACGATCGATGGT
>DATGIH010000008.1:0-16801 GCA_035295865.1 Bryobacteraceae bacterium
GCCATCGATCCGGTCAAAGAATCGGTGATCGGACAAGTGAAGTTGGGCGGTGGCGCGGAAGCGGGCGTGGTCGACGGAAAAGGCCATGGATTTGTGAATCTGGAGGAAGCGGCTCAAGTGGTGGAGTTCGATCCGGCGAGCCTTGCGGTGAAGCAGAAGTATCCGATCACGGGATGCAAAACGCCGACGGGTTTGGCCATCGATCCGGAGAACTCGCGCCTTTTCATCGGATGCCGGAGTAAAGTTCTCGCCGTCATGGATTCGACCAACGGACATGTCATCACCACGCTTCCCATCGGCGAGCGCGTGGATGCGGTAGCGTTCGACGCCGATAACCAACTGATATTCGCTTCGAACGGCGGCGGTACGGTTTCGGTCGTGCATCAAAAGAGCCCGAACGAGTACGAATCCGTTGGCGATATCCAAACTCAGAAGAGCGCCAAAACCATGACGCTGGATCCCAAGAGCAAGCGGCTGTTTTTGTCCGCGGCGGAAATGGAACCGGCGGCGAATGGCCGGTCGAAAGCGAAGCCGGGCAGTTTCACTGTTCTTGTCGTGGAGCGTAAATAGCGGAATGCGGACCCCGTTCGCTTTTTGGTGCGCGACGAGCTTAGTGCTCGCGGCCGAGGGTCCGCTGATCCAGGTGGCTGACAAGGATTTGGCGGCATCGCCCGTGATGGTCATCTACGGCGACACACGCTTTACCAATCCCGCGGAGGAAACCGCCACGAATCCGAAAGTCCGGCGCTGGCTGGTCGCCGAAATCGCCAAAGAGAAGCCGGATCTGATTGTGGTGAGCGGCGATCTTCCCTGGAACGGCGGCGAGGCGAACGATTACGTCGTGTACCACGAGGAAACTGCGGCTTGGCGCGCGCTGAATTTGCGTGTCGCGCCCGCGCTCGGCAATCATGAGTTCCACGGAACCGAGCAGCAGTGCCTGGAAAACTGGTGGCACGAATTCCCGGCGCTGCGCGGCAAGCGATGGTATTCGGTGGCGCTGGGATCGCGCGTCTTTGTGCTCAATCTCGATAGCATGTCTTCGCTGCTCCCGGGCAGCGATGAGCGGAACTGGATTGAGGATGAGTTTCAGAACCTCCCTGCCAGCGTTCAATACGTGTTTTTGAATCTGCATCACCCCCCGGTGGCGGATGTACAAGCTGTTCCCGATACGGATCACAATCCGCGCGATAACGAAATCGGGCTCACTGCCTTTCTCGAACAGCGGAAAATGGCAAAACCCGTGCGGTTCATTGTCTCGGCCGGACACATCCACAATTACGAGCGGTTCCTCCAGAATGGCGTGACTTATTTGGTGGAAGGTGGTGGCGGGGCGAAACCCCGGCCCGTGGTCCGGGGACCGGCCGATCTGTATCAGGACAAAGCCTTTCCCAACTATGGCTATGTCCGTCTGACGCTGGGTAAGACGGGTCTCAAAGGTGAGATGATCCGGGTGGCCGATCCGGCGGCCGCGGCGCCCCGATTTGAAACCAAAGACCATTTTGAAATCCCGGCGCCATGAGAAAATGGGTGAAATCCCCAAACCGCTTGCCAGTTTTAAGAACACCAAACGTTTGAGCGATTGGAACCATTGCTATCCATCATATTTTAACGTATAGTGAGCGATAGAAGGTTCGGCTATCGCTCATGACGTGGAACTGGCAAAGAATTGATTGGCCGAACTTCACCTGGGATCAACGCCGCCTGAGAAAGGCGGAGGAGCAATTCCTATTGGGGGCGGGCGTCTTCGCCGGAACAATCCGGCACCTCGGCGCGGAGGATCGGGAGCAACTCACCATCGAAGCCATCAGCACGGAGGCGGTCACTACATCCGAGATTGAAGGTGAAATCCTAGATCGGGTAAGCGTACAGTCGTCTGTCCGCAAGCAACTTGGCTTGGATTTTGAAAATCGACGCGTCAAACCGGCCGAGCAAGGGATCGCGGAGATGATGGTCGATCTTTACCGCTCATCGGCGGAACCGCTTTCTGAGGATATGCTCTTTGCGTGGCATGAAATGCTGCTCGGAGGGCGGGCAGACCTCAAGGAGATCGGCCACTACCGCACGTATGACGAGCCTATGCAGGTCGTATCGGGAGCAGTATACGCACCCAAGGTACATTTTGAGGCGCCGCCGTCTTCCAGCGTGCCTCATGAAATGTCGCGCTTTATGAAATGGTTCAATTCCACATCACCAAGAGGCGCGGAATCCTTGCCCGCTCTCACGAGGGCGGGGATCGCACACATTTATTTTGAATCCATCCATCCGTTTGAGGATGGGAACGGAAGAATTGGGCGCGCGATTTCCGAGAAAGCTTTGGCGCAATCACTCGGTCATCCGACATTGACGGCGCTGGCCGCAACTATACTGTTCCGGCGCAAAGCTTATTACGAAGCGCTCGAAGCGGCAAACAAGGATAACGAAATAACCGAGTGGCTCTCGTGGTTTGCCGGGCTCGCTCTCGAAGCGCAGCGTCGTACCAAGGCGCGCGTCGACTTTATGATCGATAAGACCAAACTGCTAGATCGCCTGAGGAGCCAGCTAAATAGCCGTCAGGAAAAGGCTCTGCTCCGCATGCTGCGTGAGGGCCCGGAGGGATTCAAGGGCGGCTTGAGTGCCGGAAAATATATCGCCATCACCGGATCATCCCCAGCTACGGCAACGCGCGATCTTAGCGACTTGGTTGCGAAGGGCGCGCTAGTGCGCACCGGCGACCGCCGCCACGCACGGTACGTAGCCGCGCTTCCATTAAGGAAGGTATCACCGGTAACGCTGGATAACCACGGCGACTTCATCGACGAATTTCCTGCGAGCGACGTACGAGGGTGAACGTGAGGGCGTGTAAAGCCGCAACCGAATTCGACGCGGGGAGATAATACGCGAAATCATCACCGGTCAACTCCACGTGATTTCCTTCGACGTGAATCCTGGAGTCGGCTTAGTCTTTCGCAATCAAAAGGCATCCGAAGCACCGACGCTTCGGCAGTCGCATTGCCCGCAATTGTTGGCGAAACCCAGACCAGCCAGTAGTTAAGCCGTTTTATGCCTCAGTGGCTGATAAACTAGCGCCTATCATTTTCAGGGGGTACCGCCGAATGCATCCAGCGTACCGCTGGGGTTCGAAAAAGGGGTAGCAAACGCTAGACCTAGCTCTTTTTCGATAGCTCGAATCGCGCTGGGTGAAATGCCCCAAACTCCCTGAATCCGATAGCGGTTCCAATCGTTTAGGCGCGGCGTGTGGCGTGCATTGTTCCGTTCCGCATGACCACCGCAAAACGAACCCAAGTCACGATCGACGGCAATGAGGCGGCCGCTTATGTCGCCCATCATTTAAGCGAGGTCATCGCGATCTACCCCATCACCCCCTCGTCGGCGATGGGGGAATGGTCCGACCAATGGTCTGCCGCAGGAAATAAGAATGTGTGGGGAACGGTTCCCACCGTGGTCGAAATGCAGAGCGAAGGCGGGGCGGCGGGGGCGGTACATGGGTCGCTGCAAGGCGGGGCGCTGACCACCACGTTTACGTCGTCGCAGGGACTGCTGTTGATGATCCCAAATATGTACAAGATCGCTGGGGAGTTGACGCCGGCGGTGTTTCATGTGGCGGCGCGGGCGATTGCGGCGCAGGGATTATCCATCTTCGGCGATCACCAGGACGTCATGGCAGTGCGCCAAACCGGTTTCGCGCTGCTTAGTTCGCACTCCGTGCAAGCCGTGATGGATATGGCGCTCATCGCGCATGCGTCGGCGCTGGAATCCAGGCTTCCGTTCGTGCATTTCTTCGACGGTTTCCGGACGTCGCATGAAGTCGCGAAAGTGGAACAGCTCACCGAAGACGACATGCGCGCGATGATTCCGAATGAGCTGGTGCGGGCGCATCGGGCGCGGTCGCTGAATCCGGACCGGCCGGTGTTGCGCGGGACGGCGCAGAATCCGGATGTGTATTTCCAAGCGCGCGAGACGGTGAATCCGTTTTATGAAGCCGCGCCTGAGATTGTTCAGCGCGCCATGAATCGGTTTGCGGCGCTGACTGGGCGGCAGTACAAGCTCTTCGATTACTTCGGAGCGCCGGATGCCGAGCGTGTGGTGGTGCTGATGGGATCGGGTGTGCTCGCAGCCGAAGAGTGCGTCGACGCGCTGCTCAAAAAGGGCGAAAAAGTGGGCGTCGTGAACGTGCACCTGTTCCGCCCCTTTTCAGCCGCCGCTTTCGTGGGAGCCTTGCCGCGCACGGTGCGATCCATCGCGGTGCTGGATCGGACGAAGGAACCGGGCAGCGCTGGAGAGCCTTTGTATCAGGATGTTCTGGTCGCGCTTCAAGAAGAAGGAAACTTCGAACGTCACCCCCGCGTGATCGGCGGCCGGTACGGTCTGGCGAGCAAGGAGTTTACCCCTGCAATGGCTGCGGCGGTGTTCGCCGAGCTCGCCAAGCCCGAACCGCGCAACCATTTCGTGGTCGGGATTCACGACGACGTCTCGCATCGGAGCCTGGATTTCGACGCGAGCTTTTCGACGGAAGATCCGGAAACCGTGCGCGCCGTGTTTTACGGGCTGGGCGCGGATGGAACCGTCGGCGCGAACAAAAATTCCATCAAGATCATCGGCGAGGATACCGACAATTACGCGCAAGGGTATTTCGTTTACGACTCTAAGAAATCCGGCGCGATGACCATTTCGCATTTGCGCTTCGGAAGGAAACCGATCCGGGCGAGTTATCTGATCGATCGCGCCAGCTTTGTGGCTCTGCATCAGTTCTCGTTTCTCGAACGGATGGATGTGCTGCATGTGGCCGAGCCCGGCGCAACATTCTTGTTGAACAGCCCGTTTGGTCCGGACGAGGTCTGGGATCATCTACCGCAGTCGGCGCAGCGTCAGGTTTTGGATAAAAAGCTGAAGCTTTATGTAATCGACGCCTATCGCGTGGCCAAGGAAAATGGCATGGGCGGACGGATCAACACGGTGATGCAGACCTGTTTCTTCGCCCTGAGCGGCGTCTTGCCGCGCGAAGACGCGATCACGGCGATTAAACACGCGATCGAGAAAACCTACGGCAAGCGCGGCCAGGCTGTGGTGGACAAAAACTACGCGGCGGTAGATAATTCGCTGGCGAATCTGTCCGCCGTAAAGATTCCCGAGTCGGTGACCAGCGGATTCGAGCGTCCGGCGGTGGTTTCCGCGCAAGCGCCGGCATTTGTCCGCGATGTGTTGGGAACTATCTTAGGCGGAAACGGCGACAGTCTGCCGGTGAGCGCGATGCCGGTAGATGGGACTTATCCCACCGGAACGTCGAAGTGGGAAAAGCGAAACCTGACGCAGGAGATCCCGGTGTGGGAGCAGGATATCTGCATCCAATGCGGCAAATGCGTGATGGTTTGCCCGCACGCCGTCATCCGGGCGAAGGTTTGCGATCCTGCGCTGCTGGGCGCGGCGCCTGCGGGGTTCCGTTCCACGGTGGCTCGCTGGAAAGAGCGCCAGAACATGAGCTACATGCTGCAAGTCGCTCCCGAAGATTGCACCGGCTGTGGACTGTGCGTGGAAGTGTGTCCGGCCAAGAGCAAGAGCGAAGCGAAGAAGAAAGCCATCAATCTGGCGCCGCAGCCGCCGATTCGCGAGCAGGAAAGGCGAAACTGGGATTTCTTCTTGAGCCTTCCCGAAGTGGACCGGCGCACGGTGGCGATGCACAACGTCAAGGATGTGCAGTTGCTGCAGCCACTGTTCGAATTTCCGGGCGCCTGCGCGGGCTGTGGCGAGACGCCGTACATCAAAATGCTCACACAGCTTTTTGGCGATCGCACGGTAATCGCGAACGCGACGGGCTGTTCGTCGATTTACGGCGGGAATCTTCCCACCACACCGTACACAGTGAATCGTGACGGGCGAGGTCCGGCGTGGTCGAACTCGCTGTTTGAGGACAATGCCGAGTTCGGACTGGGACTTCGGGTATCGCTCGACAAGCAGGCCGAGTTCGCGCGGGAGCTACTTGCGCGGCACGCGGCGAAGATTGGCGATGAGTTGGTGCAGGCCATCCTGAAGGCGGATCAAAGCTCGGAAGCCGGTATTCAAGAACAGCGCGGCCGAGTCTCCGCTCTCGATGAACGCCTGCGCGCGCTGAACGATCCGGAGCTGCCCGATTTGAAAGCGCTCACCGGAGCGCTGGTACGCAAGAGCGTCTGGCTAATCGGCGGGGATGGCTGGGCCTATGACATTGGTTACGGCGGCTTGGACCATGTATTTGCTTCCGGCCGCAATGTGAAGATCCTCGTGCTGGATACCGAAGTCTACTCGAACACCGGCGGTCAGATGTCGAAAGCTACCCCGCGCGGCGCAGTGGCGAAATTCGCCGCAGCCGGGAAACCTGGCGCGAAAAAAGACCTGGGAATGATGGCGATGACGTACGGCACGGTTTATGTCGCCCATGTGGCCTTAGGCGCAAGCGACACGCAGACCGTCAAGGCGTTCCTGGAAGCTGAGGCTTTCGACGGTCCGGCCCTAATCATCGCCTATGCGCACTGCATCGCGCACGGTTACGATCTGGTGCACGGGCTGGAGCAGCAGAAGGCGGCCGTGCAATCGGCTTATTGGCCCCTGTATCGCTACAATCCGGCTCTGCCGGCGGAGGGCAAGAATCCATTCCAGTTGGATTCGCGTCCGGCGTCGCTGCCGCTCGAAAAATACGTCTACAACGAAGGGCGCTACACGATGCTGGTGCGGAGCGCTCCCGAGACCGCGGCCATGCTGCTCACCGAGGCGCAGCAGGACGTGAATCTGCGCTGGAAGATCTACGAGCATTGGGCGGGGATGTCCTATTCCAACGGAGAATCACACACATGATGGACCTCACAACGCACTATTTAGGCTTTGAGCTTCGCAGCCCGCTGGTGGTTTCCGCATCGCCGCTAGCGAAGGATCTGTCAAACCTGCGGAAGATGGAGGACGCGGGAGCGGGCGCCGTGGTGCTGCATTCCCTGTTTGAAGAGCAGATCAGCGCGGAAGAGAATTCGCTCGACCGGCTGCTCAGCGAAGGCACCGAAAGCTATGCCGAAGCGTTGAGCTATTTTCCGGAACTGCCCTCGTACGGAATGGGTCCGGACGCTTACCTGGAGCATATCCGCAAGGCCAAACAGTCGATCCGGATTCCCGTGATCGGCAGCTTGAACGGTGTTTCGACCGGCGGCTGGGTCCGTTACGCGCGCGACATTGAGCAGGCGGGCGCGGATGCGCTGGAGCTGAACATTTACTTTTTGCCGACCAGCGTGGAAATTGAGGGCCGCGAAATTGAAGCCAGCTATTGCGATCTTGTGGAAGCGGTCAAGAGTAAAGTCCAAATTCCAGTCGCGGTCAAGCTGGCGCCCTATTTCACCTCCATGGCGAACATGGCGTCCCGGCTGGATCGGGCGGGCGCCGACGCTCTGGTGCTCTTCAATCGCTTCTATCAACCGGACTTCGATTTGGAATTGCTCAACGTAATCCCGCACTTGACCTTGAGCACTTCCGATGAACTACGTCTGCGCTTACATTGGGTGGCGATTCTATCCAGGACCGTGCGCGCGGAACTTGCGATCACGGGCGGGGTGCACAGTCCCGAGGATGTGTTGCGCGGCATCATGGCCGGCGCGGACGTCACCATGCTGACGTCGGCGCTGCTGAAAAACGGGATCGGCTATTTGCGCGAGCTCGAAGCCGGAGTGGTGGATTGGATGGAGCGCCACGAATACGAATCCATTGGGCAGATGCGCGGATCGCTGAACGTCGCGGCGGTGCCGGAGCCGGGCGCGTTCGAGCGGGCGAATTACATCAAGGTACTGGGAAGTTATCGGGCTTAGCCCGCGCCTGCGGGTTTTCGCGCACCCTTCCGGTGGGTGTTGATTGGCAATCTGTTGAAAAACTGGGTCAAAGGAAACGGATTGAAAATTGCTGGACCAGGAATGGAGATTGAACGAAATGCGGAGCTTGATTCTAAAGATCGCAGTGCCCTCGGCGGTTGTGCTGGGCGGCCTGATGATGTCGTCTTTATCATTCGGGAAGGCCGAGTACACCAAAAAAGAGAAAAAGGGCTGCACGTTCTGCCATGTCGCGCAAGGCAAAAAGGATTTGAACGAGACGGGCAAGTGCTACGCCGAGCACAATCATTCGCTGGAGGGCTGCGAGCCGAAGAAATAGCGGCGCAAAATTAAGGGAGGTGGAACGTGATGCTCACTCTTTGGATTATCTGGTGCGTACTTACGGTGGTCGTGATTACGCTGGCGGTCTTACGGAAGGTTTCTGCTAGCAATGGCGACAGTTACGTGCATTTGTCGGACTCGGAAGCCGGCAGTATCACTCAACAGGTTTCGATCGCGGGGAAACTGGAGCGAATCGACACTTGGGGCAAAGCCCTGACGGTTTTGGATCTGGCGTTTCTGGCCGTGATGCTCGCAATCGTCCTCTATAACGCGTGGAAGCTGAGCAACCAAACCATTTAGTTGTACACCCGCGCGCGAAAAGGAGGCGTGGAGCGTGCGCCGCGCCTCCCTAAAACCCATCCCAAACGAACGCCGAAAAAACCCTCGTCTTCTGAAATCCCATCCGTTCGTAAAGTAAAATCGCGCTCGTGTTCGCCGCCGTTACCGTCAGACTCGCTTTGCGGCATCCCTGCCGTGTGAGCGCGGCCAGCGACCGGCGAATCAGCTCGTAACCCACTCCGGTCCCTCGCATGGAATGAGCTACGCACACCTGCGTGATATGACCAATATCTCCATTCACCAGGCTGCTCAGCGATATTCCGAGCAATTTTCCGGTGCTTGCATCCAGCGCCACAAAGGACGCGGGCTGGAAAAAGCTGCCGCACCCCGGATACTGAATAATATTCAACAAAAAACGCCGCGCGCCCGCGGGCGACCGGTACTGGTCATTGATCTGGCTGTCGATGTGGCCCTGGTACGCGCTGACGATGAGCGCGCCCGCGTCGTCCTGCTTGCGTTCGGTCCAATTGTCGATCAGCACGGATTGCGGCAGCTTACGTTCCGGCAACTGCGCCGCAACGGCCAGATCGATTTCCATGAAATTCCGCAAATGCGCGCGCACATATTTGCGCTGCGGCAGCGTGATGGCTTGCCCCGTGCGCAGCATCATCAATTGCGACTCGATGCGTTTGACGAATGGCGTCGCAATCAGGCGATCCACCACGGATTCGAGTAACACAGCTTCATTTTCCATGCTCACGAAATCCTTCATCACGTACAGGTCGCCGATCAGGCCTTTGCGCTCTTCGGAAACGAAATAGCAGTAGCCCACCGGATAGCCGTTCATGATAAGCGCTGTGCCGTGGAGCGCCTGCATTTCGAGGAATCGGCGGACCAGCGACGCGGATGCGCGAAAATCCCAATCCAGGGTCTCGAGCCAGGTTTGGGTTTCCTCAGTGAGCAACGGATCCAGATCGCCAGGCCGCAGCTCCCGCAAATCCACAATGCGGGCCGGGGGAGATTCCGAAAGAGCGGCCATATATCGTCAGCCTACACGAAAAGAGGTAGCCGGCACCGGCCCTAAGCGTGCTCTGTGGCCGTCCATGAACTGCGCCGTACCTTATTTCACCCCGGACCTACGGAAAGAAATCGAAATTCCCAAGCACGGGATCTTAAGCCGGACCCTTCACGACGCGAGCGATGTCAAAGTGGTCCTGTTCGGGTTCTCCGCCGGTCACGAGCTCTCGGCGCATACCGCACCGATGCCCGCCAGTCTCTATTTCCTCGAAGGCGAAGCCGACGTAACGCTGGGAACCGAGACTCACGCGGTAAGAGCTGGCGCCTTCGCGCATATGCCGCCGCACTTGAATCATGCGATCGTGGCGAAGACGCCGATGGTCATGCTGCTAGTCATGATGAAAGGACTCAAATGCTAGCATGTCCACATGGAGCCGCCCTTTTCTGCTTCGGGCAATTCCTTCAGCATCCAGGAGTGGCGAGGCAGCGGCCCGGCGGCGCTCCACGTACATCATTCGGATGACGAAGCGTGGCATGTGCTGGAAGGTCAACTGACGTTCCGCTTTTCCGATCGAACGGAAACCGCCGGCCCTGGCGCGACAGTCTTCGTACCGGCCGGCGTCGCCCATACCTACACCACGAGCCCGGAAGCGCGCTATCTGATCATTCTCACGCCTCGGCTCCAGGCTCTCATCGCAACCCTGCAGGCCGATCGCGATCCGCGACATCTGCGCGAAATCTATCGCCGGTTCGATTCGGAACTTTTGGAGTGAACGCAATGCAAAAACGCAAACTGGGCAACTCCGGCCTCGAAGTCTCAGCCATCGGTCTTGGCTGCATGGGGATGAGCTTCGGTTACGGACCAGCCGCCGACAAGCAGGAAATGATCTCGCTCATCCGTTCCGCCGTCGCAGGCGGCGTCACGTTTTTTGACACCGCCGAAGTCTACGGGCCTTTTACGAACGAAGAACTGGTCGGCGAAGCACTCGCTCCCATGCGCGATCAAGTGATCATCGCCACCAAGTTCGGATTCGCGCCGGATCCCAACGGCGGACCGCGTTGGACGGGACTCGACAGCCGTCCCCAGCACATTAAAGAGGTGGCCGATGGGTCGCTTAAGCGGCTCAAGATCGAAAGAATCGATTTGTTCTACCAGCACCGCGTCGATCCCGAAGTACCTATCGAGGACGTCGCCGGGGCCGTAAAGGATTTAATTCAGCAGGGGAAAGTAAAACACTTCGGCCTGTCGGAAGCCGGCGTTCAAACCCTCCGCCGTGCGCACAAAGTTCAACCTGTCGCCGCATTGCAGAGTGAGTACTCGCTCTGGACGCGAGGGCCGGAAAAGGAAGTGCTTCCCGCACTGGAAGAACTGGGCATCGGATTCGTGCCTTTCAGTCCGCTCGGCAAGGGATTTCTCACCGGAAAAATCGATCAAAGCACGTCCTTCGATGCCACCGATTTTCGCAACATCCTGCCTCGCTTCACTCCGGAAGCAAGAAAAGCCAACCAGGCGATGGTCGATCTGCTCAGCCAAATCGCCCAACGGAAGAACGCCACGCCCGCGCAGATCGCCCTGGCCTGGCTGCTAGCACAAAAGCCTTGGATTGTGCCCATTCCCGGCACCACCAAGCAGCGCCGGCTCGAGGAAAACAACGGTTCGGCCGCCATCCACTTAAGCCCAGGCGATCTGCAAGAAATCGAAGACGCTTCATCCAAAATCCCGATCCAGGGAGCCAGGTATCCCGAACATATCGAGAGAATGACTGGCCGCTAACCGGTCGAACCGGCTTGTCACCGCCGCTGCTAAGTGATAAGGTCGGATGCGGACAAACATCCGGAAAGCGAGGGCGTGAACATGACACGCAAGTCGTATTCTTGTTGCCTCGTAATTGCTCTGGCCGGATTGGCTGGCTGTTCCAGCAAGCCTTCGGCCACAACTTCCACTCCAAAAGTTCCTCCCGACAAAATCCAGGGGAAGGCCCAGGTTCTTCTCGACGAATCGAGTTCATCCGACACCGCGCTGAACGCCGGCGGCCCTTCCACCTATCTTCTTGTCGACAACCTGCATCGTTACCGGCTCTTTTTCAACAAGCCCTTCGAGGTTCAGCCCGGCGCGGAGTATGTCGTCGAAGGAGTCTATGCGCAAAAAGCGATCGACGCTATCGGCGATCCGGATCAGGGCAAGAACGGCTATCCGTTGCTGACCAGTTGTTCGAGCGTCATTGCCAAAGCGTGGCCTGGGCTGGCTATGGATCTGAGCGAATCGTATTCCAATAGCCTGCGCAACAAGGTCAATCGCTATCCCGCGCGACCCGTCTTCCTGGTAATGACGATCGAAGCCGCGAAACCGGAGAAGAAGGAAGCCGCAGCCGCGGAGAAGAAAGAAGCCCCGGAAATCTCTGTTCCGGCCGAAAAGCAGCGAGCGCTTCTCATGGATGGACCCGCCTCGCTCCCCGCGCCGCTTTGGGAACCAGCCGGCGGAACCGTGCACTGCAAAGTGCAGGTGGATGAAGAAGGAAAAATCGGCGAACTTCACAGCGGCTCGCAACTGTGCGAATCCGTGCCGTGGAGTCAGTTCCACTATAAGCCCACACTGAAGGCCAACAAACCGGTGAAAGTCAATACGGAAGTGGAAGTGCGGTTCGAGGCACGAAAATAGTCAGCGCACGACATCCATCTCGCGCGCTAGCCAGGCTCGTGCCAGCTTCCAATCGCGCAGCACGCTCGGCTCGGAGATCTTCAACACCGCGGCGGTTTCCTCCACGCTGAGTCCGGCAAAAAAGCGAAGTTCCACCACCTTGGCCTTGCGGGCATCGAACTTCGCGAGCGCCTCCAATGCGTCATCCAAGCGCACCATCTGACCGCTATCCAACGGAGCACCGTCCAGCGACTCATGAATCTCCACGCGCACCGCTCCGCCACCGCGTTTTCCGGCGACCCGTGTGCGCGCCGCATCCACCAGGATTCTGCGCATCAACCGCGCCGAAATGGCGAAGAAATGAGCGCGATCCTGCCATTCGGCAACCCGCGCATTCACTAGCTTGAGGTAAGCCTCATGCACCAGCGCAGTCGCTTGCAGGCTGTTTTCGGAACCCTCCCGCCTCAAATAACCGCGTGCCATGCGCCGCAACTCGTCGTAAACCAAGGGCGTGAGCCGGTTCAGAGCTTCCTCATCCCCGCCACCCCAGGCACGCAACAACTTCGTGATCTGCGCCTGCGAGGCCTCTTGCAAAAATTCTCCTGCTGGCCATTATAGTTTTGTCCGCTCTTTTCCGCTTACCGGATGACACGAGGAAATCCTCAAGGAGAAAAACATGTACAAGATCTTGTCAATAACCGTTCCCGGCCTGCTGGCCCTTGCATCCGTGGCGCTCGGTCAAACGACGACGCTTGACCCGGTCAAAGTAAAGCAGGGGATGGCCATCGCGCCGGTCCCGTTAAACCTGGCCGGCAAGGATCCAAATTTGGTCGGCTATGGAAGCTACCTGGTTAACGCCGGTGGCGATTGCAACGGCTGTCACAGCGCTGGTCCCCCCACGCAATACGCCAAAGGTGGGAATCCGTATATGGGCCAATCGCCCATCGTAAACCCCGCAACTTATCTCGGAGGCGGAAGAGATTTCGGCCCCTTTCCGAGCGCTACCGGCAATTTCCCGCACATCATCAGCCGCAATCTGACGCCGGATTTCACCGGCCTCGCTGCGGGCGGGATGTCCTGGGATCAATTCCTTCTCGTCATCCGAACCGGCGTCGACATGGATCACCGGCACCCCACTTGCACGGGCGCGCCCGACGGTACCTGCATCCCAGCGCCGTTTGACGGCAATCTTCTCCAGATCATGTCCTGGCCGGTCTATCGCAACATGACCGATGACGATTTGAAGGCGATCTACACCTATCTCAGTTCGATTCCTTGCTTGGAAGGCGGTCCGGGCGAACCCGCCAATCGTTGCACCGCTCCCACGCAAACCAAAGCTGTTGCCGATCCCAAGAACTCCACCGTGAACGCAAGCGAAATTCAACTGGATGGATCGATGTCCACTTCCGCCGATGGAAAACCGCTGACGTATCAGTGGAGCATTCCGCGCGGCAGCCCGTCGGCCGCGATCCTGCATGGCAACGGATCGGCGCCGCAAGTGCAATTTTCGCAAGGCCGGGGGCTCTATACGTTCCTGCTCACCGTAACGGACTCAACGGGTAAATCGTCGAGCGATCTGGCCACCGTGAACTACACCGGCAACTAAAATAGAGAGGCCGTGGCTCATGCGAGAGTGCGTGGGCCACGGCTCTTCATCGCAGCGCTCTCTTGTATTCGAACCGGGCAATTCCTTCCTGATAATCCAAGGTCAAGACCATTTGCCGCAGTACCGGCATTCCGAGAATCCCCCCGAACGTAATTCCCATCCCATCGCTCAGGCTTTCTAGACTGATCGCTATGACGTTTGCGTTGCTCTGCCGAAACCCGGCGAAGGCGAGCGTAACGTTATCGGCCATGGACGTTTTCTTGACCTCGCCTTGAATGCCTCGCACCCGAATGTGATCCTCGCGATATACCTTGGAAGCATCGCGCACGATTGTTTCGTCCACCAGGTTTGACGATGATCCGGAATCGATCAAAAACAGATTCGATTTCCCTTCGTTCATCGACACCGGAATCGCCAGGTGATTGCCGAATCGAAACACGCGCTGAAAGCCAAACGGCACGGCGGTTGCGGCATCGATCGGCCCGTTGGACTCGGCGAGGCCGGACGCACGCGGTTCCAGTGTGATCGATTTATCCGGAAAGTCGATGCTGACTATGAATTGCCGAAAGACATCCGCCCCGATCAATCCGTCAAAATCCGAAGTCCTGGCGGACCGAAATGCGGATATCGGGTAATCCGCGAACGCCACATCGCCCATGCGAATTTCGGCCGCCAAGTGGCGATACTCGGGATCGCCTGCCTTGTCCCCAATGCCTTTTGCCTCTATGCTTTCATCGCCGAGCTTCTCCAGGCCGGCATGCTCGGCGAATTTTGACGACACGGCGATTCCGGATGCGCCAGTATCCAACATCAGCAATGCATGGTCCCGATGGTTGAACTGCACGCGAATGCCGACGCCGCGCGGCTCCCGCATGCCGTTCTGGATCACTGCCAGCTTGATCGTGCTTTTCTCGTAGGCACTTACTAAGCGCCTCAATTTGCGATCACCCGCCGCGATATCGTCCGAAATGTGAGCCCGCAGGCCGCGCGCTTCCTCCGAATCCTCATCGTAAATCGCCAGCGCTTCGCGCAACGCTGCGATATGTTCGGCGCCGTTCCACGTTTGGGCATGCTCGATCATCAACCGAGGATCTCCGGGCGATTTCCGATACGCTTGGAGCAAAAGATTTCTGGCGGTCTTATAGCGCGAGACTGTTTGGTTAATCGAAGCCATCCCGCACAGCGCGCCGACGTCGTCCGCATCGATTTGGCTCGCTGCAAGAAAGTACTGTTGCGCTTTTCCGATTTCGCCTTTTCGAAAAGCCGCTAATCCCGCCGCCGACTGAACTGCGGCGTTCTTCGGAAACCTTTCCACCGCCTCCGCGGCTTTCGCGTATGCCTCCGCGCTGCGATGATCTTTGATCAGCGCACGGATCAGCCCATAATACGCCGCGCCATCCGCAGGATGATCGGCCAGAACCTTGGCATACAGATCGGCGGCCTTCTTGTACCGCGCGGCGAACAGTTCCTTGTCGGCGTCCTGCAAAGAAACCGTTTGCGCTGTACACTCCGCCGCGCACAGCACAAGCCAAATGAGAGATCTTGGCAGCATCCGGTTTTTAAATGCTATCACTCGCGGCGCCGCCCTCTCTGCGTTATATTTGGGAACCAAGGTCCCATTCATGACGGAGGAGCGATGGCGCCGCATCGAAGAAGTATTTCATGCGGCTCTGGAAAGGCCGCCGCAGGAGCGCGCCGGATACATTGGCGCGGCATGCGGCACAGACAGCGACCTCAAACGAGAGATCGAGTCGCTGCTTGCGAAAGACCCTTCTTCGCCGGATCTGGTCTTCAATAATCCGACGGCCGACCTGGCCCATTCCGCCATCCACCGCCTGGAAACGGGCGCGAAGCTCGGACCCTACCAAATTGAAATCCGAATCGGTGCCGGCGGCATGGCCGACGTTTGGAAAGCGCGCGACACCCGCCTGGGCCGGCTGGTTGCCCTCAAAATGTCGAAAACCGATTTCAGCCGCCGCTTCGAACAGGAAGCCCGCACCGTGGCGGCTCTAAATCATCCACACATCTGCACACTTTATGACGTCGGACCCAACTACCTCGTCATGGAGTTTATCAATGGGAAACCGCTCCAAGAGTTGATTCCCGCTAAAGGACTGCCGCTTTCGGACGCCTTGAATTACGCTGGGCAGATCGCCGACGCCCTGGCGGCCGCGCACACTGCGGGAATCGTCCACCGCGACTTGAAGCCGGGCAACATCATGATCACCGAAGATGGCACCGTCAAAGTGGTGGACTTCGGCTTAGCGCGCGTGGTAATGCCCGAATTCCCGAAGCCCGGCGATCCCAATCCGCTCACGGCCAGAGGCGAGATCGTCGGAACCGTCAGCTATATGTCACCCGAACAGGCGGAAGGCAAAAACGTCGACCCGCGTTCCGACGTTTTCTCCTTCGGATCGGTTTTGTACGAAATGCTGACCGGAGCGCGCGCCTTTCACGGCGCGTCGCTCGCGTCTACGCTGGCGGACATTATTCACGTCGATCCGCGCCCGGCGACGGAAATCGCCGGGCCTCTACCTCGCGATCTCGAAACCCTGCTGGCCCGTTGTTTGCGCAAAGATCCATCACGGCGCTGGCAGAGTATGGCCGACGTGAGAGTCGCGCTGCTCGATTTGAAGGAGGATTCCGCGGCGCGACGTGCGATTGCGGCTCCCTCGCCCGCGCCACGTGGTTTCCGCCGGCTGGCCGGATTGCGCGCGCTCCCTTGGATTGTCGCCGTCGTCGCGGTCATCGGGCTCGCGGTTTTAGCTGGAATCCTTTTTCACCGCCCGCCAGCCGAGCCAGCCGTGCTTCGCTACACGCTCCCGCTTCCGCCCAAGACCTCCGAGCTCCGTAATTTCGTTCTCTCACCCGACGGACACTATCTCGTTCTCGCTGCGGCGGAGCAGGGTGCTTCGACGACGCTTTGGGTGAGGGCACTCGATTCGCTCGATGCACAACCGCTCGCCGGAACCGAAGACGCCACCTATCCTTTCTGGTCACCGGATAGCCGCTGGATCGGATTTTTCTCGCATGACAAGCTGAAAAAGATCGCTGTAACCGGCGGCCCGGTCCAAACTCTGTGCGACGCTGCCACGGCCCGTGGAG
>DATGIH010000009.1:0-5119 GCA_035295865.1 Bryobacteraceae bacterium
GCTTTCCACTTCTCGTTAGTAAATACGTCTGTCCCTGCGGGATGATCGAGCGCCAGTAACTGGATCTGATCCAGATACGAAACTTCGCTCAACTCCTCAGTAACTCGAACCTCGTACTTGCCATCCACCGCCTTCAACGACTCTCCCGGAATCTGAATGTACTCATCATGATCCACCGGAAAATACTGCCCGTCTCCCGAACTGGCCCCCAATGGCGCAATCCCCAGCACATCGCTAATGAATTGGAACTCTTTCCCGTCCCACGTCCAGATCATCGGACACGAGCCGGAGAGCCGTTCCTTCTCCTTGTAGTCGTACGCATGGTTCGCCAACTGCTTGGTCTCGTTCTGAATCAGCCCGTTCGGCCAAGTGATCCGAACCGTATCCGCCTCCAACCGACCGCCCAGATCAAAGTCCAAAGGTACGCCCCGATAAATCTTCTTCTGGTACGACGCTCCGGCTTTCACCTCAACTTCCGCATCGTAGCCCAGCTTCAAATTTTTAACGCCGCCCAAACTAACTCGGATCCACTTCCCAGCGCGAAATCCTGCTGGATCCTCGACGCTCCCGTCTCCAATGGGCATGGCCACGCGCGTGAACTTACTCTCGTGATTAATTAATGTCCCGGCCGAACTTACAATATCCAGCCAGCTATCGTTATTCACGTCAGCGACGTCCAGCAAACGCGTTCCCGCCGGCAAATCACTGAAAGGAACCGCCTCGTATTTTCCTGTCAGTTTGTCCGAATACAGTACGCCCGCATGATCCGCATAACTAACAACTAAATCGAAAGCCTTGCTATCCGCCATCCATCGATAAGACACCGCATCGATCGCATGCCCAACCGCAAAAGGAAAGTCCCCCGTGTGATCCGCAAAGCCAGCCGTGCCCTGATTCCGCAGCAGCACCGATTTCTCGCCGAGCAGTAGTAAGTCGAGGTCGTAATCGTGGTCGTAATCCAACCAGACCGCTTTTTCAAACCGCCCCGCCGGAAGATTCGCGTCCACCCTCTCGAACTTGCCCTTCACGTTCCGATACAGCGACGGCCCGCTCTCAGTCAATACGCAAAGATCCGCCAGCCCGTCGTTGTCGAAGTCCCCCGCCGCAGCCGAAACGACCCCTCGAATGCTTTCGAGACCCGTATTCTTTGCCGCTTCCTTCCCGCGCAGCAGTGTCAGCCCATCTTTATTCCAAACCAGCAGCTCAGCTTTGCCATCCCCATCGGCATCGATTAACAATTGCCCCTCGGCGTTTGCCGGCAGCAAAATCCGCGGACCCTCCGCCGGTTTGCGCCCATCCTTGATATCGATCGGATCGTAAATCTCCGCATACACACACCATTCCGGATCTTGCGCAATCGCCGCGCCCTCATGCTCCTTCTTCAGCGTCTGAAAAATCCCCAGCTCCTTCGCCGCATCCTCGCGCCGTCCGCTCTGCCGGTAGATGTTGTAAAGCTGGAAGTGCGGAGCCTCCATCACCGGGTCCAGCCTCTCAGCAGTCTCCAGTTGCTTCAGAGCGTCGTCCACCTTGCCCACCTGCTTGTACAGCACGCCCAGGTTGTAATGCGAAACGGGTTCCGCCGGAACTAGCGCCACCATCTTTTCGAATTCCGTAATGGAATGTTCAAACTCGCCTTCCTTCCGGAAGACAATCCCCAGGTTGAACCACGTGTGCGGCAGCGACGGATCTTCCTTTTGCACCTTCTCCAGTTCCGCTACGCCGTCCTTCGTCCGCCCCGCCCGGAGCAACGCCAATCCATAATTCAGTTGCTCGCGGACCGATCCGGGTTTCAGCGCAAGCGCCTTTTGAAACTCCGCCACCGCCTGTACTTGCGTCGTCGGATTCTCATACAGCGCCTTCCCCAAATTACGGTGCTGCCACAGGCGCTCTTCCACGGAAAGATGCGTGTCCGCCGCCATCAAACATAAACAAAATAGAACCGAGAATCGCTTCATGCTGTCTGAATCTGTGACGCGGTTTCCAATCCCCGCTCCTGGATTTCTGTTTCCCGCATCTTGAATTTCTGAATCTTCCCCGTCACCGTCATCGGAAACGCATCCACAAACCGGATAAACTGCGGAATCTTGAAATGCGCGATCTTCCCCTTACAATGTTCCCGAATCTCATCCTCCGTGCACGGTTCTTTGACGCGGATCCACGCCGCCACCGTTTCGCCCAGCTTCACATCCGGAAGCCCGATCACCTGCACGTCCGCCACTTTCGGATGCGTGTACAAAAACTCCTCCACCTCGCGCGGATAAATGTTCTCTCCACCGCGGATGATCATGTCCTTAGCCCGGCCCGTCACGCGGAAATAGCCATCCGGCCGCATCGTCCCTAAATCACCCGTGTGCAACCATCCCTCCTCGTCCACCGCACGCTTCGTGGCCTCGGGCTCCTGATCGTACCCTTTCATCACAAGATATCCGCGCGCGCAAAGCTCGGCTTGCTCTCCAACCGGGACTGTTTCTCCCGACACGGACACGATTTTTGCCTCTGTGTTGTGACACGCCGCACCAACTGTCGAAACACGCAGCTCCAAACTGTCCTCCACACCCGACATGGTGATCAGCGGTGAACTTTCCGTCTGTCCATAGCCGATAATCATCTCCGGGCAGTGCATCTGGTTCACCACGCGCTTCATCACCTCAATCGGACAAGGCGCTCCCGCCATCACGCCCGACCGCAACGACCCGCAATCAAAACGCCAGAATTCCGGATGATCCAGCTCCGCAATGAACATCGTCGGCACCCCGTATACCAACGTCGCCCGCTCATCGTGGATCGCTTGCAAAACCGCCAAAGGGTCAAACGCCGCCGAAGGCAGAATCACCGTCGCCCCACTCACCACCATCACTAGCGTGCCCATCACGCTCCCGAAGCAGTGATAAAGCGGAACAGGCAGACAAATCTTGTCCTGCTCGGAAATTTTCATCCCGCGAACCAGATTCGCTGCGTTATTCACCAGGTTGCGATGCGTTAGCAGCACGCCCTTCGGCGATCCCGTGGTTCCCGACGTGTATTGAATGTTCGTTACGTCGTCGGCCGCAACATTGCTCTTTGGAACATCGGCGCCATTCTCACGCATGCCGGTCCACGATTCCTTGCCGAAGTAAACCACGTGGTCAAGCGCGTGGCCGCCCGCACCCATGGCTTCCTGCAAAATGGATTTGTAGTCCGACCGGTTATCCCGCTCCCACAGGAAGAGCGCCTTCATACCGGATTTCCGCAGCACAAATGCCAGCTCAAACGCCCGATACGACGGATTCACATTCACCAGCACTGCGCCAATCCGTGTACAAGCCAAATGCAACAAAATCCATTCGGCGCAGTTGGTGGACCACACGCCCACCCGATCACGCGCGCCGATCCCCAACCCAGCCAAACCCCGGGCAGTCCGCTCGATCTCCGCATCCAGTTGCCCAAACGTGAAGCGCACGTTCTGATGCCGCGCTACCAGCGCCTCGCGTTCCGGAAAACGATCGCAAGTCGACCGAAACACGTCCGCAATCGTGCTCTCGATCAGCGGCGCATCCGGCCCTTTTGCGTAACTCAACATAATCGTGGGAAAAGCCTCCGGCTTGTCGCCGTTTCAGTGTATAACATAACCCTATGGTCTTTCGTATTTCTCTCTCCCTCCTGGTAGCCTGTTGCACTGCCCTAGCCGCCCCCGCAAAACGCTTCACCCTCGAACAGATCCTGAGCGTCCCCTTCCCCACCGATCTCACCTCCGCCCCCAAAGGTGGAGCCGTAGCCTGGGTGCTCGATCAAAATGGCGCGCGCAACATCTGGATAGCCGAAGCCCCCGATTACAAAGGCCGCCGCCTAACGAGTTACCGCGATGACGACGGCCAGGAAATCGCCCAAATCGCCTGGACCCCGGACGCCCGCTCCATCATCTTCGTCCGCGGCGGAGATTTCGAAACGTTCGGCGACAATCCGAATCCGGCCAGCCTACCGCAAGGCGTCGAACAGGATATCTGGATCGTCCCTGTCTCCGGCGGCACACCGCGCAAAATCACTGAAGGCAGCCAACCCGCCGTCGCGCCAAACTCCGGCCAGATCGCCTTTCTAAAAAAGAACGAAGTCTGGACCATTGGGCTCGATGAAGCCGCCAAGCCCGTTCAACTCATCCACACCAAAGGGCAAGCGGGAGAACTTCGCTGGTCACCGGATGGCGCGCGCCTCGCTTTCGTAACCACTCGCTCGGATCACTCCTTCGTAGGCGTGTACAATTTCGCGGCAAAATCTCTTCTCTACTTGGACGCCAGCGTCGATCGCGATTCCAACCCCGTCTGGTCCCCGGATTCCAAGCAACTCGCGTTTCTCCGCATCGCCGCCAGCACCAACCGCATCTTCTTCGGACCCCATCGCGCCGCCGCCGACCCTTGGTCCATTCGCCTCGCCGACGCGGATTCAGGAAAAGGCCGCCAACTCTGGCGCGCCTCGGAAGGCCCCGGCAGCGCTTTCCACGCCATGGTCGCCGACCATCAGTTGTTCTGGGGTGCTGGCGATCGCATCGTTTTCCCATGGGAGAAAACCGGCTGGCTGCATCTCTATTCCATCTCCACGCACGGCGACGCGCCGGCTCCGCTCAATACCAACGGCGACTTCGAAATCGAACACGTCTCGCTCTCCACCGACTCGAAATGCGTACTCTTCTCCTCGAACCAGGACGACATCGATCATCGCCACCTATGGCGCGTCTCCGTTCTCGGCGAAAACCTGACGCCCGTCACGCGAGGCGATGGATTGGAATGGTCGCCAACGGAAACCGCCGACGGCAAAGCAGTCGTCATGCTTCACTCGGACGCCAAGAATCCCGCGCGCGCCGCCATCAAAATCAATGGAAGCGAAGTTCGCGACTTGGCTCCGGATTCCATCCCGTCCGAATTTCCGGCCGCGTCTCTCGTCGTTCCCCAACAAGTAATTCTCTCAGCCGCCGACGGCATGCGAATCCACGGCCAGCTCTTTTTGCCGCCGGATAGCTCCCCCGGCGAAAAGCATCCCGCCATGGTCTTCTTTCACGGAGGCTCGCGCCGCCAAATGCTGCTCGGCTGGCACTACATGGATTACTATCACAACGCCTATGGAATGAATCAGTATCTCGCGAGCCTCG
>DATGIH010000010.1:0-2675 GCA_035295865.1 Bryobacteraceae bacterium
AAGCCAGATTTCATGCGGCCGTGCGGCGCGCGACAAAACGATCGCGAGCGCGGTGCCCCAGCTTCCCGCGCCAAGAATGGCTATGCGGCTCACTTGTCCTTACCATCTTTCGATTCCTTGCCGAACGAAAAACGCGGCTCGCGGCCTTCGACGAGTCGCTGGATGTTTCCATCATGCTTGTAGACGATGAGCATGGCCGCTGCAAAGGCAACGATCGTAACGGAGGGCGGTGGCGCATGATGTGGCGCCCACAAAAAATAGATCAGCAGTGGCATCGACGCAGCGGCGGCAATCGATCCGAGCGAAACAAATCGAAAGAAGGCTACGACCAGCACAAACAGCAGAATTGCCCCAAGCGTTGCGGGCCAGCATAGCGCCAGAAAGAGGCCAGCGCCGGTCGCGACACCCTTACCGCCGCGAAATTTCAGCCAGATGGGGAAGCAGTGACCAACGAGCGCCGCGAATCCAGCCGCACTCATCCACATCGCATTGGATCCGGAGAAATGAGCTGCGAGCAGAACCGCCGCGGCTCCTTTCGCGGCGTCAAGAACCAGCGTTAACATGCCTGGAGTCGGCCCGGCCACGCGCGTCACGTTCGTTGCGCCGATGTTGCCGCTCCCCGCGGCGCGAATGTCTCCGCCGCCGAACAGCCGCGTCAGCAAAATACCAAATGGAATCGAACCCAGCAGATAGCCGGCAAGCGGTAGCCACAGCAGGCTGAGAGAAACATCGCGCATGCGCCGTCAAACCTTAGACACAAACGGAAAAGACTGAAGCGTAGTGTACTCTGCGCCGGACGGTTTCAGCTTGCTTTCGATGAGGTGGAATTCGCTGGAATGCAACTCCCCAAAGTCGCACTCGGCTTGAGTTTCGATCGCGGTGCGCAGCTCTGGAGCGATTCCTGGCGGGTCGAGCCTCGCCAGCGTGAGGTGCGGAGTGAAGGCCCGCTGTTCAGCAGGGAAGCCGAGTGTCGCGATCTGCTTATCCACCGCCTGTGCGAGAGGAGCGAGATTTTCCGAAGCCTCCGTGCCGCCCCAGATGACACGGGGTCGTTTCGCGCTGGGAAAGAAAACAATACTGCGGAAATGCAGACAGACCTCTTCCGGCGAGCGAACCTTTGCGAGCACCACGCGAATCGCATCCAGTTTCGCTGGATCGGTGTGGCCGATGAATTTCAGCGTGACATGCAGATTCTCCGGCCGCACCCATTTCGGCTTCTTGGGCGCGGCCACCGCGTCCAGTCGCCGCAAATCTTCGATCAGCTTGGCGTAGTTGTTTCGGACGGAATCGGGAACTTGCAGCGCGACAAACAGGCGCACGATTAAGCTTTCTTCACCGCCGATTTGGGTCCGCCCGCACCGGTGTTTGCCCCGTTATACAGAAAATGAATCCGCACCATATCCAGCGCCGTTTGCGATGCCTGCCAGCGGATGTTTTCACGTTCGCCGGGGAACCGCAGGCCGCGCTCTTTCACTCCGCCAGCGTACGAAATCGCCACATGCACCGTGCCAACCGGCTTTTCTTCCGTGCCGCCGCCAGGTCCCGCGATTCCGGTGATCCCGACTCCGATCGTGCTACCAACGCGCCTGCGGATTCCTTCCGCCAGTGCGACCGCGACTTCCGAGCTTACGGCCCCTCTGCTCAAAATCATTTCGGGCGGCACATCGGCCCAGATGGTCTTCAACTCGTTGCTGTAACACACGACGCCGCCTAGAAAATACGACGAACTTCCGGCGATGCTCGTTAGCCGTTGTGCCAGCAATCCACCGGTGCAGCTTTCCGCGGCTGAAATTGTTGCGCGATTCGCGGTCAACTCATCCGCCACGACTTCTTCGAGCGAGCGGCCATCCTCACTGTAGATGCGATCGGTCAGAGCGATCTCGAATCCACGCACCATTTCGTCGAGGGTCTTCTTCGCCTGGTCCCCGTCGGTCGTCCACATGCGCAGATGGATCTGAATCTCGCCGGGTGCGGCAAGGATCGTCGTCGTCACATCGGGGTAGCGACTGTAAATCGGCAGGATTTGTTGCTCAACGTGGGACTCACCCATCCCCGTGACGCGCAACTGTCGCTGAAATAGCCGCACACCCGAAACGCGGCGGTCAAGCCGCGGCATAACCTGCTCGCGAAACAGCGGCTTCAGCTCGCGCGGCGGACCCGGCAGCAGCGCGATAAAGTGTCCCGAATCCTCGATCCACAGTCCGGGTGCGGTGCCGCGCGGATTCTCCATGACTTCCGCGCCTTCCGGCACCATCGCTTGCCGGATATTCAGTTCGGGCATTTCGCGGCCTAACGCCCGGAATCGCCCCTGAATGTATTGCACGATTTTTTCGTCGCGCTGCAAGCGCCGCCCGAGCAGATCGGCAACAGTCTCGCGCGTCAAGTCATCCTGCGTCGGCCCCAAGCCACCTGACGAAATAATGAGCTCGACACGCCCGAGCGCCTCGCGAAACACTTCGCGCAGCAGCGATTCGTTGTCGCCGACGATCGTTTTACGCACCACTTCGATGCCGATGCTGTTGAGCTGTTCGGTGAGATATAGCGAATTCGTATCAAGCCGGTCCGGCGTGAGCAGTTCCGAACCGACTGCGATGATCTCTGCTTTCATCGTCTGATTATCCGAAAAGTGGCAAACCGCGGACGTCCCAATCCAGCGTAAACAAAGCGGCGTTGGT
>DATGIH010000011.1:0-16363 GCA_035295865.1 Bryobacteraceae bacterium
CTTCCGGTGAACTCGCGATCGCCAACGCCATAATCGGCAAATCCGGCGAGATCGGAAAACGAATGATTCATTGCCCGCAGGTCGGAATAGTGTTCCACTTGCGTGGAAGTAGCGTCGTTTTGGTTGGTGATGAATACCAGCCGGGCTGGATCGCGAAACGGCAGCGGGCGGATCAAGAGCGCATTCACTACGCTAAACACCGTTGAACTTGCGCCGATGCCAAGCCCAGCGATCAGAATCGCAAAAGTTGTGAATCCCGCATCGCGCCGCATTCCTCGGAAAGATTGGCGCAGGTCTTGCGCCAGGTCGTTCATCCAGCGGGTGATCCAAATGGAACGCGAGTCTTCCGATTGTCGTGTCATGTTGCCAAACTTTCTGTGCGCCGCCGCACGTGCTTCGTCCTCCGGAACGCCACTCGCCAATAATTCTTCCGTCATCGACTCGATGTGGAAGTCCATTTCTTCCCACAGCAATCGTTGCCGCTCGTCGCCATTCGCCAAGTAGCGCAAGCGAAGACGGAATCGTTTCCAGCGATTGCGCAAACTCATGAAGCGAACCCCATAATGCGCGCGACCGCCCCCGTCACTTGTTGATATCTCGCGGCCTCTGCGTGCATGTGTTTCCGCCCGTCCGGCGTCAGCTTATAGAATCGAGCCCGCCGATTGCTCGCCGATAGCCCCCACTCGCCTTCAATCCATCCATTCAGTTCCAGCCGCTGCAGCGCCGGATACAGCGAGCCCTCCTCTACGCGCAGCAGATCATCCGAAAGCTGCTGGATGAGTTGCGCGATGGCGTAGCCATGCAAATGCCCGCGCGTCAGGATCTTCAGCACCATCATGTCCAGCGTGCCGGGCAAAAGATCCGCCTTCGATTTGTCCGTTCCCATAGACTATCTGAGTATCGGACGAAGCGATGTGCGAATTGGTTAGTTGGAATCTTTACTTTTTCGGCGAGTATCCCTGCCAGACCCATTCCAGGGCCAGCGGCAGAGTTTGCAGCTTCACGCCGCGATCGCAATGCCCGGCGTTTCGGGCGAAAACAAACTGATACGGATAACCTTTGTCCGCCAGAACCTTGGCCATGCGCTCATTGGCCAGCACCCAATCGTGATAATCGTCGCGCGTAATCAGGAGATCCCGATCGCTCACATGCATCCAAATCCGCAGCGGCTTCTTCGAACTATTCGGAATGATCGTCTCGTGGAATTCCCATGCTCCGCGCGGTGTCTGATCGTTGTACGGCCACTGCTGGTACACAAAAGTTCCTGAGTAGCTCAGCACGCGGTGGTAGAGATCCGGATGATACCAGGCCATCTCCATCGCCGCCGCGCCGCCGGAACTGCAACCCGTGGTCGCCCGGCCGTCCGGGTCTTTCGTCAGCTTCACGTTGTACTTCTGTTCCACCAACGGCAGCACTTCCTTTTCGACAAACTCGGCGTAGAGCCCGGACATGGTGTCGTACTCCAGTCCGCGCTCGCTGCCCTGCGCGTCGCCGCTTCCGTTGCCGATCGAAATCGCAATCATCACCGGCACGCGATGCTCCGCGATCAAATTGTCGAGCGCGGTGAATAAAGTGCGATCCGGACCATCCGCGCCCACGATGAATGGCGCCTCCGTGCCCTTCACATATTGTTTCGGCACATAGACAGCAACCTTGCGCGTGTACGGAGCCGGATAACTATTGACGACCACCTTCCGTGCATCCGCCGGGTCGAGCACAGCAAACGTATTCGGCTCGCGCGCAATTCCCGGATAGATCTTGCTGTCCTTCGAGTCCATCGTGAACTCGAACACGTCGCCCTGTGGCACGCCTTCTTTGACCGTCATCTCCGGCGCCGGATTGTGCGTGGGCCCGATGATGAAGTTCCCGTTTTCCTTGGGCGACGGAACGTCGCCGTCAGGCAACTCTTTCGCTTTCACGTAGCCAGCCGTGTTCGGATCGCGCGTCGGAGCCGCCGGCCGAGCACTCGTTCCGGCTTTCGGTTGAGGCGCCGGTGCCGGAGTTTGCGCCAAACTCAAGCCGGCGATCAAGCAAACCGCGAAAACGCAAGTGGGAACACGAATCATGACAACGATCTTACCGAACCACGTTACCGAACCGCGACCGCAAGGGAGCGCTACCCCGACATCATCTAAGCCCCGTCAACTCCAGCGTCAAACTCAGCGATCCACTCGCCGCCAACTCCACCGGATCGATCTTGTTCCGCAATGCCCAAAGCTTCTCGACACAATCCGCGCTGTAATCCACCACCGAATCGGTCGCGATCACCACGTATTTTCCAGGCGCGATCCGTTCGGCGGAAACAACCGGATGCCCCGAATGATCCTCGACCACCGAAACGCGCAGCGTCGCCCCGTAACACAATCCGAGCTGTAGCAGCAACAAAAGCCGCATACGCTGGATTATTGTGTCATAAATCTCCAGCCCCTACGGAAATCATGCCGCATTTGCCCTTATTGGGAAGAGAAACGCAGAACGAGAAACGAGAAACGTTTTAGAACCGAAACTTCAGCGCCAACTGGCACTGTCTCGGACCTACCGCCGTGTAGTTGATCATTCCGAAATTCGGATCGCCGACAATCGTGTCCGGAGTACCAAACACCGGATGATTGAACGCATTCTGCGCTTCCAATCGCAGCTCCAGCTTCCAATCTTCATGTTTGGCCGAGAATCCGAATTCCTTCAGTATCGACAGGTTGGTGGTGAAGAAGAACGGACTCCGCACCGTCCCCACCGTGCGCGGCGCGTTGCCCAGCGTATACGGCGCCGGTTGCAAGAACACACTCGGATTCGCGAAGTAGTTATTGTTCACCCAGTTATTTTCATCGCCGCCCGCGAATTTCGGAGCCGCAAGCAGCGAGGGCCGCTGCGGACCATACGTCCAAATGGGAGTCCCTCCGTTTTCCATCTGGAATTGCAGCGGGAATCCATCGTGGATCGTCCACGCTCCCGCCGTCTTCCATCCGCCCAGCACCAGATCCAGCGCGCGCGGCATGTGGCTGAAGAAAGTTCTTCCCCGCCCGACCGGCAAATCGTACGTATATTCGAACTTCAACTGCTGCGGGATGTCGAACGTCGAAAGGCTCCGCTCCAAATAAGCGCGATTCGGATCCTGAATATTTGTCCCCGAGTTCGGACCATTCGCCAGCCACGCCACGTTGGTATCGTACGTCGACGAATCGTCAATCGATTTCGACCAGGTGTAATTCGCCGAAAGCTGCAATCCATTCGAATAGCGCTTCTCCACCACAATCTGCAGAGCGTTGTAAATGGAATTAGCGCTCGGCGGCTCATCTGTTGCAACGCCGGTGAATTGCGGGAACGGCAGCATCAGTTGAAACGCCTGAACCGTCGGGCTGGTCAGCGGACTGTTCGAATAGTAAGGATTCGTGAGCACAGACGCAAATGGATTCGAAACGTAATTGCCCAGATTTCCAATCTGCGTCGGCGTCAGCTTCTCTACCTGCGGACCCAATACGTCGATGTTGTTGTTGCCCGCGAAATACAGATGGGTTCCCTTCTTGCCGAGATAATTGACGCTCACCAGAAGATTCGCCGTGATCTCGCGCTCGAAGCCGAAGCTCCAGCTTTGCTCGTACGGAGTTTGCGCGGCCGCCGAAGTACGCAGCGGACCAATCGCACCGTAGCCGACGTCATTCAATAGTCCGAGCGAGCTGCCCGGCGGCAGAATCAATCCGTTCGGAAACGGATTGGTCAAGTGCAGCCAGGGAGTCGCGCCGTCGTTTTGATACGTCGTCACCGCGCTGGTGGACTGCGTGAAACCCTGCGATCCATAACTCAACAAACCATTCGCGCCCGAACGTGTCTGGTCGAAATAGATGCCGTATCCGCCCCGCACCACAGTCTTGTCGTTGATCCGGTACGCGAATCCGAAGCGCGGCTGAATGTCTTTCCAGTCCGTCAGCCAATCGCTGCGAACTTTATCGCTTGTGAACAACTCGCCGCCGTGCAGCGTGCCGAGCCCCGGCACCGAAAGCGGCGAAGTCACATTCGGATCGAACCAGTTCATCCGATTGTGGCGCTCCGTGCGAGGCAGCGATACGTCGTAGCGCAGCCCGATATTCAGCGTCAGCTTCGGAGTGACTTTCCAGTTGTCCTGCGCGAAGCCCGCCCATTGAAAGCTTTCGGATGCCGGCTCAAACTGCACCTGATAAGCAGCTCCCCCGCCTATTAACTGGCCCATCAGGAAACTGGCCATCGCATCGCCGCCGCACTGCGTGATGTCCGAGATCGGGCATTGTGAACTTCCCAGCGCTCCGAAATTCAGGTAGCCCACCGGAGCATTGGTCTGAATATAGTTCTGTTGATGCACGCGCCCTTCCGCGCCGAACTTCAACTCGTGATTCCCATGAATCTTCGTGAGTACTCCGGTCAGCTGTCCCGTGTCCTGACCCTGATGATAGTTGCCGTAAGGGTCCTGCCCGATGCTCGTGAATCCTGCGGAGTAATAACCGTCGCCGATGAACGTCGCGGGCACTCCGAGAAATCCGTTCGTATAAAGATACGACGGAAATCCGAGTGCGCCCAGCGGATTCGGGTTCAAGCTCTTGTTATATGCATTGATCTGCTCGGACCCGCGCGTGAAGCCAAGAGTGACGTTCAACAACAGTGTCGGACTAAAAGTATGCACGTCGTTGATCGCGAACAGATGCGCCGCGCCCTGATTCGGTCCGCTGCCGCACGGATCGGTGAAATTCTTGAAGCAGTTGAACGGCGTGTAGCTATTCTTGCCGCGAGAGTACTTCGCGCTCAGCAGATTCTTATCGTTGAACCGATGATCGATCTTGATGTCGAACTGATCGCTCGCGCTGGATGAAGCTCCCGAAGCGATCCAGTTGTCGTAAATGCTTCCGCCCGGGATATTCGGCATCGGGAATAGATTCGCCATCTTTTGCGCCACTGGATCGATCAAGTTCCCTGGAGTATGCGGCAACTGATAGGGCGTTCCGTTCAGCTTCGGATTCCCTGGGCTGATGTAAGTCGCAAGATTATCGAATGGAATGAAGGCGCTCCGATAAGCGCCAGCCGGGCCATTCGCCGGAGATTGAAACGTGCCGCTGTACGGATCGAAAATTTGTCCGGCAATTACGCTGCACATCCCGGCGGAATTGAACGTCCCGCCGTTCGCCCCGCAAATTTCGCCGAAATCGCCGTTGCGCTCCGCCGCGCTAGGAACACCCGCCTGATACGTGCCTAAATTCGAAGAGCGCGTCCCGTCCCAATCGAAAAAGAAAAAGGTCTTGTTTTTCCAGATCGGACCGCCCACCGTCCCGCCATAGTTATTGCGATGCACCGGGGCAATCGGAACGCCGAATTCATTGTTGAACCAATTGTTCGCGTCCGTGATCGCGTTGCGAATGAAATCGTATCCGCTGCCGTGGAACGCATTCGTTCCGGAGCGCGTGATCATATTGACAATCGCCGAACCCGAAAATCCGTATTCCGCGCTGAAGTTGGTCTGTTGGACTTTGAACTCTTCCACCGCTTCGGCGGACGGCGTGTAAGTCACCTGTGTGACGCCACCATTCGGCTCAAAATTGGTGATCGACGCGCCATCCATCAAAATATCCGCATTCGCCCCGCGGCTTCCGTTCGATGCGAAGTTCGTCCCGGTGTCGCCGACGCCGTTAGTGTCACTCATGTTCGTCACGCCTGGCGCGAGTCCCACGAAGTCGAGTACATAACGATCTACCAATGGCAGATCGTTAATGAACCGCCGATTCACTACTTGTCCGGTCACCGCATCCTCGGTCTGAAGATTCTGCGCCTGCGATTCCACGGAGATGCTTTGCTTCGAAGCCTGGATGCTCAAGCTCAAATTCGCCGTGACGTTTTCGCTCACGTCGATTGTGATGTTTGTTCGGACCGCTTTCTCGAAACCTTGCAGCTCGGCGGTTGCCGTATAAACGCCAGGCGGAAGCGATGTGAACACATAGCGTCCTCTGGCGTCAGATGTCGCGGCAAACTTATAGCCCTTCTGTTGGTCTACCAGATTGACTTTGGCTCCAGGCACCACGGCGCCGCTCGCGTCGGTCACGTCGCCGCTCAACGTACCGAAATATCCCTGGCCAAACAGAATTGTCGGGATTGTAATGAGAAAAAATAGAAAAACTGTGCGCACGGAAATCTCCTTCTTGGAACGCAAGTTTAGTACTAGGCGAGCCCCTTCGCTCTAAAATTAAGTCCAGTATATTCCTACCGAACCGCCAGCGCAATAGTCACTGGCACTAAGTGTCGCTTGCACATGGTCTTGCGGTTTAATATAGTTCTTCTGTAACACTGGCCGATCCATCTGACACTTTGTAAGTGACAGGAATCGAAAGGAGATTCAGAATGAGCGACAATCCGAAACCCAACAGCGAGAACGAAGAACTGCAACCGGCCGAACAAGAGAAAGTTTCCGGCGGCGCCTTTGACGCCTTCTTGAGCATTGACGGTATCAAGGGCGAAAGCCAGGAAACAACTCACAAGGACTGGATCGAGGTATCCAGTTTTGGTAAGGGGCAATAACGTTATGAGCGAAAATCCGAAAATCAACGACAGTCGCATCCCGTCGCCAAAAGGCAAAGAGCTTGAGGCGGCCGAGCAAGACCAAATTGCCGGCGGCATCAAGGGCGAGAGTACGGATAAAGATCACAAAGACTGGATTGAGGTATCCAGTTTCAAGCCGTAGCACGAATTGTCTTCTGACTCTGCCGCCTACTATAGAGACGGCTGCGACGAAACTGCCACCAAGGATTTTGCCGCAGCCGCTTTTAGCTTTCGGAAAGCGCTCGAGCTCCGCCCCGATTGGCCCGAAGCAAAGCATAACCTCGGCCGGGCTTGGTTTGAATTGGGAAGAACCGATCAGGCCATGGCGCTTTTTCGCGAGGCTCTGAGCGCCAGCAATCCGGAACTCCCGCAGACTGCAATCGCCATTGTAGGACCTGCTAGCCCGGCCAACAACAATCAAACGATTCTCGATGAAAGACGTGCCTGGGCCCGGCGATTTCTTCCAGCCTCGAAACCCCGGCCGCCTCATTCCCGCGGGCCGAAGATCCGGATCGGCTATATCTCGTCTTTCTTCGCCAGCGACAACTGGATGAAGCCGGTCTGGGCATTGATCAATCGGCACGATCGATCCCAGTTTGAGATTCACCTCTTCTCGGACGACGCCGCGTCTGAAATCAAACACGGTTATCGGCCGGAGGCAAGCGATCAATTCCACCACATCCACGGCCTGGATGCCGAAGCCGCAGCGGACCATATTGCGGCTGCGGAACTCGACATCCTGATAGACCTCAATGGATACAGCGCGTCCCCGCGCCTTCGACTGCTGGCGCTCAAGCCCACGCCCATCATCGCCGCCTGGTTCAACATGTACGCCACCAGCGGCATGGCTTGCTACGACTACCTGATCGGCGATGCGACCGTTATCCCGCCATCCGAAGAAGAATTCTATTGCGAAAAAATCCTGCGCGTGCCTGGAACATATCTAACTTTCGATGTCGCTTACCCGGTTCCCCCTCTTGTCGAGCCGCCCTGCCTGAAGAACCACGCGATCACCTTCGGCTGTCTCGCTCCGCAACACAAAATCAACCCCACCGTAATCGAAGCCTGGTGCCGAATTCTTCGCCAAGCGCCGGCCAGCCGTCTGATCCTGCGCAACGCGATTCTCGATTCCCCGGGCAATCGCAAATTTGTCGGCGCTCTTTTTCAGGAGCACGGTATCCATTCCGAGCGTCTCCGTCTCCTGGGACGCGCCAAGCATTACGAATTCCTGCGAACGTACGACGAGATCGATATCGCGCTCGATACTTTCCCCTACAACGGCGGCACCACCACGACGGAAGCCATATGGCAGGGCCTGCCGGTAATCACGTTCTGGGGCGATCGGTGGGTTTCGCGAACCAGCTCGTCGCTCCTGCGTGCGGCGAACCTCGACCGTTTCGTCACAAACAATTTGGATCAATATGTCTCACTCGCCGTCGAGCTCGGAAACTCTCCGGAAACGCCGCAACTCCTCGCCGCGCTCCGCCGCGACCTTCGCGCCAACCTCGAGAAATCCGCAGCTTGCGACGCCGCTTCGTTCGCGAGAAACATGGAGGCGCTGTATCGGCAGATGCTCCCGCGCCACCCGTAGGGCGGACCCCCAGGTCCGCAGGCGACGCCCTCGTCGCCTTCTGCTGTACGGGCCCGCCCCACTAGATCCGCTGCCGACTCGCCAGCCGCGCAAATAGACCCGGCTGCGAAATCAGTTCCGCATACGTCCCCTGTTGCAGAACCTTGCCTTTATCGATCACATAAATCCAATCCGCGCCGCGGATGGTGCTTAACCGATGCGCAATCAGAATTCGAGTCGCCCGCAGGCGCTTGAGGCTCTCCGTCACGATCGCCTGCGTCTGATTATCGAGCGCGCTTGTTGCCTCATCGAACAACAGCAGCGCGGGCTTGTGCACCAACGCTCGAGCGATGAGCAGCCGCTGCCGCTGCCCTCCCGAAAGATTTCCCCCGTTCTCCGACACCATGGTGTGCATCCCCATCGGCATCGCTTCGATGTCGGCGGCAAGACCCGCGGCTCGCGCAGCCTCCCACGCTTCGTCCAAGGTATTAGCGCCGCTCGCGCAGATATTATCGAAGATGGACCCCGCCATCAAACGTCCGTCCTGTGTCACCACGCCGATCTGCCGCCGCACCGCCGCGATATCTAAACTCGCCAACTCGTGCCCATCCAGATAAATACCGCCTGACCCCGGCGTCTCGAATTTCAGAAGCAAATTGAGAATCGTCGACTTTCCCGCGCCTGACGGACCGGTGAGCGCAATGCACTGACCCGGCCTTGCCCGAATCGAAATACCATCCAAAATCAGCGGGCCATGATCCCGGTACCGGAACGTGAGATTCTCCACTGAAACCTCGCCCAATAAACGGCCGGGATGTGTCTTTGCGCCCTCCGCTTCCGTTTTCGCCGAAAGAATCGTGCGGACGCGCTGCCAAAGGCTCGCCACCAAAACCAAGCGCGTGCTCGCGATTGATGCCGACGCAAGCGCGGCGAGAAACCCCCCCATAGCCGTCATTGCGGCCCAGAAACTTCCGAGAGCTAGCGGGCTGCTCAGCAAATACAAGAACCCTAGCGCCGTCGCAGCGCCTGGGACCGCAATGTTCACAAGCTGAATCCGGTCGCGAATGGTCTGGATCTTCAGCGCTAGTTTTTGCTTGCTGCTGTATTCGCCAGCCCAATGCGAAAAAGCCCGATTGGCCGCGCCTGCGACTCGCAGTTTCGAAACCGCATTGATCGCCTGCAGCACCAGCCCCGAAAGAAGTTCCTCCGCGTTTTGCCACTTTTCCTGCACGCGGTAAAGCGTCCGCCCGCCAATCCAGGAAACGGCGATCATCACTGCTCCCGCCCCCAGCGCGATCAACGCCAGCCCCGGACTGTACCAAAGCATGAGGAACACGAAGAAAACCGACGTGATTCCAGCAAATAGCGAGCGCAGCACGTCCGTCGTGAGCAGTTGGTGGATGCGCGTAATCGCGTCCGCTCGCATCCGGAGTTGTCCCGCGGTGGACCCACGAAAAAACACCGGCCCGAGTTTCAGCAAATAATCCCAAATGCCGCTTTGCAGTGCGTGAAACGCGGCGGTCTGCGCCCGCAACGTCGCGACAGCCTGTGTGAACAGAAAGACGGCCGAACCCAGCGCCGCCGCAGTCATCCCGAGCGCCACTTGCCAAAGCATACGGGTATCGGAATCCGGAATCGCGTCTCCCATCACCAATGCCGTCCCCTGCGGAATCGCAAGCGCCAAGAGCGCCGCCCCAACTCCGGCGAGGAAGATGGTCCGCAGATCGGCTTTGCGAGAACGCAGACCGTGTAGCAACAAGCTCCTGGTCGAAAGATCTTCCGGAAGCGGACGATACAGCATCACTGCGGAGTCTCGCAAGGGCGCCGCTGTCCCTGCATTCACCGGCGTCACGCTCCGCGTAGCGCCGTCCACCATTCGATAGCCGGCCCGTCCCAACCAGCCCGGTTTGGAGGGCAGAAGAGCCACCGGACTACCGTCGCCGCGAAAAGCGAGCAGCGCACCAACGTCGGCACGCCACCAGTTCTTAGCCAACACCACTCTTCGGCTACGAATCCCGGATGCGTTCACGAGGGCCCGCAGCGCGTCCGTTTCGTG
Source organism: Bryobacteraceae bacterium (assembly GCA_035295865.1). Lineage (GTDB taxonomy): Bacteria > Acidobacteriota > Terriglobia > Bryobacterales > Bryobacteraceae > Palsa-89. The sequence goes on from DATGIH010000011.1 coordinate 10,179, forward strand.
GCCGGTTTCGGGCGGGCTGGTTGTTTTCATATCGAGGAAATCCGCGATCGTGCGGATGGCTTGGAATAAGGCACCGCCATCTTGGGCTCCAAATCCACGTGAGCCTTCAGGCCTGCCTGAAATCGCAGCCAGGCGCAACAGCGCGTCCTCGGCAACTTGTGCATTTAACTTCAACCGATTTGCCAACCGCTGCCGGCCGCCTTCCTCCCGTCGCGATTTCAGTTCATCCAGCGCATCGAACAACACTCGGACAGCGATATCCAAAGTGGGCTGAAATGCATTCGCTGCTCCAGGCATCGATCCGTCGTAAACCTCCCACTCCGCTTCCCAGCCGGGAGTGTTCGCTTCCAGCCACAGACCCGGAACCAGAACGATCGTGCTGCCTTCGCCGAGCGGAACGCCGGCCAGCAGGCCTTCACCCACTTGCAATCGCACGAGCATCAATCCTTCTTCGACACCCAGACGTTTGCCGTGTTTTAAAATGACGCTCTGCCGTGCGCGAAGAATTTGCACTGGTCCGGCAGGACGAATTGCTGCCAGCGCTTCTCCAATCTTCGCCAGCCAATTCTCCAGCGCGAAAATTCCCGCCGCATCCTGCAGACTTCCGAGCGGCTGAAGGCAGCTCATTTCGAGCGGGACCACCACAATCTGCCATGTCGCAGCCGCATCGTAAGGCAGGGGCAACAGCGGCTCGCCCAAATCGAGCGAAAACAGGTGGACCCGCTCGCCGCTTTCCCTGTCGATGGCGAACACCACCGCCGAGCCCGATGCCAGCAACGACGCAGGGGTATCAGCACCGAGCACGATTGGCTGGTTTCCGGCAACGAATCGCGAACTGTCGATCATGCGGCGGTCACTCGCACTCCCGCCCTTCGATATCGGCGATCAGCTTGCTATACGGGCCCCCTTCGGCGGTTAGTTCTTCGTGTGTGCCTCGCTGGACCACGCGTCCTTGCTCGAGCACCAAAATTTCATCGCTGTCGCGGATCGTGCTCAGCCGATGCGCGACGATAAAACAGGAGCAGCCGCGGCGGCGGATATTGCGGTCGACTTGCAATTCCGTTTCCGCGTCGAGCGCGCTCGTCGCCTCATCCATCACCAGAATCGAAGGATCCACCGAAAGCGCCCGCGCGATTTCCAGCCGCTGCCGCTGTCCCCCGCTTAGATTCGCCCCACCCTCCAACAACTCGCTTTCATAGCCCTGCGGCAAGGCGTCAATGACATCTTCGATCAGCGCATCCTGGCTGGCTCGCACCAAACTCGCATGCGGCGTGGAAGCGTCCCACAGCGTGAGATTGTCCCGCACGCTGCCCTTGAAAAGCAGAATCTCCTGGTCCACCAGCGCTAGTGAGTTCGAAAGAACTTCACGCGGAATGGCATTCGCCGGCATACCGTCAAAAAGGATTTCTCCTGAATGCGGTGCGTACAAGCCGCCCAACAGCCGCGCGACCGTGGATTTCCCCGATCCGCTCGAACCGACAAAAGCAATTCTTTGCCCCGGACGAATACTAAACGACAAATCGCTAATCACTGGCGGCGCCAATGGGCTGTATCCGAACGTCACGTTGCGGAACTCCACGTGGCCGCGCAAGCGTGCATTCATCTCCGGCACGCTCGCAAGCGCCGGCTCATCGGATGCCGGGCTTTCTAAAACATCGTCCAACCGATTGAGCTGCGTTTCCAGATCCTGGATATTGGCGCCCAGCGAAACCAGACTATTCACCGGCTGTAGAAAACTGGCCGAAAGACTTTGGAACGCCACCAGCATCCCGATGCTCATGCTGCCGTGGATCACTTCGAGGCCGCCCACAGCCAATACGCTGATGGTCATCAAAGAAAAAAGCAGCGGCGGCAATACGGCAAGATAATAGTTCACCGCGCTCAGTTCCTGCTGGCAGTTGGAAAAATTCGCGAAGAATCCGGCCCAGCGCGCGAAGAATTCAGGCTCCAGGCCGGAAGCTTTCAGGGTCCGGATCGTCTGCAATCCCGCGATGCCCACACCCGCCAGCCGCCCTTGCATCATTGAGAGCCGAGTGCTTCCTTCGATCCGCCGTGGCGCAATCAGCTTGAGCAGAACAAAATTGACAGCGGCGAATCCCGTTGCCACCAGCGTCAAGGTCCGGTTGAATCGCCACATGACGGCGAAATAAAAGATCATCATCAATGCATCGACAGAAGTTGTCGCCAATCTGCCGGACAGCACCTCGGCCACGCTATCGTTCAGCGCGATGCGGCTGCTCACTTCACCTGCATAGCGCTGCCCATAATAGGATGCCGGCAATCTCAGCAGATGCCTTACGAATCGCCCTGAATTGGACACCGCTAAACGCATCTGGAACTTTCGGAGGATTCGCAACTCAATGGAAGCCAGAACGCAGCGCAAAACCGCAGCCAGGAACATGCCGAGCACCAGCGGCCGGCCCCAGTCCCGCAGTCCCGCAACTAACACGCGATCCACGAACGCTTCCATCAACGCTGGTGTCGCCAGCCCCGGTAATACCAACAGCAGCGCCGTGCAAATCGCCGCAGCCAGTGGCGTGAGCGATCCTCGCAATCGTTTCCACAGGCTGAACATCACGCTCGGTTTTCTTCCGCCGCGCTCGAAGTCGGGGCCCGGCTGGAATGTCATGGCGATTCCGGTGTAGGCGCGTTCGAACTCTTCAGTTGTTACACGGCGCCGTCCGTTGGCCGGATCGTTCAAGTGCATGTGGCCATTTCGATAGCCGTCCACGACGACGAAATGATTGAAGTTCCAAAAAACAATATACGGATAGGGCGTTTCCCTCAAGGCTGCGAGATCTTTCTTGAACGCTTTCGCCACCAGTCCGTAAGCCTGCGCGGCTTTCAAAATGTTGGAGCACTTCGATCCATCGCGCGATACGCCGCAATCCCGCCGCAGCGTTGCTAGCGGCACGACGCGATGGTAATAGGCAAGAATACTCGCCAAAGCCGCGGCGCCGCATTCCACTGCTTCCATCTGCAGCACCACTGGTGTACGTACGCGGCCTGGCCGGAAAGACGACACGATCTAGTACACCCCGGACGCTTCCCGCATGGACGGAAGAAAGTAGCTGATCGGCGCGCGGCCTTCCAGCGTGACACGCGTCGAATGCGTCAGGCCCGCGGTCAGTTTCATATCCGGACCGCGCGAAGACGACCATCGATATCCGCTTGTTGTTGCGGGATCTGCCTGAAGTTGAGCCCGAACCTCAATGTAGGCGCCGTCCGGCATCAGGCTTTGCACTAATTCCGTATTGCCGATGATCCCCGTGGCGCCTTCCTTCGTAATCGGAATGGGAGAAACAGATGAAACCGTTCCCACAATCCCGCCAAACCGTTCGCGCTGCACTGTGTCCGGAGTAATTTGAATGCGCATCCCCGGCTGAATCTTCTTTCCCTCCCGCACCGGAAAATAGGAAATGCTCACCAGATCCGGACCCGCTTCATCCGCATCGATCGTCAGCAGCCGCGCGCCCTGCGCAATCACCTGACCGGGCGCCGTCATCACTTCAGCCACACGTCCCGAATATTCGCTGCGGACGCTGCCGTCGCGCTGCATCTGCAATTCGCCGATCTCGATATTCCGGCGAACCTGGGCAATTTCGTTACGGCGGGCCGTAGAAGCCTCGAGGACTTGCCTCGTCAATGTAGAAGCGCGAGTTTGAATTTGCTGGAGCTGTCCATCCACTTGCGACAGCCGCGAAGTAAAGTCGTAGATCTTCGCATCGATATCGCGCACCGCGGTTTCCGAGTCCGAAAGCTCGTGCGCCGCGTAGCCCAGTAAACCTTCTTTGACCAATTTGCGATTGGACTCGGCATGTCCTTCGAGAATCGGCTTCAGGGTTTTGGCGTCAGCGAGACTCTGCAGTAACGTCGTGCGTTGCGATTCCAGGGCCACACGCTCCAGTTTGTCCTGCTGAAGCTGCGAACTGAGCTCTGCATTTTCGGCGGAAGTCTTCCCTCGGTCTTGAACCTCGAGAGTCTCCAAGGTGCGCCGGTCTTCGGAAATGCGCTTGCGCAGCTCGGATTGATCAAGCGTCGCCACCACGTCGCCCGCATGAATCCGGTCACCCGGCCGCCACGTGATCGCGATTACCCTTCCAGCGCCCTCAGTTTGGATCGGCACCACCTGATGCGGACGCAGAATTACGCCGCGCCCGCTCGCAACCACGGGTACGCGTCCAACTACAGCCCAAATGCAAAATACAATCAGCAGCGCGCCGACGGTAGCGAGCATCAGCCAATCCTTGGCGCCGATCACCGGCATGAGCCGCTCGAGATTATCCGGCGAAAGCGATCGTTCAATGGCGTCTTTATTGAAAAGTTTGTTGGGGCTTGCCATTGCGCCTACTCCTCAGGATGCCGAGCGCAGCCGCTTCTGGATCCAGTCAAATCGGGCTCCAGCTACGGCCACTTCATCCAGCGCTTCCGAATCGAGTTCTCTCTCCGCGGCCGGTCCGCTTCCACTCATCGCCGCTTCGGTGAGTCGTAGCCGATGTGCCAGGAGCGCCGCCAGCGCTTTATAGAAACGTCCTGCGAAGCCTTCGTCCTCCGAAAGCCGGGCGTTGAGACGGCGTCGTGGAATCGAGAGAACAAACGACCGTTCCGTCGCGCGAACGGTAGCCGAGGGAGGAGCCGAATCCACGAACGACATCTCACCCATGATTTCTCCGGACATCAGCCGCGCGAGTTCGCGTGTACCGAGCGCTGCCATGCGGACCGAGAATTGTCCCTCAATCACCAGGAAAACGGAATCGATAGGCACCCCTTCGTCGATGAGATTGACACCCTCGGCGATTTCTCGCCGATGTCCGGCGGCGATGAGCCAGTCAATGTCGGAATCGTTCAAGATCCCGAGAAAATAGAGAGCCTTCCTCATGGATGACCTCTTCGTGACGATTCCTTTCGTCACATCTCCAAAATCTTACCAGCGCTTGAGACCTTTTTGTCCGATGTCTGTGCGGTACTGCATGCCGTCGAAGTGAATTTTCCGGATCTGTTCGTATGTCTTATTCATGGCCGACTGCAGTGTGTCGCCCGAAGCGGTCACGCCCAATACTCGCCCGCCTGACGTTGTTAAGACATCATTCACTAATTTTGTTCCAGCCTGAAAAACTACCGTATCCTTCGCGCCTTCGATTCCCGTGATTGCATCTCCACTCCGGACCGTTCCTGGATAGCCGGATGCCGCCAGCACCACGCATACCGACGGGTCCGCGCGCCACCTCAACTCATGTTGGTCCAGCGTCCCATGCGCCGCTGCGAAAAGCGGCTCGACGAAATCGGACTCCATGCGATGCAGCAGTACCTGCGTTTCCGGATCGCCTAGCCGTGCGTTGAACTCCAGCACCTTCGGTCCTTGCCGCGTCATCATTAACCCCGCATAGAGAAAACCCGTGAAGGGATGACCGTCCGCGCGCATAGTCTCGATCGCGGGATAGATGACTTGCGCCATCACCATTTCTTTTTGAAAGTCGCCGAGGATCCTTCCGTCGCAGTACGCGCCCATTCCGCCGGTGTTCGGGCCTTGATCGCCATCGAAAATCGCTTTGTGATCCTGGGTCGGCTCCAGTGGCAAAACGTTCACGCCATCGCTCAGCACGATGAAGCTGACTTCTTCTCCCGCGAGAAATTCTTCGATCACTAACGAGGATCCCGGAGTCAGAAGTTGAAGCGCGCCTTGCTCCGCTTCCTCGGGCGTGTTTGCGATGATCACTCCTTTGCCGGCGGCTAATCCGTCCGCTTTGAGCACCACCGGTAAATCGAATTGCGCCAGCGCGCCGCGCGCCTCCTCGACGGTGTTGACGGTAGTAAAACGCGCAGTAGGAATTCCCGCGCGCATCATAAACTCTTTCGCAAATGCCTTGCTCGCTTCCAGCCGCGCGGCCGCAGCCGTCGGGCCCACAATGCGCCGACCCTTCTCGCGAAAGCGATCCACGATTCCCGCCGCGAGTGGAGCCTCCGGCCCAACCACCGTCAGATCCGCATCGATGGATTCGGCCGCTGCCAGATAATCGGAGGTAGCTATACATTTCGCCACCTGCGCCATCCCCGGATTCCCAGGTGCCGCATAGAGCGCGGATGTTCTCGAGCTTTGCGCCAACTTCCAACACAGTGCATGTTCGCGCCCGCCCGAACCGATCACGAGAATCTTCATCGCTAACACACTATGCCACACTAGAGAC
>DATGIH010000012.1:0-17210 GCA_035295865.1 Bryobacteraceae bacterium
CGTTGTGCAACAATCCATCAATTTAGTCGCGCTCGATCCGGGTACATTGCGACCAGGCAACACCCCGCAGTCACCCAGGCCGGGAGCGAATCTTGCCGCCACAGTCACTTCCTCGGATCCCAAGGTAATGGCCGTGACCACGCCGTCTGTGCCGATTCCAATTCCGCAATTTGGCAATTCGTCCCCAGTCATTGGCGTTCAACCCGTGAGCCAAGGCACCGCCATCGTTACGATTTCGCTTGCGGGGAACCCTCCACCCGAGTACGACAACCAGATCCTGTTCGACGTAACCGAGCCGGCGTTAACCATTCCCGCCATAACGATTGGGCAAGATCTGCAAGCGCCCGCTCAAATTTCGCTGGGCAGCGCGATCGCGACTCCGGCGGCTGATCTCAAAATCTCGGTCTATGGAGGCACTAACTCGCTCTCGAACGATCCGGCTGCCGTGGGGCAGGGCTCGATTCAGGTGATTATTCCTGCGGGGAAACGGATTTCGAATCCGTTCTATGTGCAAGGCATGTCCCCTGGAACATCGGCGCTCAATTACTCCGTGCTGGGTAGCTCGGAAAGTTACTCGACACCGGTCGTCGTGACCCAAACCGCATTCGTGATACAAGAAGCTGCCAACGGACCCCTCAATCTTTCCGCCGGCACAACATCCAGTCTCACTGTGGTTCCCACGCTATCGCCGCCGCTCTCTGGTGCACCGGCCGTATCCTGGACCATCCGTCCCGGGGCGCAGCCCATCACGATCTCGATAGCGTCCAGCAATACGGCAGTTGCCACCACTTCGCCAGCCCAAGTCACTTTCAAGCCGGGCGATCAGAAACAAACTTTCACCGTCCAAGGGCTGGCTGCGGGAACCACAACCATCCAGCTTTTGGGATTCAACTACGATTTCAGCCAGCCCCAGTCGTCTATTGCAGTGACGGTCAAGTGAGGAACATGCGCGAAGCGAGCATCTGTGCGCTTCTCGGGGTCTTCCTGGCGCCCATTTGCGTGGAAGCGGCTGGCGGATTGTCTTTCGAGCCCAACCTCGGCCAAACCGGAAGCGACGTTCGCTATATTGCGCGAACATCCGGCGGTGTGGTTTTTGTCACTGAACACGGAATCGTTTTGAGCGCTGGAAACGCAGCAATTCCAGCGTTGGAACTGGCCGGCGCGAATCCTCAATCGCAGTGGACACCGGAAGCCGAAAACGGGGAGATCATTTCGTACTTCGTCGGGCGCGATCCATCAAAATGGACTCAAAACATTCCTCGCTACCAACGTTTGGTTCGCCCAAACGTGTATCCCGGAATCGATCTCGTCTTGTATGGCGCCGAAGGGCAGCTTGAGTACGATTTCCGGTTGCAGCCGAACGCGAATCCGGATCGCATCCGCCTGAAACCCACGGATGCAGCGAGTATTTCGATCGCCCCCGATGGATCGTTGGTCGTCGAGCATCCGGCCGGCCAGATCCGCCATCGCAAACCCATCTTCAGGGAAGCGCTGCGCGACGGGTCGAGCCGCATCCTCGGCGGACGCTTTCAAATCACCGACGCAGGCGAAATCGGATTTCTCGTTGCAGATCGCGATCCGGCGTTGCCGTTGTCCATCGATCCGATTCTGGAATCTTCCACCTATTTCGGCGGACACGGCGACGACCAAGTGATCGCCACCGATGGCGCGAACGTCCTGGTTGGAAACACAACGTCGATCGATCTTCCAGGCACACCGTTCGCACGCCGAAAAGGCACGAACCTGTTCGTCAAAACGGGAAAGTTCACCTTCATCTTCGGCTGCGCCGGCGATTTAGTCGCCACTTCTGCCGTTTTCAGCAACTCGCAAGCTCTCAGTGTCGCGGTGGGTGGATACACGGACTGCACAGATTTAGCCACGAATCTCAGTTACTATGGCACCCTGCTTCCTTCGTTGCAGCCAACTTACGGAGGAGGATCAAGCGATGGCTTTCTGCTCACCATCGCCGGTTTGTACCAACCCTATGGCATTCCGAACTTCGGATTCTCCTACATCGGCGGGCCCGGGGACGATCGGGTAAACGCTCTCGCATATTCCTCCTGGCTGGTAATCGCGGGATCGACCACGGCCGGCGGTCTGCCGGAACCCGCGTTCGTCGCTCCGTCCATTCAACCACAGCTCGCGGGTGGGATGGATGCGTTCGTCATGCTGGCGGTTCCGATGAAGTACCTGTCGCTGACGTTGTACTCCACAACATACCTCGGCGGCTCGGGCGATGACACTGCGCTGGCTGCGGCTACGATGGGCGACGACGTGTATATCGCGGGCGAAACAAAATCCCCGAACTTTCCCGTCACCCCGGGAATGCAATCCGCGCGGCGCGGCGATTCCGACGCCTTCGTCGCGCACATCACGAATTCGGGAGCCACATTGGCCGGGAGCACCCTCTTCGGCGGCAGCGATTCGGATAGCGCAACCGCGATGGCCTTACTGCCGAACGGCAACGTCGTGATTGCCGGAGTTACTTCGTCGCCCGATCTCAAGCTGAAGAACCCTACACAGCCGAAGTATGGCGGCGGCGTGTCGGATCCATTCGTCGCGCAATTCACGCCGGACCTCGCAACTCTCGTCTCGTCTACCTTCATCGGCGGCTCCGATGCCGATCAAGCCACTTCCGTCGCGGCTGGATATCCGAATACGATTTTCGTGGGCGGCTGGACGGCTTCCCAGAATTTTCCCACGGTGAACGCGCTGCAACCGAAGTACGGTGGCGGCGCCGGCGACGGCTTCCTGGTCCATTTCGATGACGACGGCTCCATCTATCAAGCGACCTACTTCGGAGGGTCGGGAAGCGATCACGTTCTGGGTCTCACGAGTAATTACTATCCGAATTTCAACTCGTATTATGGTCCAGCCGTCTGGCTAACCGGAACCACCTCATCGCCCGATCTGCCGCTCAAGAATGCAGAGCAAGCCACTCTTTCGGGGAGTGCGAACGGTTTCGTCGCCGAGATTACGGCGGACATTTTCAACATTGCGCCATTTACGCTTGCCAAGGATCTTAGCAGCCCGGTGAACCTTTATCCCGGCGGTTTGAGCTTATCCGCTGGAATTGCGTTCACGGCCGAGAGCTCCAATCCTTCGATTGTGCCCGTCAGCGCCAATGCGTCATCCGCCGGAGCCGCTTCCGCGACGTTCTATGTCAACAACAACTCCGGAGCAGCCACCTTCTATGCGGACTGTCTCGCAGATACGGGCGGCGCCACCCTCACGATCTCGGCTCCAGGCTACAAAACCAAATCCGTCGTCGTGCATTGTCTAACGCCTGCGATTTCCATTCAATCGGTGAATGGATCGCCCTTGCAGACCAATGTCGCCGCACCGCCCTCTTACGTCGGCATCAACCTGGTCCCCAACGATCCGCACAACATCGCGATCAATCCAGGGACCTTTCCGCGGCCGGGTGCGCCGCCCATCACGGTCCAGATTTCGAATTCCAATCCGAATGCTGGATCGATTTCGGCGGACCTGATTACGGCGCCAAGCTCGATCTTTTTTGCGCCGCTCGCGGTCGGCAGCACGGAGCTGGCTTTCAGCGCGGGAAATATCTCGATTCTCCACTCGAATACTCTCCCGGTGAATGTTGCCGGCTCCTATACGTTTCCCGGCCCTTTCATCATTCCTGCCGGATTTCAAGTCCCGGCTTCGCTCGTCCGCGTCAATCCGAATCTAACCGCGAGTTTTCCCTCCATCACCTCGAGCGATCCTTTGCGCATTCTGCTTTCGCTGGATGCTACAAAGCCAGGCAGCGCCAGCATCAAGCTTTCTTCGCCTAATCAGCTCTTTTGGCTTCAGGCGGTTGGATCCAGCGGCAGCGCGCAAATCATATTTCAAGTTCCGGGTGAGCCGGACGTCCACTCCAGCGCGAGCATCACCTCACCAGTTTCGGTGCTGACTTACGGGCAAAATACCGGCCAACCGATTCAACTTGCCGTGGGAGCTGCTTCTGCCGTCGGCTTCGTCATTCAAGGCGCTGCTCCAGGTTCAGCCAACCAAGTCTATTTGAATCCGAAGGCTGCGGCGCTGACGTTCACTCTTCAATCGACGAACACAAGTGTTGTCGGAATCCCTCCGGCCAGCGCGCAGGTCGCGCCCGGAGCCTATGCAGTCGGCCAATTCCAATTCACGGGGCTAATGTTGGGAACTGCCATACTGACGCTCGCCAACTCAGCCAAGATTCCTCCCGGACCGCCGGGGAAATCGGCCACGGTTCACGTCGTCAGCCTCACATCCGGATCCGTCGTATTCCCCGATGTGGAAGTAGGCAAAGATCTCGTTGCGCCGATGAGCATTACGCTTCCCGCGCCTGCCAAGTCAGACGTTCTCATTCATGTCAGCATCAACAATCCGGCACTCGCACTACTCTCTTTGGATGGAACAAGCAATGGAACGGCCGAGATCACCTCCATCATTCCCGGTGGACAAAGCTCCACTCGGTTCTACGTCTATGGACTTGCGGCATCCGCTCAAGCGCAGGTCTCCGCTGTCTTCACTGGCTACGGTACGGTGACGGCGAATATCAATCTGGACCGTACGGGATTCTACTGGGCGAATACCACCGATTCGATTAGCGTCGGCACTGGTTCTTCCGAGCAAATTCTGGTTGGACCACTGGATTCGGCGACCGCAATCCCAATCGGCGTTCAGCCGTTCCGGCCGGGAGCGAAAGGCTCTTTTACCATCGTAAGTTCGAACTTGAAAATTGTTGCGGTAACTGGAACTTCTAATACGTTTCCAATTAGCACTTCGACGATCAATGTGTCCGGAGCAGCTGCGGGAACAGCAACGCTAACGATTCAGCAGCCGGCGGGTTTCACAGCGCCTTCCGCGCGGCAGCAAATGCGGATTACAGTAGCGCCTGCGGCTCAGAACGCCCCCGCCATTTTCAGCTTCGATCCGTTCCTTAAATACACGCAACCTGGCCTGAGCTTTCAGGGATACGCCGACAAAACAACTTTGACCGTCACCAGCAGCGATCCGTCCAAAGTCTTGCTGTCCTCCGATGTCACAAAGCTTGGCTCGCGCTCCATCACCGTGACCGGACAGCCGGTTTTTGCGCAAATTCTTGCCGGCAGCGGTACCGTTACCATTTCCGTCTCCGCCAAGAATTACCCGAACATCTCCGCCACATTTTCGCTTTCTCCAATCGGACTCGGAATATCTGTCAACAGCTCGGCAGCGAGTTATCAAAACGGGGTCTACACCACCACCTCGCAATCGCCGGCGCTCAATGTTCTCGTCGGTCTCTACTCGGCGCCGAATCGGCCGATTTATTCTTCGTTGGTGCCGGGATTAAGTCCGATCCAAGCCAACATCACGAGTTCGAATCAAAACGTGGCCATCGTTGGTGGAAGCCCGGTGACCATCCCGCTAAGCGCACCTTCGCCCGGCAATCCGCCTGCAGCAACTCTCCTTCCCGTCGGCGTTGGGCAATCTACTATATCCATCTCCCAGCCACCGGGCTTCGCCTCGGTCGGGCTCGATCAATTCACGCTGCAAGTGAACGGGCCGGCTTTGGTGGTCAACGGCTTCGTCGCCGCCAAAGACACAATGAATACTACGAACGTAAGCCTCGGATCAGGCGTGAAAGCGCCGAGTGTCAATTTGCCGGTCACAATCACCAGTTCCGATCCGTCGCGCATTTTGCTGAGCCCGGATGCCACCACGCCGCCAACTGCGTCTATTACCGCGTCCATGCCGGCGGGAAGAAGCTCTGTGGATTTTTACGTGCATGCTCTCTCGGACAATGGCAATGTTCCCATTCAAGTTGCCGCGGCCGGTTTTAGTTCGACATCGTTCGCGGTCAAACTCTTCCCGCTGGCTTTCCAATTTCTTCAGATCAGCCCGCTCAACGTTTTTGTGCAATCGGGTACGCAGCTGGTTGGGGTAGGAGCATTCGCGCTCGCGCCTGCTGGACAAGGGAGTCAAACCGCATATTCGATTCGCCCGGGCGTGCCGCCCATCGTGGTGGGTGTCACTTCCTCCGATCCATCGATTGTGTCGGTGAGCCCGAAACTCACATTCCAGGGCAGCCAAATCCCTCAGTCTCTCAGCTTCACGCCGCAGAAGGCGGGAAGCGCTACATTGAGTCTTAAAGTTCCTTCCGGTTACCAAACGGCGCCCGGCCAAGCGCAAATGACCATCGACGTAACACAGGCAGGCTTCGTGTTCAACTTTGGAACTACCAGCGTACAACTCGGCAAGGACCTGCAAGAGTCGGTCACGTTTTCGGCTACGGCCGACGTGTCCCACACTCCGGTCACGGTCACTTCGAGTGATCCTTCTCTGGCTTTAGTTTCGTTGGATCCCGGGATTGCCGGGCAGCGTAGCGTAACAATCACCAATTCAAGCGTGAATTTTTTAACCGTGAATGTCCAAGGTTTGACGGCGAGCGGACATGCCACCCTAAGCATCGCAGCGCCCGGTTTTCAGAGCGCCACTTTGCCCATCACACTAACGCCGGCCGGAGCTATCTTTCAGGATCAGAACAGCCCGGAGTTGAGCGTGCTTACCTCTTCCGGAGTTCTGCAAGAAGGGATTTACCTTGCTTCGCTCGATCCGGTGACGCTGCAACCGGGGCAGGCCGGAACGTCGCGCCCGGGTGCGAATCTATCGGTTACGGCAACTTCTTCAGATCCGAAAGTTCTAAAGATCACAACACCCACAATCCAAGTTCCACACCCAGGCGCAACCATTCCTGGGATCTATGCCGAAGTCCAACCGGTTGCTGCCGGGACGGCCGTTCTATCGCTCGGACCGCTCGCCGGAAATCCGCTGCCCGCCAGCGGAAATCACCTCGTGTTCAACGTAACGGCGCCGGAGCTTTCCATTCCCCTTGTCACACTCGGAAGCGATCTTGAGACTCCGGTCCAACTCACGGTCGCGAGCTCCGCGGTAAACAAATCGGCCGATATGCAAATCCCGATTACCGCCCAGTATCCAATCCTTCTGTCGCTCACTCCCACGGACGCAGGTCAAAATGCCATCACTGTGGTAGTTCCGGCCGGACATACTTCTTCGAAGCCATTCTATGTGCAAGCAGTGGGAGGCAACTCCGGCGTTTTGACTTACGGCGGGGGCTCATTCTCGAGCTACACGACGGCCGTGACCGTAACACCTACCGCATTCGTAATTCAGGAAGCCGCGAAAGCGAAGTCCATCGCCATCAGCAAAGGCGCAACCGCCCAGTTGACTGCGGTGCCCGTGCTCTCACCACCATCCGTTATTCCATCCGGACCTTTGAGTATTCGCCCCGGCGTGAATCCCATCGTGGTCGCCGTAGCGTCCACCAACCCGAGCGTGGCAACCACGAATCCGTCGCAGGTAACATTCAACGGCGGCGATCAGAAGCAAACATTCGGTGTGCAAGGCGTCGCGGCCGGGACTGCGACGGTGAAGTTACTCGGCGTCACGTACGACTTCGGCCAGCCCCAGGCGTCCGTGCAAGTCGTCGTGAAATAGGGAAACATTTGGGGCAAGAGCGCCGGAATGCCTGGATTATTTTGGTGACATGGGCTGTTCGATCGGATTTCACGTCTACGGAGAGAAGCCGCGGCGTTTCGAAAGTGCGATATCGCGCAGGAGTCGAGGCAGCCCTGGTATTCGTGAGAGCCATGGTAACGTAGTATCCATAAGTTGATTGCATTTCGGCGGACCGGGAACAAATCCCACCAGCCGCCCCACCCGAGAACTCCCGAAGATGTCTTCCCCGAGCGAGATTCCAGGCGATATCACTAGCCTTCTGCAGCGCTGGAGCGGAGGCGACACCGGGGCACTCGACGATCTGGTCGAAATTGCTTACAAAGAACTGAGAGGGATTGCCGCCTCTTATTTGCGCCAGGGCTCTCAGCATAATGCGTTGCAAGCCACCGAATTGGTGAACGAGCTGTACATGCGGCTCGCTCGGCAGCGGACGGCCCAGCTTTCCAACCGTTGCCATTTCTACTCATTCTCGGCCATGCTGATGCGCCGGATTCTCAGTGATTTCAGCCGCCGCTCGCATGCGCAAAAACGTCCCGGTTCGGCGGGCGCGCGAATTCCCCTGCACCCAGATCTGGCATGGATCGACGCCGCGGGCGAAGAAATGCTGTCCCTCGATCAAGCACTCTCGGAACTTGAGTTTCTGGACGAACGCAAAGTCCGGATCATCGAGCTCCGCTACTTCCTGGGTTGCACGAATGAAGAGACCGCCGAGATTCTCGGCGTCACCCGCTCCACCGTGGACCGCGATTTGCAATTCGCCAAAACCTGGCTCTACCGTCGATTGCATTCCGAAACGTAGCTGACGCTGGAACTCGTAGTACTAAAACCCCGATAAATCTTGGTGCATTCTTGCGCGCGATGGCGCGTTGTTCCAGTGAGAGCACATGTTTTTGGCGTTTCTGGGATCGCAAGACCCGGGATGGAATTTCGATAACCACGAAAGGAAGATCTTATGAATAAATTAGCTTTGCTGTTGCCACTGTGCGCGCTCTTCGCGTTCAATGCGGCAGCCGACGTCACGTATTTTGCCGCGGTGAGCGCGCCAGGGTTCAACCCCTCGTTTCCGATAGTTCAAACATCCGCATCATTTTCGGGAACCATTAACGGTGCAACGAACTCCGCGGCGGCGAACCTGGCCACCGGAATGTTGGGAGTCCTGAATGCCGGCACGAATGTGACGACGCCCGGGGTCTATGAAACCATCGCTCAACTGGGTGATACCATCACAGCCACGAGCACAGCCTCTGGACTTTCCGGCTTGAACCTGGGGGTGAACATCACCGAAAACGGCACGACGTCCTTCACCGACCCCAGCAGCAACTTCAGTTTCCTGTGGGTCTATATGTTTAAACCTGGGACCTTCGACCAAACGACCTTTGTTACGCCAGGCAACGTTCTGATCTCCAGAGGTTATATATTGGGCTCCGGTACAAATACCAATATTGCCGATTCTCTGTTCACCGCGAACGACGTGCCCGTGAACGGCGTGTTTGGCGACGGCCAGAACACCATTCCATTGCAAATCCCATTCGACACCATCGGGTCGAATTTTCAAATCGAACTGGTGCTCGGCTCCGCCGAACTCGTGACCGGCGCGAACGAAACCTGGTCGGCGGATTTCATCGATCCCATCAATGTCTCATTATCGGCGCCGGATGGCGTCACGCTAACATCAGCCTCTGGCTTGCTTCCGGGCGCGGTGGTTCCAGAGCCGTCTAGTCTTCCGATCTCAGCGGCAATCATCTTCCTTGCTGTTACAGTCGCGGCGAAACGCCGGCGGAAAACTGCCTAGCGGAGCGCTTAAAGCCCCGCCTTCTTCCAAAGCGCATTGACGCGCTGCTTCACGTCATCCGGCATGCGGATGACGTCCGGCCAGGGGCGCGTGAAGCCCTCTTCCTTCCACTTCTTAGTCGCATCGATTCCCATCTTCGACCCGTAATTCGCCATGCGGCTGGAGTGGTCGAGCGAATCCACCGGCCCCAACACGAATTGGATGTCGCGCTCCGGGTCGATGTTGTTCAGCGCTTTCCACGCCACTTCGCTTACGTTCTGCACATCCACGTCCTCGTCAACCACAACGATGCATTTGCTGAACATCGCTTGTCCTAAACCCCAGATGGCGTGCATTACTTTGCGGGCGTGCAGCGGATATGATTTGCGAATCGAAACCAGAATCAGATTGTGGAAGATCCCTTCCGCCGGCATGCAAATATCGCGGACCTCGGGCAATTGCAGACGCATCAGCGGCAGAAAAATGCGCTCGATGGCTTTGCCCATATAGAAATCTTCCATCGGAGGCGGCCCGACGATGGTCGTTGCGTAAATCGGATGCTTGCGCTGCGTCACGCAAGTGATGTGGAACACGGGATACTCGTCTTCGAGCGAATAGAATCCGGTGTGATCGCCAAACGGGCCTTCGGTTCGAAGCTCGCCCAATTCGACATAGCCTTCCAGAACGATTTCGGAATTGGCCGGCACTTCCAAATCCGACATCTCGCACTTCACCATCTCCACTGGCTTGCCGCGCAGAAATCCGGCGATCATCATCTCGTCGAGATCGGGCGGCAGCGGCAGGATCGCCGAGTACATGGTGGCCGGGTCCGATCCTAAAGCCACCGCCACATCCATGCGCTTCTGTTTGCCTTCCTTGAGCAGCCGCCGGTAATGTTCGGCGCCCTGTTTGTGCGTCTGCCAATGCATCCCGGTGGTGCGCTCGTCGTACACCTGCAATCGATAACAGCCGCAGTTGCGTTTTCCCGTGTCCGGATTTCTCGAGAACACCATCGGGAGCGTAATGAAGCGCCCGCCATCTTGCGGCCAACAGCGCAGGAGGGGGTATTCGTCCAGCGAAAAATTCTCGCGCCGGATCACTTCCTTGCACGCCCCGTTCGATACGATCTTGGGAAAGAACGCGCCCATCTCCGCGAGTTTGGGCAGCATTTTCAGCTTGCCCAACAGCCCTTCGGGCATGCGCATCTCCAGATACTCCGAGATGCGGCCGGCGACTTCTTCGACGGAGTCCACTTCGAGCGCGATCTCCATTTTGCGCGCGCTCGCAAAACTGTTGATCAGCACCGGAATGTTGCTGCCCTTCGGCTTCTCGAACAGCAGCGCCGGGCCACCCGACTTCACCGCGCGATCGGCGAATTCGGTGATCTCGAGATTCGGGTCCACCTCGAACGAAATGCGTTTCAGCTCTTTCTTTTTTTCGAGCGCGGCGATGAAGTCGCGCAGATCGCTGTATGCCATAAGAGATTTTGAACTATCAGGTTTTACTATGATGGAAACTCAGGCCGCATGACAAATCGAACCGCATTCATCACCGGCGCAAGCCGCGGCATTGGACGTGCCTGCGCGCTCTCGCTCGCCCAAGCCGGCGCTCGCGTCGCCATCGCTGCACGCAACATGGAACAGCTCGAAACTCTCGCCGGCGAGATCCGCCTGCAAGGCCATGAAGCCTTTCCGGTTGCGATTGACCTGGCAGACTCGGATTCGATCAAAGACGCAATCGCCAAAACAGCGAAGGACTTCGGACCAATCGCGATTCTCGTCAACAACGCCGGCATCACTAAGGACGGCCTTGCGCTACGCATGAAGAAAGATGATTGGGACACGGTGATTTCCACCAACTTGACCGGAGCGTTCCTCGCCATCCAACAGGTGCTGCAAGGCATGATGAGGGAACGCTGGGGCCGCATCATCAATATTTCATCCGTGGTAGGCGAGATGGGCAATCCTGGCCAAGCCAACTATGTCGCATCGAAAGCGGGCTTGATCGGTCTCACGAAATCGATCGCGCAGGAGATGGGCAGCCGCAACATCACCGTGAACGCCGTGGCGCCGGGATTCGTCGAAACCGACATGACGCATGGATTGACGCAAGAGTTGAAGGACAAGATGCTGGCCAACATTCCGCTGAAGCGCATCGGACGTCCCGAGGATGTCGCCGCCGCCGTCCGGTTTCTTGCCAGCGAAGAAGCGGGCTACATCACGGGGCATGTGTTGGATGTGAACGGCGGAATTTATATGTGAGCTATTTCTCGCCGGCTTCGAGCAAACCTTCGAGTTCCGGCAGAACGTTCAAATCCTTATCGCGGCCCGCTGCGCGTTTCGATTGGATGAGACTCTTTAGATCCAAGGTTCGAACCCGCCGTCCAAACGCGTCCACTGTGACGGCGGTGCGATTAACTTCTTCGAACGAGCCCAATCCGGTGACTTCCGCGAGCAGGTCCGTGCAGAATCGCGCTCCAGCCGCCGATGATGATGAACTCGACATCCCCATCGACCAACGCCTGGACGGCGGGCTCGAAATTCATTTCTGGCGTCTAGCCAACCCACGAATCTTCTCGGCGGACTGCGACGCCCGCTGCAATTTCTGCGCCCGCTCTGCAGGCGTCAACCGCAATTGCTCGATCAGCAACGTCAGATCGATGCCATACTTCTGCGCAGCTTCAATCTTGCTGCCCGGCGCGGGATTGCGCAGTTTTTCCGCCGCTCGTTCGAACTCTTCCGGCGTTAGCGCCCGCAGTTCCTTCACACCTCAAGTTTACCTCTTGTGACAAACCAAACCTCTTTCCATACGTCTGAACCTTTTCGGAGGAATTTGAGTGCCTGGGGACACTACACGCTACGAGATTCGCCCGTCGGCTGAGAGCACGTTCGCATTGGAAGTTTCCAAAACCGGCTTGATGACGGGCAAAAAGCACGTTCTCTTTTTCGAGCAGTACGCCGGGGAAGTGAATTTCGATGCCCAGCGCCCGGAGAACTCGTCAGCTCGCCTCACAGTGGAAGCGCGCAGCGTCGCTTGCAAAGACGCCTGGCTCAAGAAAAAGGAAGACCGGAAAAAGATTGTCGAGACAGCGGTCAACGACATGATGGCCGCCGCCCAGTATCCGCAGTTGACGTTCTCTTCCACCAGCGTCTCGGCCAAGCCGCGAGGTCAGTTCGAGATTCAAGGCAACCTGACTGTGCGCGGGATCTCGAAACCGATTACGTTCATCGCAGCGGCCAAGCCATCCGGCATCGATCGCCTCGAAATCGACGGCGACGCTGAAATCGATTTGAAAGATTACGGCCTCAAGCCGCCTTCCGCCCTGGGTGGGCTCATCGGAACCAAGAGTAAAATGACACTTCGGTTTCTCGTGTGGGCGGAAAAAACCGCAAAATAATTGCGCTGACAAGCGTCCCCCACGCACAATAGGACTATGCAATCCGCGCACAACGGAAAGTTCCGTGTCGGTCTGGTCCAAATGAGCTGTGCGCCCGACCCCAATGAGAACGTCGAGAAAGCCAAATGGAAGGTTCGCGAAGCCGCGGCCGGTGGCGCGCAGATCATCTGTCTGCAAGAGCTTTTCCGGTCGCAGTACTTCTGCCGCGAAGAAAACGCCGAACTGTTTGCATTGGCCGAATCCATCCCCGGCCCCACCACGGACACACTAGGCGCTCTCGCGCGCGAACTGAAAGTCGTCATCATCGCGTCGCTGTTTGAACGCCGTGGCTCCGGGCTTTATCACAACACCGCGGCCGTGATCGGCACCGATGGCGAGATCGTGGGCATCTATCGCAAGATGCACATCCCGGACGATCCGCTCTATTTCGAGAAATTCTATTTCACGCCGGGCGACCTTGGCTTCGTCAATTTCGAAACGGACTTCGCGCGACTCGGTGTTCTCGTCTGCTGGGACCAATGGTATCCGGAAGCGGCGCGCCTTTCGAGCATCAGCGGCGCGAACGTGCTTTTTTATCCCACCGCCATCGGTTGGCATCCGGCGGAAAAGCAGCAGTACGGGCCCGCACAGTTGGATGCGTGGCGGACCATCCAGCGCGCTCACGCCATCGCGAACGGGATTTACGTGGCCGCTGTGAATCGCGTGGGTTTTGAAGGACCGCCCGAGCGTGGTCTGGAGTTCTGGGGATCTTCCTTCGTCGCTGATCCATTCGGCCAAATCATCGCTGAAGCTCCCACTTCCGAAGAAGCCATCCTGATCGCCGAATGCGATCCGCACCGGGCCGAGGAAGTTCGCCGCAACTGGCCTTTCCTGCGCGACCGGCGCATTGATGCATATTCTCCAATCGTCAAACGGTGGTTGGATTGAAGTCCTCCGCATTGAAACCCAAACAGCACGGATTCCGCATGCCCGCCGAGTGGGAGCCACACGAAGCCACTTGGCTCGCCTGGCCACATGAGCGTACGGATTGGCCGGGGAAGTTCGCGCCGATTCCTTGGGTCTATGGCGACATAGTGCGGCGGTTATCCCAAGTTGAGAAAGTCCGGATCTTAATCGAGGACGCAGCTGCCGAGAAGAGCGCCCAGCGCATTTTCGCTAAGTGCAACGTCGAAATGGCGTCCGTCGAGTTCTTCCGTCATCCCACCAATCGAAGCTGGACCCGCGATTTCTGTCCGATCTTCGTCCGCAATCTGAAGGGCGATGTGGCGATCACCAACTGGATCTTCAACGGCTGGGCCAAGTACGACAACTGGCGCACCGACAACAAAATCCCGGCGTACCTCGCTAAGCGTCTGAAACTGCCGCAATTCGAGCCGGGCATCGTGCTGGAAGGCGGCAGCATCGATGTGAATGGTGCGGGCATCTTGATGACCACCGAGGAATGCCTGCTGAGCGAATCCGTGCAGGTTCGCAACCCGGGCCTTTCCCGCGAAGCTCTTGAAAAATATTTCGCGGACTATCTCGGAATTACTCGCACCCTCTGGCTGAAGCAGGGAATTGCCGGCGACGATACGCATGGGCACGTGGACGATTTAGCGCGTTTCGTCGACGAAAACACCATCGTCACGGTCACCGAACTCGACAAATCCGAAGCGAACTATCTGCCGCTACAAGAGAATCTCGAGCTGCTGCAACAGACTGGCTTGCGCATCGCGACCCTTCCGATGCCCGCGCCGGTTTATTTCGACGGCCAGCGCTTGCCCGCCAGCTATGCGAATTTCTACGTCGCGAACAAACTGGTGCTGGTTCCCACTTTCAACGATCCCATGGATCGTGTTGCCCTCACCAAACTGGCCTCGCTTTTTCCCAACCGGGAAGTGGTAGGAATCCATTGTCTGGATCTGGTTCTCGGTCTGGGCACGCTGCACTGTATGACCATGCAGCAACCGGCTTCGAGCTAAAGACCGACGGTTCTCGCAACCTCGTACCAAGCCGTCCCATCGGAAACAAAATGAATGGTTGCGGATTTTCTGATAACGCCGGTCAGCGGTCCGGCATTCAAAAGATTCGCTCCGAAAGAAATCGTTTTTGCGCTGGTATTGTCGTTGGCGATGATGATCCACATATGTTGGCCTGGCAGGCCACCCGTCGCCGCACTGAGCGACGCGTTTCCCCCGTTAGGTTCGGTGCGGATCTTGTGCACATCCCCCGCCGTCACATCCAGCGTCATCGCGGCTTGATACCTCACGCTTTCCAAGGACGAGATCAGCCGCCGGGCTCGCACGTCCCCACGCTGGTCCGGTCCGCTTCCGCCATCGTCACCGCTGCCGCCGCCCATTAATCGGAATACCGTTCCGTCGTAGAAAACCCATTGAGGACGCCCGGCCACAAGCGCACCGCCAGGATCCGTCGAGCCGTCCGGCTTTTTAATACTCACCAGCCCGACGTTGTCGATATTCAGGGTACAGTATCGCGCGCAATCCTGGTCCACATTAAGCAGGAATGTCATTCCCACGCGATACGATGTCAGCGCGCTGTTGGGAAGATGGCACGTATAAGCGTTGGTTCCATTCGTGGAAAGACAGTAGTTCTCATTAGCATGGATGGTCTCGTGTGTCGGGATCAAGGCCGTATTGAAGGATGGCGTGCAATCCACTCGATGCTCGATCCGGTCGTCCACACAAACGTGCAGGATGCCGTTTCCGGGAACCAGGTTCAATGTATTTTCAGCGCCCACGGGCTTGCCTCCTACCTGGACGTTGAGGGTTTGTGCGTGCGCCGCGAAGAGCGGAAGACCGAGAAAAATGAATTTCAGCCGCATGGAACTTACTTTCGCACGTTTCGAGTTATTCTTTAGTTTGCCGCCTTCGCCCGAACACAACGAGAAAATCGTCATCGATGAACCGCCGCCGTTTCTTCAAACTTGGCCGCGCGTCTACATTTTTGTTCTCTGCTATTTGGTAGTCGTGATCGCGGTGTTGTACGGATTTTCGCTCGCCTACGCTCCATGAAACCGCTCGACTGGGTGGTGATGTTCGGATGGCTCGCGTTCATCGTCAGTTACGGGCTCTATCGCGGGCGCGGCAGCACCACCGTCAATAAATATCTGTTGGCCGGCAAAAGCATGCCCTGGTACGCCATGGGCCTCTCCATCATGGCGACGCAGGCCAGCGCCATCACATTCATCTCCACCACCGGCCAGAGTTACACCGATGGCATGCGCTTCGTGCAGTTCTATTTTGGGCTCCCGATCGCGATGATCATTCTCTGCGCCACGGCGGTGCCGATCTTCCATCGCGCCAATGTTTATACGGCGTATGAGTATTTGGAAAAGCGCTTCGATGCTAAAACCCGCGCTCTTGTCAGCGCGATCTTTTTGATCCAGCGCGGTTTGGCGGCCGGATTATCGCTCTACGCCCCTGCCGTTGTTCTGTCGGTGATTCTTGGATGGCCCGATCGCCTGACCACCGTGCTGATGGGCGCCTTGATCGTCACCTACACATCGCTCGGCGGCATCAAAGCCGTCACCTGGGCGGATGTGCAACAGATGATGTTGATCCTTTGCGGGCTCATCATTTCGCTCGTGATGGCGGTTCACCTGCTTCCCAGCCATATATCGTTCGGAAACGCAGTCTCGCTGGCCGGTGCTGCCGGAAAACTGAACGCCGTCAATTTCCATTTCGATTGGAACGACCGTTACAACGTGTGGAGCGGCCTGATCGGAGGCATGTTCCTCATGCTGGCGTATTTCGGGTGCGATCAATCTCAAGTCCAGCGATACCTGACTGGGAAATCCATCGAACAGAGCCGCCTGAGCCTCATCTTTAACGCGATGGCCAAGATTCCGATGCAGTTCTTCATCCTCTTTATCGGTGCGATGGTGTTCGTGTTCTTCAATTTTGAACGGCCGCCTGTGTTGTTTCAACCGGTCGAACTCGCGCGGGTGAAGAGCGATCCACGATTTTCATCGGTCGAAAAACGATACGAGCAGGCTTTCGAGGCCCGTAAGGCCGCGGCCGAGAAGTATATCCAGGCGCAGAATTCGAATCAGAAACAAGCCACCCTGGAACGTTATCGCAGCGCGCAGCATGATTTATATGAAGCTCACGTGGCCGGCGAGAATCTGGTAGGCAAAGATTTTCACGACACCAACTATATTTTCCTGTCGTTCGTGACGCGTTATCTGCCGGCGGGATTAGTAGGACTGATCATCGCGGTCATTTTTTCCGCGGCCATGTCCTCCACATCCGGTGAGATCAATTCGCTCGCCACCGTGACCGTGATCGACATTTACCGGCGCCACATCAAGAAGAACGCGCCGGATCATCATTATCTGATGGCATCGCGCTGGGCCACCCTCTTTTGGGGACTCTACGCTGTCGCCTTTGCGCAATACGGCAGGAATTTTGGAGCGCTCATTGAGGCCGTAAACATTGTGGGCTCCCTGTTCTACGGTGGGTTGCTGGGAGTTTTTGTGCTGGCGTTCTTCTTCAAGAGCGTGGGCCCCAACGGCGCGTTCTACGGAGTGGTGGCCGGCGA
>DATGIH010000013.1:0-2394 GCA_035295865.1 Bryobacteraceae bacterium
TGGTGGAGCATCTTTAAATAGCTCGATTCCGTTCTCGCGCAGGAAATATTCGGCGCGCGTGATCGGATCGCGCATCGTCCGGAAAGCATCATTCAGCAGCGAGGTCATATCCAGCGCCTTCTGCTGTTCCTCCACGCTCGCACGGCTGAATTTATCCGGATGCCACTGCCGGCTGCGTTGGTAGAATCTTTTTTTGAGATCGTCGAGATCGAGTGAGAGCGCGGGCGCCTGGCCCAGCGCTTCGAAATAAGTCATTACGCCGAGAAAGACGTTCCGCAGCCGCAGTTTTTCTTCGCGTGAGGATTGTCGAACACGAAGCCCGAATGAATCAGCGAATCTTTCCAGTCGAGCGTCATCCCGTCCAGGTACACCAGACTCTTCGGATCGATGTAGACCTCGACGTCGTCGAACCTCAACACATTATCGGTCGCCCGAGGCTTTGGATCGAATTTGAATTGATAGCTCAATCCCGAACATCCGCCGCCCAGCACGCCCAGCCGCAGCCCCCCGTGTACGCCTTCGCGCACGAAAGCCTCGCGGATTTTCTGAACGGCTTTAGGCGTAACTGTAACCATAGCTCTACTGACTTAGATGCGATCGCATTCGAATCCGATGCTTACGCGGCTCCGGCTTTCTTCTTGTAATCGCCGATCGCCGCCTTGATCGCGTCTTCGGCCAGGACGCTGCAGTGGATCTTCACCGGCGGCAGGCTCAGCTCATTGACGATATCCGTGTTCTTGATCGCCAGCGCTTCGTCGACCGTCTTGCCGCGCAGCCACTCGGTCGCGAGCGATGAGCTGGCGATCGCGCTGCCGCAGCCGAACGTCTTGAACTTCGCTTCCTCGATCACGCCCGTCGACGGATTCACTTTCACCTGCAGCTTCATCACGTCGCCGCACTCCGGCGCGCCCACCATCCCCGTTCCCACGTTCGGATCGTTCTTATCGAGCGATCCCACGTTGCGCGGATTGTTGTAATGATCAATTACTTTCTCGGAATACGCCATTTTCGTCTCCCCTTAGTGTGCACTCCCCACGCAGGTTAGTGCGCAGTCCATTGCACTTTGGTCAAATCGATTCCTTCTTTAAACATCTCATATAGCGGCGACAGCTCGCGCAGCTTCTGCACCACGTCGATCACCTTCGCCGTCACATAGTCGACTTCCTCTTCCGTGTTGAACCTTCCCAGTCCAAAACGGATCGAAGAATGCGCCAGATCGTCACCCGCGCCCAGCGCTTTCAAAACGTAGCTCGGTTCCAGTGTCGCCGACGTGCACGCCGATCCGCTCGATACCGCGACATCGTTGATCCCCATCAGCAGCGATTCGCCTTCCACATACGCGAAACTGATGTTCAGATTATTCGGCAGCCGGCTCTCCATCGTGCCGTTGATATAAACCTCGTCGAGATTCGCCAGCAGCCGGTCTTTCAATTTGTCGCGCAAATGCGCCATCCGTTTCGATTCTTCGGCCATCTCGGCTTTGCACAGCGCCGCCGCTTCGCCCAGTCCGACGATTCCCGGCACGTTCAGCGTTCCCGATCGCATGCCGCGCTCATGACCGCCGCCGTCCTGCTGCGCCGTCAACTGCACCCGCGGATTCCGACGCCGAACATACAGCGCGCCCACGCCCTTCGGCCCATACATTTTGTGTGCGCTGATCGACGCGAGATCGATGTTGTCCTTCGTCACATCCACCGGAATCTTGCCGACCGCTTGCGTGGCGTCGCTATGCACCAGCACACCGCGCTCTTTCGCGATCCGCCCGATCTCGCGGATATTCTGCACCACGCCGATTTCGTTGTTCGCGTACATGATGCTGACCAGGATCGTCTTGTCGGTGATCGCGTCCTTCAGTTGATCCAGATCGACCAGGCCGTTCGTCTGCACCGGCAGATAGGTCACGCGGATGCCGTCTTTTTCCAGCCGTTTGCAGGTATCGAGAATCGCCTTGTGCTCGGTGGCGGCCGTGATGATGTGGTTGCCCTTTTCGGCGTACATCTGCGCCACGCCCTTCAGCGCCAGGTTGTTCGATTCCGTGGCGCCGCTGGTCAACACGATCTCTTTCGCCGTCGCGCCGATCAGCTCTGCAACCTGCTTGCGAGCTTTCTCGACCGCGTCTTCCGCCTGCCAGCCGAAGCTGTGATTACGGCTGGCCGCGTTGCCAAAAACATCGGTGAAATACGGCGTCATCGCCGCGAAAACTCGCGGATCCACCGGCGTGGTGGCGTGATTGTCCATGTAAATCGGCAGTTTCATGATTGTGTCCTGAGGGCGCCGCGGATCGTCGAAAGCGGCTGGATCGCCGGCACCTGCATGTCGTCGTGAGTCATATCCGAGATACTGATGCTCGAAAGCAGCTTGAGGATTCCTTCATGCACCTTGCGCAGCGGCTCG
>DATGIH010000014.1:0-3976 GCA_035295865.1 Bryobacteraceae bacterium
CCAGCTATGGGTGGCCGATTCCGGCAGGCGCGGCGAAAGATGACGAAAAGCTGCGCGCCTGGAGGACGGACCGATACATCTCGACCATCTCCGAGTTGAAGCCCGGTTTGACCATGGTGATCATGCATTGCACCGCGCCAACCGAAGTATTCGAAAAGATCAGCAGCTCTGGCACGCTACGCAAAGCCGATATGCTGGCGATGCTCGATCCGAAGCTGCAGGCGTTTTTGAAGGAGCAGGGGTTCATCGTGACGACGTGGGCGGAGGCGATGGAGCGGCGCAAGCGGGCGCAGTAGAAGATAGGATAGGCGGTATGGCGACAGAGGCAAGCGCGATTCCTGGATTGAAGCCAATGGTGCGAGAATTCGATCCGTCCGATAGCTCTGATCCAAGCGAAGTCGACGCATTCAATAGAATGATCCGCGAGCTTCGGAATGGCGGTGTTACTCAGAGATCGCTAGGTCAAGAAGGTTGAGGGCGAAGGGGCCGCACGATTTGTCCTATCCACCCTCTCGTCTGCATGAAAAGTGAAGGTCTCGGCACGAGTGCCGAGACGGCAGGCAAAAGTGCGTGCGCCACGAGTGCACGCGAAGCCCATCGCAGACCAAACTTGTAACCTTTTCCCCGATCCCCAGTATGAAGGCTAACCGCAATGCGGGAAAAGGAGTCTGTGCTTTCTATGAACCAGCTCTGGAATGACCTTCGCTACGCGCTCCGGACACTTCGGAAGTCCCCGGTTTTCACCAGCGTGGCCGTGCTTTCGCTTGCTCTTGGGATTGGCGCGAATACTGCCATCTTCACGCTGCTCGATCAGATCCTGCTGCGGCTGCTGCCTGTGAAGAATCCGCAGCAACTGGCGCTGCTGACCATACGAGGAAGCGAGTACGGGAACAATTCCGGCGGAAACGCCATGTCCTACCCGCTCTATCGCGATTTTAGCGAGCGCAACCAGGTTTTCAGCGGGATGTTCTGCAGGTTCGCATTTACTATGAACGTGAGTTTCAGCGGACGGACTGAACGCGTGGATGGCGAGCTGGTTTCCGGCACCTACTTCCCGGTGTTAGGCGTCGGCGCTACCATCGGCCGCACTTTTACTCCTGAAGACGACCGCATAAAGAATGGCCATCCGGTGGCGATGCTCAACTACGCGTACTGGAAGGCGAGATTCGGCGGCGATCCGAATATTCTGGGCAAAAGCATTGTGGTGAACGCGCACAACTACACGGTGATCGGGGTGGCGCAGAAGGATTTCAATGGCATCGAACTCGGTCGGTCGCCACAGGTCTTTGTGCCGATGATGATGAAGCCGCAGATCACGCCAAATTGGGACGGTCTGGACGATCGCCGCTGGCGTTGGGTGAACGCTTTCGGGCGGCTCAAGCCGGGCGTCACCATTGAACAGGCCAAAGCCTCGCTCCAGCCGATTTATCACAGCGTCATTGAGACAGAAGTGAAGGAGGAGGCGTTCCGCAACGCGGCTCCGAACGTGCGCGCGGATTTTCTGCGCAATACCATTGACGTCCTGCCGGCCGCGCAGGGCCGTTCCTACTTCCGCAGGCGGATGGCAACGCCGTTGTGGGTGCTGATGGCGGTGACGGGCGGCGTTCTGCTGATCGCATGCGCGAACGTCGCGAGCCTGCTGATTGCACGCGCTACTTCGCGGCAGAAAGAGATCGCCATTCGTTTGGCAATGGGTGCGGGACGCGGGCGGATCATCCGGCAACTTCTGGTGGAAAGCTTGCTGCTTTCCGTGATCGGCGGCGCACTCGGATTGCTTTTCGCGCTTTGGACCGATCGCGTTTTGCTGCCCTTCTTGCCCACCGATACTCCGGAATTGGCGCTGTCGGTGACTCCGGATCCGCGCGTTTTATTATTTACAATCGCGGTGGCTTTCCTCACCGGAGCCATTTTTGGACTCGCGCCGGCTCTCCAGAGCACGCGTCCGGATCTGGCGCCGACGCTGAAGGATCAAGTAGCGGGAATCGTGGGAGCGGGCGCGCAGGTGAACCTTCGGAAGGGACTGGTGGCGGCGCAGGTGACGCTCTCGCTGCTTTTATTGGTGGGCGCTGGGTTGTTCATCCGCAGTTTGCGGAACTTGACGAATCTTGGCCCCGGCTTCCCGACCGAGAACCTGATTGCCTTCTCGATTGATCCAGGCTTGAACGGCTACGACGCGAAAAAGTCCAAGATCTTCTACAGCCGGCTGACGGATGAGATCAAGGGAATTCCGGGCGTCCGCGAGACTGGCCTGGCCGCCGAGCGAATCCTCACAGACAATGAGTGGGATAGCGCAGTGAAGGTGGAGGGTTTTTCGTTCAAGCCGGGAGAAGCCGCGCACCCGTACATGAACTCCATCAGTCCAGGATATTTCGCAGCGCTTGGCGTGCCGGTGCTGGCGGGGCGCGACTTCCGGTCCAACGACACGGCGATGGTGCAGCATCCGAAGCCGCAGTTCGATGTACCTACTGTAGCGATTGTGAACGAGAAGTTCGCGAGGACGTATTTTCCAGGTTCGAGCGCCGTCGGGCATCACGTTGGCTTTGGATCGGACCCGGATTCGAAGACGGACATGGAGATCATCGGTGTGGTGAAGGACATCAAGTACACCTCGCTGCGCGATGAGATTCCGGTTCAGATGTTTATTCCTTATCTGGCGACTCCCTTCGTCAATGAGATGACGGTGTATGTGAAAGCCGCTCTGCCTCCCGAACAGCTCTTCGCAGCTTTACGCGAAAAAGTCCACGATCTGGATGCCAATCTACCGCTCTACGGAATCCGAACATTGGATCAGCAGATTTCGGCTTCCTTGCTGACCGAACGGTTGATCGCCAGCCTGTCGACGTTGTTCGGTTTACTTGCGACACTGCTTGCCACGATCGGACTTTACGGCGTGATGGCGTACACAGTCGCTCGGCGGACGCGCGAAATCGGAGTGCGGATGGCACTGGGAGCGTTCCAGAAAGACGTGATCTGGCTGGTGATGCGCGAAGTGCTCATTCTTATTGGGATAGGGATCGGGGCGGGCTTGGGTGCGTCGCTGGCCCTCACGCGCTTTGTGCAAGCGCAGCTGTTCGGAATCACGGCTTATGATCCAATGACGCTGGCGCTGGCAACCGTGGCGCTCGCTGGAGTCGCGTGCGCTGCTGGTTATATCCCCGCACTTCGGGCGAGCCGAGTGGATGCGATGGAAGCTCTCCGCTACGAGTGAAAAAAAACCGGTGACAGGATACCCAATTCCCGATTTTCCGGTCGCCGGATCGACCAGAAATCGGGAATTGGGTATCCTGTCACCGGATTTTTTTTGTTGAGAAGGTTTCCGGGCTCGCACCACTAGTGCTTCGTGGGAATAGTCCCAGTTGGTGTACGTGGGATCTCCGCGCGTGTGCTGGAATGGCGGGCGGGTTGGACGTCCGACCCCGTCAAACGCCTCCGAGTGCTGCAGCGCGCGCGAGCTAGCCCCCCTACGGTGCGCTGGTGGCCGCTAGCGGCGATTCCGGTAGTCCTGGCGAGCGCCACAGCGTTGCTCCAACCCGCATTTCGTCGTTCGGCTCCTCAGCCGCTCCCGCATTTGATAGCTCCGGCGCGTTCGGTTCCGAAAGCGGATCCAGTGCCCGGCCGTGTCTGGCTTGTTGAAGCAAACGACCGTTTCGATTTATTCAGCAACGGACTGCAGGTTGAGAATCAATACCAGACCAGCACGCAATCCAGAAGCTATTTGTGTCTTCCCCGCGACGGCATGGAGACGAGCCCGGCCCGGTTGCGCCTTGACCCGGCCGGGATCGTCTTCCATACCACCGAAAGTCACATGGCGCCGTTCGAAGAGGAGCAGAATCGCACTTTGCGCAGGGCAGGCGAAGGATTGCTGGAGTTCGTGCGGCGGAATCACTCCTATCATTTCGTGATCGATCGATTTGGCCGTGTGTTCCGGGTGGTACGGGAAGGCGATTACGCAAACCACGCGGGCCACTCCATTTGG
>DATGIH010000015.1:0-22464 GCA_035295865.1 Bryobacteraceae bacterium
GTCGCTGGCGTTCCGGATCGCGATGAATTACTTCATCTACGATTTAACGCACTGAACCGCAACCGCAAGGGAGCGCTACCACGAACGATCTTGGAAATCGCTCCCTCGCGGTCGTGGTTCGGTTACGACTTCTTCTTCGGCGCGGGCGAAATTGCATCCCAGCGTGAATCGCCGGTCTGTCCGTAATCCTTCGGAAGCGTCTTCCAATCCGGACGCGTGATGCCGTTCAGATCGTAGACCACCTTGCCGGCACGCAGCGTCAGCTCGCACAGGAGCTTCTCGCGACCGCGCATGTTCGCGCCATTCGTATCCGTAAATCCGAAGTCGCCCTTTTCCAGCCGCAACACCGCGACATCGGCCGGTGCGCCGACAGAAAGATTGCCGAGATCGTCCTGATGAATCTCGCGCGCCGGATTCCACGTGGACTTCGCGATCACGTCATCCACTGAAACTCCCAGCGCCAGGAACTTGCTCATCACGTTTAGCATGTCTTTCATGCCTGCGTTCATACTGCCCGTGTGGAGGTCGGTAGAAATCGAATCCGGCGGAAAGCCTTGTTTCATTGCAGGCACGGCCACACGCCAGAGAAAACTGCCGCCACCATGGCCCACGTCGAAAATGACGCCGCGCTTGCGGCCCTCAATCATCCCAGGATTCACGTGCCCCGATTCATCCAGCTCATTGCGGATTCCGGAATAGCAATGCGTGTAGATATCACCCGGCCGCAGTTTCTTGGTCACCAGTTCGCTCAGAGGGCGTTCCTTGAAGTTGGTTCCAAAATCGATCATCACCGGAATGTTCGCGATGGTTCCCGCTTCCACCGCCGTCTCCACCGGCGTCCACTCAGGGCCCGCGTAGTGCGCGCACTTGATGCCGATAATCGTTCCCTTGTGCTTGAGCGCCATCTCAGCGGACGGTTTCGCTTCCATATCGGACAAAATGTTTTCGAACTTCGGACCGCGCATCCCTGCCCCGACAATATTCAAGAACGCGAGCACCCGCGTCTTCGAGCGATCAATCACCTTGTCCTTGAAATCCTCAAAATTCCGCCATCCCGCGCATCCGGCATCGGCCACCGTCGTTACGCCGGCACGGAAGGTGAATCCGTCAGGATAGACGCTCAGATCGCCCGCGTACGAGCCCTTCTCGCCCGTGCCCGCGTAAACGTGCACATGAATGTCGATCAAACCAGGCGTGACGTACAATCCGTGCGCATTGACAAACTTTGCCGCCTGCGCCGGATCGATATGCTCCGCCACCGCGGCAATTTTTCCACCCTGAATCGCCACGTCGCGCACGGCGCTGATCTTGTTCTTCGCGTCGATCACGTGGCCGCCTTGCAAAAGCAAATCGTACTGCTGCGCCTGCGCCATGCAGACACTCGCTGCAAAAACTAGAACTGCGTTTTTCATTCCTCTCCTTAAGAAAATAACCGGTCGTGGCTCGATTCTTTGTCCCACTCCATGGTCGGTTCAAAATAGCCGGGCTCGGCCAGATGCTGCTTCATCACTTCATCGTTCAGGGTAACGCCCAAGCCGGGCTTTTCAGGGACCTTGATGAATCCACGATTCACGATGGGCTTATCCACGCCCTCCACCAGATCGCCCCACCACGGCACTTCCACCGAATGATTTTCGAGCACCAGAAAATTCTCGGTGGCCGCCGCGCAATGGACATTTGCCATGCACGAAACCGGCGTTCCCGCGAAATGCATGCACATGCCGACTCCATACTCTTGCGCCATGTCGCCGATCTTCTTGGTCTCCAAAATTCCGCCGGACGTCGCAAGATCCGGATGAATCAGATCCACCGCGTGGTTCTTGCACAGCTCGGCAAACGGCTCTTTGAGATAAATGTCTTCGCCGGTCAGCGTCGGAACGTCGATGGCATCGGTGATCTTCTTCCACAGATCCGTGTAATACCAGGGAATCATGTCTTCGAGCCAGGCCATGTTGTATTTCTCCAAGCCCTTGCCCAGCTTGATGCAGGAGTTGACGCCGATGTGCCCAAAGTGATCCGCCGAGAGCGGAACATCCATGCCGATAATTTCGCGCACCGCGCCCACGTAGTCGGCCATCGCCGCGACGCCGCGATCCGTCAGCTCAATTCCAGTGAATGGATGCTGCGTCTGCGTGACATCCAGCGTCGGATCGATTCCGAGCGGCCGCGTCACCATTCCTGGCTTGTTCTGGATGAGATCGATTCCCAGATCCATCTTCAGCCAAGTGAAGCCTTGATCCATACGGCCCTTCAACCGCTGGCCATAAATTTTGGGATCTTCCGATTCCACGGTGTCCGCATAAATGCGAATGCGATCGCGGAACTTTCCGCCGAGCATTTGGTAAACAGGCACGTTGTACGCTTTGCCCGCCAGATCCCACAGAGCCATCTCAATGCCGCACACTCCGCCGGCCTGCCGCGCGTGAAATCCGAACTGCTTGATCTTCCGAAAAATCCTGTCCACGTTGCACGGATTCTCGCCCAGAATGCGGCTCTTCAGCATCAGCGCATATGTCTTCGATCCGCCGTCGCGCACTTCCCCGAGCCCATAGATTCCCTGATTGGTGTCGATCCGCAGCACCGGACAGCGAAATGGCGCGCGCGAGACTGTGGCCACGCGGAGATTGGTGATCTTCAAATCGCTGGGCCGCGACGCGGTATTGGTGTGCTGCATCAGCGCATCGAGCGTTTCGTTCGACCAAAAGCCCGCAGCAGCAACGGCGGCGCCCGATTTCAGGAATCCCCGGCGCGAAGAATGTTTCATTCGTTTACTCCGTAATTACCCGATCCGCCCACTCGACCAGCGACACGAAAATAGCCGGATTGCCGAATTTTGCACCCCACGCGTTTAAATCAGCCTCGCCGACGGATCTTGCGCGCGAGCAGGAACCACAAGCATAAATTTGGATCTTCCGCGCAGCTACCTTTTCCATCGTTTCCGCGAGCGGCGGCCATCCGACGGGCACCACTGCTTTGGCGACGCTGGATCGCATTAGATTGACGGCTTCTCCCAAAAGAAAGATCTGAACCTGGTGCCCAGCTTCCGAGAGCGCCAAGCCGTGGAGAAACGGAAACGCCGCCTTCGTAGGATCGTCCGATCCCCAAGCGCTCTTCATCATGATCTTAAGAACAGGTCGCGTGGTTTGCGCTCTTCCCTGCCACGCCAGGAAGGGCACCGTGGCCAAACGCGCGAAAAATGATCTGCGGGGTTTCATGATATTCTCTTCCGGGAGCAAGTCATGCCATCAAAGGTTCTTTCAATCATTGCGCTTTTCGCCTTCACTGCAGGGGCCCAAGTGTTCACACTGAGCCGCGACCAGATCATCGAGTATACCGCTAAGAATCCCTTCGAGCGATTCGCGGATGGCCGCCCGAAAGTTCCCGACGCGCTGCTCGAGAAATTTAAGGCCATGAGCGCCGAAGAAGTCTGGACCATTCTCGATCACGCTGGCTACAAAAACCAGTACGAAGGCCATTGGCGGATTCTGCATCCGGAAAAGAAATTGATCGGACGCGCGGTGACAGCCCAGTTCATGCCGTTTCGCGCGGACGTGAACGACGTGCTGGATGCCAAAGCCAAGGCTGCCGGACATCGGAACGGCAATCAGTACGTGCTCGACATGCTCGGACCGGGCGACGTCATCGTTGTGGATCTCTTCGGCAAGGAAGAAGGCGGTACGTTTGTCGGCGACAATCTAGCCACGTATGTGTATCAGGCGACGAAAGCCGGCATGGTGATCGATGGAAGCATACGGGATCTGGAAGGAATCTTCCCGATCGAAATGGGCGCGTATTTCCGCAGCGTGCATCCCACGCCGATCGATAACGTGATGTTGACGGGCATCAACGTTCCGATCCGGATCGGGGGCGCAACCGTGATGCCGGGCGACGTGGTGTTCGGCGATCGCGAAGGGGTCTATTTCGTGCCCCCGCAATTTGTAGAACAAATTGTGAAGAACGCCGACGAGCTGCACATCCATGACGAATGGACGCAGATGATGATGAAGACCGGCAAATACAAATCGAGCGAGATTTATCCATCGCCCAAGGATCCGGAGCTGAAACGGCAGTACGAAGATTTCAAAAAGAGGCGGATGCAGCAGTAGTCAGTGACACGACCGTTCCATCGTTTGCGCGAACGTCCGGAACGCGCTGGGTAACGGCGTAATAAAGCCACCCACGCGGTCGATCGTCACATCCCAAATCGCGCTGGATTTCGCGGCTAACTTTACCGCCACGGAACTGGCGGGCAACAGCCACTCCTGCAACAACGCGTGCGGCAAGTTCACGTCAATCCAGATTTCACTCGCGTTTTGCCCGCGGACTCTGTATTCGCTTGGCGGAATCGGCACCTCGCGATCGACCGCTCCACCGGTCGTCGACATCCAACTTAACGTGTAGCGATCGGCAACGAACGGCCCTACCGTCGGTGGCGAGAAGTGGGCGCGCGCCAGCAAACGCGGCCCATTGCAGTACAGATCCAGGTGTCCGTAAACTGTGCCGCCGCTATCCTGATCCGTGATGTGGACCACCGAAACCCCGTTCTCATCCGCCAGCCTTACTTCCACCACTTCCTTAGTGGTGATTCGCGCCCGCGCCATCGTTTCGAGATCCAGGTATTTCACCTGTTCGGGCGCTCCCTGCGTCATGAGTGTGTAAAACTCGGCCGAAACTCCCATTTCGCGGATGTATGCCACCAACTGGCCGGCGATCTTCTGCGTTTCCTGCTGAGTGTCGCCCTCCACTTTGCCCCAGAAGCGATGCACACCATACTTGCAGCCGATTGCCATGGTTCGCGCGCGGCCTCCAAGAAATGCCAGCGTGCACGCACTGTCACACTCGCCAACTTGGGGCATGAATTCGCTGAGGCCGGGAGTTCCGATGCTGGTGCTCCATCCGGCCCGGCGGATTTCACGGCCCAACGCGAGTCCGGCGAAAAGATCCCCACCCGGTGAATTGAGCATCACGGTTTGCGGAAATGTCCCGATCTGCCGTTTAACGAAATCCTGGAACGCCGCGGGAGTGTCGGCGGTGATTTCCCCATCCGCGAACACTTGGAAAAAGCCGCTCGATTTGAATGTCATCGGAGCCGCGAACAACGGTACTCCAAACCAAAAGACAATGCCGGCCCGTGTCGCATACCGCATAAGCTTCCGAACATCTTAGCGCACCGATCCCTGTAGAATAGTGTCCATGACCACCCGCCGCCGTGATTTCCTTCGATCCGCCGCGCTCGCCGGAGCAGTTGGACTTGGCCAGGTGCACAGCAAAGCCGCCACATCGAAACCCGGAATGCCCGGAGCGTTTCCCGGCCGAGTGGTCGCCGTCGAGCATGCCGGATGCATCGCGCAAAACATCTATCAACCGCAGCCCATCCGCGAAATGATGGAAAAGGGTATGACGTCCCTGACGGGCGCACCCGCTTGGACCGACGCGTGGCGATCTCTTTTTGAAAAAGGCGACGTGGTCGGGATCAAAGTGAGCCCGGTAGGCGGCAAGAATCTTTGCTCCGACGCCACCGTGATGCACAACATCCTCGCTGGA
Source organism: Bryobacteraceae bacterium (assembly GCA_035295865.1). Classification (GTDB taxonomy): domain Bacteria; phylum Acidobacteriota; class Terriglobia; order Bryobacterales; family Bryobacteraceae; genus Palsa-89. The sequence continues at coordinate 5,545 of DATGIH010000015.1, forward strand.
TTAAAGGAAGCCGGCGTCGCGGCTTCGGACGTCATTGTTTTCAGCCGCTATCGCGAAGAGATCGTCGAAACTGGCATCGATAAGTGGCTTCCGGCCGGCGTACGCTGGGAGGCGGCGAGCGAAAAGTATGACGATGTGCAGCTCGACATGGGCGGCTACGATCCGGATCACTACATGGAAATGGCGCTGATCAAACCGGGCGAGAGTCTCACCGATCCGCACTTCCGCCGCTCCTACGTTTGCAAAGTCGTCACGCAGAAGATCAACAAGCTGATCAATCTGCCGGTTTTAAAACACCACCAATCCGCAGGCGTCACCATCGCGCTGAAAAACATGTCGCACGGGATGGTGAACAACGTGAATCGTAGCCATCTCACGCCGACCTTGAACGCGTGCGGCGTTTTCATTCCGTCCGTAGTCAGCCTGCCCGTAATTCGCGAAAAAGCCGTGCTGCATATTTGCGATGGCGTAAAGGCGTCCTATCATGGCGGACCCGGCGCGAGGCCGAAATTCGTCTGGGAACACAAGACCATGTACTTCGCCACCGATCCTGTTGCGCTGGACAAAACCGGCTGGAAATTGATCGACGCGAAGCGCGCCGCATCGGGCATGGCGTCGATTGAGCTTTCGAAACCGGACCGCGATAGCGGATTCCTGAATTGCCAGGTGGAACATATCGAGATCGCGGGACAGCTTGGGTTGGGCGTTTTCGATGACAAGAAGATCGATCTAAAGCGGCTGAAGCTGGCTTAACTGAACCGCGACCACAAGGGAGCGCAACGCGCGGCCGTGGTGGCGCTCTGTCTTACCGGATCACGAACTCGATATCGCGCTTGATCCCCACTTTGCCAGTGGTGAGATCGTGATCCGGCGATTCGTACTTATCCGCCTTCTCGCAGCTCGGCGATTTCACTTCAACGCTGGCCGCATCGATCACGATGAAGAATTGGAACGCCTGATCTGTGGCCTTGCACGCCGTCGAAGTATTGAAATGCTTTCCGCCCGCAGTAGCCTTGCGTTCGAATTTGTTCCCGTCAAACTGGTAGACCACTTTTTGTTTATCGCCTTCGTAGTCCACCACCCATTCCATTTTTTTCTGCTTGCCGAAAACGTTCTTGCCCGGATCGGCGAACGTTAAATTGAAGCTCTTCGGCGCTCCGGGTTTCAGGAAAACATATTCAGCCGTTCCTGTCGCTTTCAACCAGCCGCCCTCGGATTTGATCAACGACGGCGTTTCAAACCACGCTTTGCCAGCCGGCTCTGGGATGGCCTCGGCAGTCTTCTTACCCGTTGCCTCGGCGGCCAGCTTCAACTCCACCGTGCCTACTTGGCCGGACGTGACCGCGACATCGTTCTTCGATTGCGCGGTAAATCCGGGAGCTTCGGCGGTGACCGCATATTTGCCTTCCGGCACCCACACCACATCGCGGCCGCGCGCATGCTGCACATCCGGCCGATCGCTGCGGTGATAACTTACCTGCGCGTCCTGCGGAGTTACCTGGAACTGCAGCCGTCCCATCTCCTTCAACTTCGCTTCGCCAGCACCCAGCTTGATTTCCTGTCCACGCGCGAATACGCGAGTCACCGGCTCGGGCGATTCGAAATGTTCCTTCCGGAATCCGATCTTGTGCGCTTGCGGCGAGACTTCGATCTTTCCCGCGCCTGAGGTATCCAGCGTCTTCACCGACGCACCGTCTACCAGCACCTCGGCGCCCGGCGTTCCGCCTTCGATGGTCAAAAATCCGGATGTCGCTACGATGCTCTGCTTCAGATCCGCGGTCAGTTGGACCGGCTTGTCCTTCACGAACTCCACCTGCTGCGTGAAAGTATCGTAGCCGTCGGCAGTCACTTTAATGGCATGCTGCCCAGGCTTCCGAACCACCGCAGGCCAGTTGCCCGGCTTGTTCGGTTTCACTTCGCGATTGTCCACGAAAAGCCGCGCCGACGGCACGTTCGATTGCAGCGCCAAATAGGCAACGTTCGTGTCCGCATTGAGGCCCACGTACAGAACCGGTGCGTTGCCGGCGTCGATCAGAATCTTCGGAAGATCTTTATTGCTGAAAACCAGCTCGTGATTCGTTGCGCTTACGCCGGTGAGTTTCAGACCTTCAGCCGGGATCGGCTGCGGTTCTTGCCCATTGAGATTCGCGCGCAGCGAAGGCGATCCGCTATACACGCTGGTCTCGCTGCCGAGACTGCTCACGATGATCAAATCGGCCGGCTTCGGCGCACTGACACGCGGAGTCTCGCCTGGTTTCGCCGCGAAACTGAACGAGAGAATTTCTCTCGCGCCATTGCGCAGCGCTACCGCGTGATCCGCGCCATCGGCCGGGATTTCCATATCCGGCATGCCTTCGCTGAGAGAGCCCTTCTCGATGTTATCCACGAAAATCGAGCCGGATTTCTCCGCCGTCGACAAGTGCAGATGCACCGGTTCCGGATCCAGCGTAAAACTCCACTGCGCTTCTGGATGCTTCGCTGCTTCATGTACCGTCTTGTAACCGGCGCGCGAGACCACGACATCGTACGATGCGTTCGGATCCAGATCCGCCGACCCCGAATGCGCTTCGCCGTTCACGGTCACGGTTGAATCCGCCGGCGTCGTCTGAATCTTCACCGACATTTTCGCGGTCGCCGTCTCCACCGGCTGCGGCTTCTGGCGGCCCCGGATATACGTGAAAATGATTGCCGCCGCCGCCAAAACCAGTACGCCGAGAATGATGGCGATATGGAACGGTGAAAGCCCCTTGGACTCAGAAGCAGGTTTCGCCGCTGTCGGCTTTGCGGGTTTTGGAGCTTCCGGAGTGCTGGTCGAAGCGTTGGCTGGCGGTTCTTTCACTGGAGGCGGCGCGCTCGCACCGCGAACGGTCGCGGCGGGTTCCAAAATCACGGTTTTGGCGTAATCTTCCTCCGCCGGCTTCGGCGGAGTGACCGCGCGTGTCGCGGCCGACGCGCTGGCCCAGCGCTGAATCTCCGCGCCGAGCGAACCAATCTCGGGATCGTCAGGATGCTTCTGCACAATCGCGGTCGATTGTTCCAGCAGCGTTCCCATTTCGTCGGCGTTCCCCGGATGCTCCACCTTTTGCCGGATCGCCCGCAGCGCTTCCACGTCGCCTGCGCGCTCTTTGCTGCGGCGCGCATCCCGCAATGCATTGCGCAATGTGGTTTGCAATTGCCCTAAGCGAGTTTCGTTCGGATACAGCGCCAGGCCGGCATCCACTTTGGCAAGAGCGCCTTCTACATCTCCGGCGGCTTGCAGATCGCGAGCTTCCGCCAGGCAGTGCGAGACGTATTCTTTGCGCTTGATATCCACCAAGAGCGTCCGCAAACTGCGAGCGCCGGCGTGCGCTGGATCCAGATCGGTGGCTTGCTGAATGAGAGGCTCGGCCGCGCGCCAATCCGAATCCAACAGCGGCTGCGCTTGGCCAATCAGCGCATTCACCAACGATTCCCGTATCGCGCGATTCTTCGGATCCAGCTCTATCGCGCGCCGCAGCTTAGCCACCGCGTCTTCGAAATGCCCTTCGGTGCACAGCGTCTGCGCTTCGTTTGAAAGCGTACGCGCTTCCGAACTTTTCTCCAGGCCTTGCTTGGCCAGCCGATTCAAGCCGGTCAGCTCACGATCCTGCGGATATTCCGAGAGCGCTTTGGCTGAAAGATCACAGGCGCGCGTGAAGTCGGACGCCTCCAGCGCGCGATCGATTTCTTCAATCGCCTTCGCCTTCGCTTCCTCTTTCGACTGCTGATCGCGCCGCTTCATCAACTGCGCGACTTCCACTTCCATGCCCGGATACTTGGGATAAATGTTGCGCAGAATATCCCACTGGCTCACGGCTTCGGTGAACAGATTCTTCTCTTCGTAATGCCGCGCCTTGGCCACGATGGATTGCACCAGGTCGCGCCGCTCGCGCATCAGCTTCAGCGATTGCTGGAACTGCTGCTCGTTCGGATATTTTTCGCAGGCTTCCTTGAAGATGTTTACTTTGCGGTCGAGATCCGGCTCATTGCCCACGCGCTTGCCGATTTCAGCGATATAAGCCGAAAGCTCCTGCCTTCCCTGCTCCACCGCTTCCAGTTTCAGGGCCTGGAAAATCGCATCGCTCGGATATCTGGCGACAAACTCGTCGCAAATCTCAAGCGCCCGCGTGAAATTCTTCTCCGACAGATTGCGCCGCGCTTCTTCATACGCGTTATGGATGGTGTCGCGCTCCGAACGAATCTGATTGTAGAAACCTTGATACACCGAATCGCGATCCGGAACCGAGGCATCCGGCGTTTGGCGGCCCAGTTCGAGCAGATGCTCCAGCTTGCTCAGCGCGGTGCTGATCTCGCCGTTGTTGTATGCCTTCAGCGCCGATCCGTAAAGCTGCTCTTTTTCCGCCGTGATGCGGCTGGCATCCTTTTCGCGACGGTCTGTTTCATTCAGCAATTCGCGCGCGCTCGCGTCCGATTGCCGAATTTTGAACACTTCGTTCAAGGACTGTCGCGCTTCGCTGAAATCGTGCCGGTCCAGATGCCGGCGCGCCAGGTTGAGCCAGCTTTCAATCTGCCGTTCATTGCGCTGCTTCTCAATGGATCCGCGCATGGCGTGCGCGTCCGCATTCTCCGGATCCATTTCCAGAATCTCTTGCAGCTTCTCGAGCGCCAGCGGAATCTCGTCCTGCTCTACGCGGGTGCGTGCCGATTCCAGCAGTTGCCGGATCTTTTTTTGCCGCGTGGCTTGATCGATCTTCATCCGCAGCAGCGGAATTTCCGGATCGATGTGGCCTTCCGTCTCGAGTTCGGTCAGAATCTCGGATGCAAATTCGCTGTCGCCTTCGGCAAACGTCTTTTTCGCTCGCTCGATGCGCGGCTGAATCTTCGACGAATCGAACCGTTCGATGGGTTGATTGTTGAACGCCTTCTGCAGTGTGTCGCCGAAATCGCGCGCGCTCGAAAAGCGGTGAAGCGGCGCCTTCGCCATGGCTTTGTGGATCACCATGCTCACGATCTGCGAAACGGCTGGATTGATTTCGGTGATCGGCGGAGGAATGCGCCGCCGTACGGCTTCCGCTGTTTCAGCCGGAGTTTTGCAAGCGAACGGCTTGCGCCCGGTCAGCGCTTCGTAGCAAACCACGCCCAGCGAAAAGATGTCGGAAACCGGCGAGGCCGGCTTCATCTCAATCTGTTCGGGCGCCATGTACTGCCAGGTGCCTTTTTGCCCGGTGACGGAATGCGATCCCGCGAGATAGACGACGCCGAAGTCGATGATCTTCGCCGTGTCGTCTTCCATCACGAAGATGTTGCTCGGCTTGATGTCGCGATGGACCAGCCCCTTTTCGTGCGCAGCCTGCAATCCGCGCGCGATTTGCGTGACGATGGCGACCACGCGCTCGACGGTGAGCCGCGAGCTGGATGTTTCGATCAACTTCGAAAGCGTAGATCCGGGCAGCAGCGGCATCACGAAGAAGGGCTTCTTCATGCCATGCTCGTCGATCTCCCCCACGTCGCGGATGTCGACAATGTTCGGATGGCTAATTGATGCAAGAACGCTCCACTCCTTGCTAAACAGTTCCACCGCAAGGGGATCGGAGACATCCCGCATGGTTTTGAAGGCTACGGAGCTCTTAGTTTTGACATCGATGGCGCGGTAAACGACGCCCATGCCGCCTTCACCGAGAAGCTCCTTGATCTCATACCGGTCCGCGACTAGGGACTGCGTAATCATGGGCTTGTGTGACAGAACGCCGTGTGCCATTCAGGATATCAGCTTTTCCCTGGGCTCAGAAACCGCCATCCGTACCTCGTACATTTAGTACCAGTGTTCCTAGTGCCTCCCATAATTCCTAGTGACGGATTGGGTTCGTTTTGTAACAGGTGCGGTTTTGGGGGCGTTGCTAAGTCGGTGAGTTTATTGGGACCAAGCATCCGCACACCATTTTTCGGGAACACTCGGATTATCGAATTGGCCCAGTGACGACGTATGTGAACACACGCTTGCCCGTCGAGGTAATGTAAGCGAAACTGCCATCGCTCCAGCGTGGCCTAACGTGCGCGAGACCGTGGAAAAACCGGCTGGCCAGGGCAAAACGTTCTGGAAGGGCCTGCTTTCCTCGTGAGTCGATGAAAACATAACCTTCATCCGGATGCCCGATGACGGCCAGCCCTTCCGAGAATGGTTCCGCTTTAAAGAATTCGACTGGAATTTTCAGTGCGCCCGTTTTGTCGATGAATCCGCTCTGTTTGTCGTTACTCACCAACGCAAGGCCGTCTGAAAAAGAGCGCACTTGAAGAAAGGCTGGTGAAATCACGAATGCTCCTTGAAGATTGATAAAACCCCACAGCCCGCCGACTTTCACAGCAGCCAGTCGTTCGCGAAATCCCATCGCTCCTTCGAACTCTTGAACGAAAATCGGCTTGCCCGTCTTGTCGATAAATCGCCACTTGCAGAGAGACTGTGCGGACTGTGCCGCCTTGTGAGCCGATCCCGTACCCGGAGCAAATATCGGATCTCTTCTTATGCATGGATCAAAGTGTTCGTCGTAGAAATACATGCATGGCCCCTCGGTGACGACTCTTGCATAACCGTTGTCAAAATCGGTTCCCGCGATGTATTGGGGAGGGATTGCATATCTGCCGGAGTGATCGATATAGCCAACCTTGCCCGACACGTCGATCTTGGCCAAGCCATCCGAGAAACTGCTGACCAATCCTTCCGGATAGGACGGAAACCGAGGTGGAATTACGAACTTTCCTTCGTGGTCGACAAACCCCCACTTAGAGTTCGTGGTTTTCATTGCGGCTGCGAGGCCCTCTGAAAAATTCCAAATTCGAAAGAAACCGTTGTCCAGCACCTTTTGCCCGCGAGTGTTGAGAAACGGGCCGTCGGCAACACCGAGCGATAGCAAACCGTCGTAGAACGCTTGCCCCCAGTTCGAAAAAGGTCGGAGAGTCGGGGCAATCACGATCCTTCCGCTGGAATCGATGAACCCGGCCCGGCCATTGCTGATAAGCGGAACAGGGCGTCCGCGCGGTTGGTCGGCGGCATCCAAATCAGACCGTCCCGCGGAACAGCCGAACAAGAGCGTGGACGCCAGAACCAGAGCCAGTAACTCACGCATTGGCATATTTTATCGCTATTGATATTGTATTTTGCGCGCGTCAGGAGCACAATTACAGTTGGATTCCACCGGTGTATAAATATTTAGTCGCGATGATCGTGGTAGCAACGGGTCTTGCCGCCGAACATCCCATCGACAACAGAACCACATCGCTCGAAGTCGTCTCAATCCGCGGAACCGCGACACTTCAAGTGGTTTTGAGGAACACATCCAAAAAGCCGATTGAGACGCTAATGGTCGGCATGGACGATTGGACCTACATAAAGGATGTGAATCTATTGCGCGGCGGGATGCCTCCGGGAACCAGAATTACGCTTGACGTCCAACCTCCGCAGGGGCCAGGACCGCATGATTTCCGGGTTTTTGCGGCAATATTCAGCGATAAAGCGGCGGAGGGAGACGCCACGGCGATCGGTGAAATCCTGGACAATCGTTCTGCCAAGAAGCAAGTGTACGCGCGGACCCTAAGTCTGATCGAAAGGACGGAACGTGATCGCTCCAGCAGCCTGAGGCTCAGGTTCAACGAATTGATCCGGCGCATCGCTAAGCTCCCGGAGTCGGCGGGTGCTGCTCGTACCCTTCGCGACGGTATCGCGGCCGAACTCCTGCGCGGCTCTTCCCAAGAAAGCGATGAATCGCTTCGCGCGCGGCTCACGACATTAAAAAACCAATGCAGGCTATTCGCAAACTCGCTCTAACAATTTTGACTGCGGCGGCTTCCGCTCAAACTCTCGACCAAATTGCCGTCTCAACTCATGTGCGAGCCGATGGCGGATCAGCGGCGATCGAAGTGACGCTGACAAACAATTCTCCGAGAATCGTGACTGCCTGGGCTTGGACCATAGAAGGCCAGTACGCCGGTGCCAGCAGTAAATCCCATTCAGGAACGGTGGATGCTCTGATGGACCTGGTAACCGATGTGGCATTCCGCCCCGGAACCAGCCGCACTTTCCAGGAGTTCCTCCCCTTGGGCCCATCGGGCGACCTTCCCACCAGCACGACCGCCAAAATGACCATGGTGGTAGTCGACGACGACACCGCCCTCGGAGATCCAATCAGCGTTCACCGTCTAGGGGCGGAGCGGAAACGGCAGGCGGCATCTTATGCTAGCGAACTGGCGAAGATTGAAGAAGCACTCAAGACGGCCTCGCCCAAGGACTCCCTCAGCGCTTTCCTTAGCCAGTCTCCGAATGGGACCCTCGGGATATCGCGGCAGATCCTCGGGCTGTTGAAGATGAATGCCGATCCGGCAGGGATCGATTCGGCGTTGAAAGCCTTTCACACCCAGCAGGCTTTATTTGCTGCGCACTCCAATCTGCTGCCAAAATAAGAACATTGGGTTCGTTTCGCAAAATCCGGGTACCCTGTACGGTTTCCCCACCCCGTGAGTCTACTGGGTGATGCGATTTTTCGCAGTCACGCTGCTGCTGGCCTTTTCTCTGCCTCTCCGCGCGTACTCCGTGCTCACGCACGAAGCCATCATCGACCGCAATTGGCCCAATGGAATCAGGCCTTTACTGCTGGGGCGGTTTCCGCAGACCACTGACGAGCAACTGAAGGAAGCCCACGCCTACGTCTATGGCGGCGCGATTCTTCAAGACATGGGGTACTATCCGTTCGGCAGCAAGTTGTTCAGCGACCTGCTCCATTACGTCCGGAGCGGCGACTACATTCAGGCGTTGATTCGCGACGCGCAGGACGTGAACGAATACGCCTTCGCCCTCGGCGCGCTGGCTCACTACGCCGCCGACAATGCCGGGCATCCGGTGGCAGTGAATCGCGCGGTTCCGAAAATGTATCCGAAGTTGCAGCGGAAATTCGGCAATGAGGTTACGTACGAGGACAACCCAGCCGCGCATCTGCGGACGGAATTCGGTTTCGACGTGATTGAAGTGGCGCGCGGAAAGTACGCGTCGGAAAGCTATCACGACTTCATCGGTTTCCGCGTTTCGAAGCCCGTCATGGAGCGCGCCTTCGAAGATACTTACTCGTTCCGCATGAAGGATCTGTTCAAGGACGAAGATCTCGCGCTTGGGACTTTTCGCTTCAGCGTCAGCCAGGTGATTCCGGAGATGACGAAAGCCGCCTGGTCGGCAAAGAAAAAGGATATTCTGCAGCTCGAAGCCGGAATGTCGCGCAAGAAGTTCGTCTACCGCTATTCGCGCACCAGTTACAACAAGGATTGGGACAGCAAATATGAGCGGCCAGGCTTCGGAGCGCGGCTGTTAGCATTTTTGTTCCGGATCGTTCCAAAAATTGGACCATTCAAAGCGCTGGCGTTCCGCGTTCCGACCCCGGAAGTCGAAAAGATGTTCATCGCCAGCTTCGACGACACCAAGGAACACTACCACGCGCTGCTCGAAGAGGTGAAGGACGGCCGTCTGCAACTGCAGAACGAGAATTTCGACACCGGGCGTCCGACGCGCCGGGGCGATTACAAGATGGCGGACGAGAGTTATTCGAAATTATTGGATCACCTCGAGAAGGCGACCTTTTCGCCGGAACTTAGGGCGAACATTCTCGCGTTCTATCAGGGTTCGGATGGCCCGGATTCGGCGAAGGCGCGCGCCGTGCTCTCTTCGCTCCGAGCAAGCATGTGGGGCGGACCCCCTGGTCCGCAGCCGACGCCCCCGTCGGCTCGGTGAAGAACAGCGGGTCCTGGGGGACCCGCGCGGACGAGGGCGTCCGCCCCACTTACTTTGATGCATCTTTTGCGTGCCGACTCCCGTATTAGAACGAGAGAGGACTGCGCCCATGCTCCAAACGCTTCGCATCACCTGCCGAACTCTGGCGAAAAGCCCCGCATTCAGCCTTACCGCCATCGCCGCGCTCGCGCTCGGGATTGGCGCTAACACCGCGATCTTCAGCGTGGTGAACCAGGTACTGCTGAATCCGGCCGGTGTTTCACATCCGGAACGCATCGCGGCGCTCCGTGTGAAGTACGACAAGCTGGCGCTCAAGAGCATTCCGGTTTCGGTCCCGGATTTCTCCGACGTTCAGAAAAGCACAAATTTGTTTGAATCCGGAGCTGTCCTCGGACCGGGCGACTACAACTACACGGGCTCCGGCATGGCGGAACGTTTGCAAGGGGCGGCGGTCTCGCTGCAATGGTTCGACGTCTTTGGTGCGAAGCCACGCCTCGGGCGCGTGTTCCAACCGGAAGAGGACCATCCGAAATCGAACCAAGTTGTCGTGTTGTCCTTCGCTGCCTGGAAGCGGCTGTTCGGGCAGGATGCCGGCGTGCTCGGACGCACCATCGAACTGAACCGGACTCCCTATCGCGTGATCGGCGTGATGGGTCCGGAATTTCGCTGGCCGGCCGCCACCGATATCTGGGTTCCGCTCGGACTCCCCGATGACGCGTATAATCCCGAGAACCGCTTCAACGAGAACTTCGACGCCGTGGTTCGCCTGAAGCCGGGTGTATCGTTGCAGCAGGCCAGTGCTTACACCGAGATTTTGAACAATCGCGTCCGTAACAACGGAACGCGAGGCGGCGCCTACGCGAAAGATTCGGCTTGGGGAATGTTCCTGGTTCCCTTCACCGACTACATCGCCGGCGACACCAAGACTCCGATGTTGGTCCTGTTGGCCTCCGTTGGATTCGTACTGCTGATCGCATGTTCCAATATCGCGGGGCTCATGCTGGCGCGCGCTTCGGGACGATCGCGCGAAATTGCGGTTCGTGCCGCGCTCGGGGCAAGCCGCTGGAATTTGATCCAGCAAACGCTGGCCGAGAGTCTGGTGCTTTCTTTCGCTGGCGCGATTCTTGGGCTGGCCTTATCCTTCGCCGGCGTCCGTGGATTACTCGCGCTGGCTCCGGAAAATGCCACGGTCGCGTTGGATGTCCGCATGGATCCGCAAGTGCTTCTCTTCACCGCGTTCGCGGCTATCGCGGCCGGAATTCTGTTTGGGATAGCGCCTGCGTGGCAGATTTCCCGGCTGGATCGATTCGATGCACTGCGTGAGGGTGGGCGCAGTGGATCCGCCGGACTTCGCCGCCAAGGTTTGCGCGCTGGATTGGTGGTTGGCGAAGTGGCTTTGGCACTGGTATTGTTGGTCGGTGCGGGCTTGTTCCTGCGCAGCTTAGCTTCGCTCGAAGACGTAAATCCAGGATTCCAACCGAACGGCTTGATTACCGGCGCCGTCACGCTGCCGCAAGCGCAGTACGGCGATGCCGCGAAGCAAATCGCTTTTTATCGCGCGGTGCTCGATCGCCTGACGAATTTGCCGGGAGTCACGAGCGTCGCCGCTGCAGTACCGGTTCCATTCAATGGACAGGCCGGGTCTGCGTCATTTTCCATCGAAGGCCGCCCTTCGCCTCCTGGCGATCCGGGCCCGCATGGCGATATTGGATTCGTCAGCCCCGGTTACTTCGCCACGCTGAAGATTCCGCTGAAAAGCGGGCGCGCGTTCACCGATCAGGACCGCGCCAACACGGCAAGCGTCGCGATTATCGATGAAACGCTGGCGCGCGAATACTGGCCCAATCAGGATCCGATCGGCAAGCACATGCGGAACGGCTCGGACCAACCATGGGCGACCATCGTTGGCGTAGTGGGACACACCAAGAATTCCGATCTTGCGGGCGATGTGGTAAAGGGCCGCTATTACTATCCGATTCTCCAGCAGTCGTTCCCTTTTCCATTCACCAGTTTCGTGGCTCGCACGGATGGCGATCCCGCTCGGCTGGCAGGAGCTTTGCGGGAAGCCGTGCGGGTGATCGATCCGTCGCTCGCTGTTTCGCGCATCAAGCTGGTCTCCGACATGGTTTCGGCGTCGCTGGCGCCGCGCCGTTTTGTAGTGACGCTGCTCGGAATTTTCGCCGGATTGGCGCTGCTGATGGCGGTGATCGGGCTATACGGTGTGATCAGCTACTCGGTCACGCAACGAACCCAGGAGATCGGCATCCGGATGGCGCTGGGCTCGCCGGCCAGCGGCGTGTTGGGACTGGTGATCGGACAAGGCATGCAGCTCGCCGGAATCGGCGCTGGTATCGGGTTGGTGGTCTCGCTCATTTTCAGCCGGTTGCTGAAGAATCAGCTTTTCCAGGTCAGCGCTTTCGATCCGCTGACGTTTGTGGCCACCGCGCTGGTGCTCATCGGCGCCGCACTGCTGGCAACCTACATCCCGGCCCGGCGCGCGACGCGGGTAGATCCGATGGACGCCCTCCGGCACGAATAATGCTGAGCCCGCGCCGCGGGTGCTAACATTAAAAAATCGATGTTGGACTCCCGCCGCAAATTTATTGGGACGGTAGCTACAGGTCTGGCCACTACGTTGGCCGATCCCAAAGGCGTGCTGGGCGCGAACGATCGCGTCCGGATGGGCATCATCGGCGCTGGGGCGCGCGGCACCGAGCTGGTGCACTGGGCGCTGAGTTGCCCGAACGTCGATTTCGTCGCGTTCGCCGACATCTACACTAAGCGGCTGGAAGACGCCAAGGCGCTGGTTCCCAATGCCGCGACGTATCTCGATCACCGGCGGCTGCTCGACGACAAAACCATCGACGCTGTCATCATTGCGACGCCGCAGCACTTGCACTGCGAGCATTTCGTGCATTCCATCGAAGCCGGCAAGCACGTGTATCAGGAAAAGACCATGGCGTTCACGGTGGATCACGCCAAACGCATGCGCGCGGCCTATCGCAAAGCGCCCAAGCTGACCGTGCAAGTGGGACATCAGAGCACGTCTTCCGGACAGATGCCTGACGCATTGAATTTTCTTGCCACCGGCAACCTCGGCAAGATCACCGCTGTGCACATGCACATGTATCGCAACACGCCGCATGGAAAACCGCAGTGGGCGAGGCCGATTTATCCGGATATGAATCCGGAGAACATTTTGTGGAATTCATTTCTAGGCGAAGCGCCGCATCGCGACTTCGACGCCAATCGCTACATTAACTGGCGCTACTTCTGGGACTATTCGGGCGGCAACGTCTATGAGAACATGTGCCACCAGCTTTCCTTCTGGTACAAGGCGCTCAATCTGCAAATCCCGAAAGCCGTCACTATGACGGGCGGCGTTTACCTGTGGAAAGACGGCCGCGAAGTTCCCGACACGATGAACGTGTCGCTGGAGCATCCGGAAGAAATTCTGGTGAGCTGGGATTCCGGCTTCGGCAACAACCAGCTTGGCGTCACCGAAGATGTGCTGGGCGATGACGGAACCATTTCGAAGGGCAACTCCATCCGATATCTGCCGCAAAAAGTGAACCGTCCGGATGGTGTGGAAATGGTCGGCCGCAGCACGGCCCCTGGCAATGCGCACATGCAGAATTTCCTGGATTGCATCCGCAGCGGAAAAGAACCCGCCTGCCCATTCGATTTAGGATTCCGCGTTTCAATCGCGTGCCGCATGGCGGTGGATAGCTACCGGCAGGGCCGGACGCTGCGCTGGGATCCTCAAAAAGAATCCATCGTGTGAAAAACGAACCGCGTCACAAGGGAGCGCAACGCGGCGTTCGTGGTAGCGCTCCCTCGCGGTCGCGGTTCAGTATGGCAGCCGCGGTTCCGCTTCGTGATACGATTCTACGCGGAACATGTCTTTTCTAAACGAACCCACCCGTCGCGCGATGCTTGCGCTGGCCCCCGCAGCGTTGCTCGCGCAGAATAAGTTGGATCCGGCCAAGATTGTCCCACCGTTCCCCGAAACTGGTTTCAAAACTATTTTCGACGGAAAGACTCTGGATGGTTGGGATGCCGATCCGGATTTCTGGCACGTCGCTAATGGAGCGATTGCCGGCGAGACAACGCCCACGCAACAACCGAAGCAGAACACTTTCTGCATCTGGCGCGGCGCGCAGCCGGCCGATTTCGATTTTCGCGCGCAATACCGGCTGACCGGCGGCAACGCGGGCAACAGCGGATTTCAATATCGCAGCGTCGAGCGTCCGGACGTCGCGAAATGGGTGATGCAAGGCTATCAGGCCGACATCGATGCGCAGCAGACGTTCACCGGCCAGCTTTACGAAGAGCGCGGGCGCGGATTTCTCGCGCTGCGCGGCATGCTGGGTTACGCCGCCGACGGAACGAAACCGGGAATGCTCGGAGCGGTGGGCGATTCCGATCAACTGAAGAGCTACATCAAAGTGGAAGATTGGAACGATATCCAGATCATCGCGCGCGGAAATTCGCTGGTACATTTGTGGAACGGTCATGTCATGTGCGTGTTTCTGGATGACGATGCGGCGCATCGCAAAGCCGCGGGATTGATCGGCATTCAGCTCCACGTCACGCAAACGGGAATGAAAATCGAGACGCGGAATATCCGCATCAAAATTTTATAGAGCCGTCAGCAGGACCGGTCGCCGTTGGTAATCACCATGGTGTGCTCATGAACTGCTGAGGACATTTCGTCCAGCTTCTTGCGTTCCGATTGGGAGCGAATGGACGTTATTGTTTCAATCCGAAAGCGTAGACTGTGGAATCGAAAGTCGTAACGTAAATACGGCCGCCCTGAATCGAGATGCCGCTGAAGTGCGTCCAACCGGGCATTGTATTGCCGCTCGAAAACAGTTCCTTGCCGGTGCTTGCGTCGAAAGCGTAGAGGATCGCGTTGCCGGTATGCAGCGCGGCGCGCTCTTTGGAATTGAACAGGCCGCCTTCCGGTTTCCATTGCCGGTTGAATTCGCCGGTGGAAACCGCGTAGACAACGCCATTGGCCACAATCGGGGGGTCAGGCGCGTTCATGTCGCGCGAAATCCAGGCGGGAGTAAGAATTGGTTTTCCGGCTTTCTCCTCAACCTGGAACGCCATGATACTGCCATTCGGTACGTCGCCATTCCCATGCGCGAACGACACTTTGTTGGAGGGAGCGCCTAAAGCCGGGACCGCGAGCCAGCGTGCGCCTGCATCATCTTCCCAAGTCGCGAACGATCCCCAAAATCCCTTACCGGCGAAATCGGCTTCTTCGTTCACTACCAGCGGGCCTCGAAACAACGGGGTTTTGTGATCGCCGCCGCCAACCGCCTTGGCGTCGAGCAGCGAGAGCACGCCCTCTTTGCCGCCCGATGCCAGCAGTTGCCAGTCTTTAAATTTGAAGTAGACGGCGCTCATGCTTCCCGAATCCAGATCTTTCCGGGTCAAGTAAGCGTGATTCGACGGAGTAAAGTAATCCACAAGTTTCAAATCTCCGGCGGAAAGCTGCAGAACGGTATCCGGATATTTGCCGGCCGCGGGATTGTATTCGCCATCGCCGGTTTGAACATAAACGAAACCGGATGGACTAATCACGGCTCCAGCGCGGCCCCAAACGCCGGCGCCGTTCGAACTCGATTGGAAGAACGAAATCTTTTTGTCCGGGCTGGTCAAATCCATGGAATAGACGCCAGACTTCGCGCCGTTGCAGCCTTGCGATACGGTGGTATACAAAACGTTGTTCTGCAGGCCGAGGCTCCAGTTCTTGGAAAACGCCGGGACGAACTGGATGGGGGGCGCTTTGTCTTCGCCGTTGTGAATGTCGAGGGTGTGCAGCTTGCCGTCGCTTGAAATCGCAAAGACCAGTACGTTGAGCCCGCGCTTGGCGATCAAGGGCGTGGCGTTCAAGGCGTTCGGACAAAGCCAGAATGGCGCTTGCTTCGGTTTCACCTCAGCGGTAAACGTCTTTTTCCAGAGAACCTTTCCGGTTTCCGCATCCAAAGCGAATAAGTCGTCGGACGCGCCGCCCACCACGACGATTTCTTTCATGCCTTTGGGCGTGACCACCCATTCGGCGGCGATGGCGGCGGTCAACGAATTCAACTCGCGCGCAGGACTATCGAGCGAGGATTTCCACAACAACGTCAGATCTTTGGCATTCGACGGAGTGATGTCCTTTTCGCCCTGGGCCCAGCCGGTGCGTTGCGGGTCGCCGCCGAAAGATAACCAATCCGATGCGGAGGCTGGGACAATTGCTAGCACGAAGCAGAACGTGGCGTTTCGGAGAAGCATACGGTTCATTGTAGTTCGATCAGAAGCCGACAAGACGCTCCTTTAATCAACTTTCCCGCAAACGGGCGGCTTGTGTGACCAAATAATTCCGTTCAGGGATGCTGGTGGTTTTTTGAGCAGCCCGGCTGTAGTGCTCGACTGCAGCGTCACGGTCGCCTGCCATTTCGAGCAGATGCGCCCGAACGGCATCGAGGCGATGATTGCCTTGCAAGCGGCCGTCCAGCTTCTCGAGCAGCTGTAGTCCTGCACGTGGGCCGTGAACCATGGCGGCGGCGATCGCGTAGTTCAAATCAACCATTGGATTGTCCGACATGCGGCGCAACAGGTCGTAGAGTGCGAGGATCTGCGGCCAGTCCGTATCTTCGACGCGCGCGGCTTCGTCGTGGACCGCGGCGATGGCCGCCTGTAACTGGTAGGCTCCTACCGCGCCTTTCTGCAAAGCGGCGCTGATCAGCGTAACGCCTTCGGAAATTTGCGACCGATCCCAAAGCGTCCGATTCTGTTGATGCAGCGGGATCAGGTCGCCATGCGCTCCCGTGCGCGCGGCACGGCGAGCGTCGGTTAAAAGCATCAGCGCGAGCAATCCCGCGACTTCGGGATCGGCCGGAAGAAGCTGGTGAACGGCGCGTGTCAAGCGGATAGCTTCGGCCGAGAGTTCGCGGCGCGCCAGTTCCGGGCCAGCGCTTGCGGTGTAGCCTTCGTTGAAGATCAGATACAGCACATGGAGAACGGCGCGCAAGCGCTGCGATTGTTCTTCTTGATTCGGCAGGCGGAACGGCACGCCGGACGCCTTGATGCTCTGTTTGGCGCGGCTGATGCGTTGCGCCATGGTCGCCTCGGGGACCAGGAATGCGTTCGCGATTTCGGCCGTGGTCAATCCGCCGACC
>DATGIH010000016.1:0-51281 GCA_035295865.1 Bryobacteraceae bacterium
TGCACAGCTCCGAACATCAGTGTTTCGGATTCCTGCACGATTCGAGAAGTGAAGCGCGCCTTGCCGAACGCCAGCCGCATTTTGCCCGAGCGTTTCAGCCGGAAATCTTTGCCATCCACTTCGTACGAATAGATCCGCTCCTCCTCCGGCTGATGTTCGAACACGGAGCTGATGGCGTAGTGCGCGCCCACCTTCAGCATATCCACCATGGCGGGCTTGACGAATTTCGAGTAAATGTTCGCGCCATCGCCATGTTCCGGGACATTGCTTTTTGCGAGCTTTAACCTTGCGAGGAAGCGTTCTTCGATGGAATCGTCGAACATCTCCTGCGCCAGTTGCACCACACGTCCGGCGTATTGGATCACCTGCACGGTTTCGATCCCGGAGATCTCGTCGAAAAACCAGCCGCAGCTGGTGTACATGAGCATGGCGTGCCGCTGGAGCTCGAGCAGCTTCCACACGTGGACGCGCTCGGCACGCAGAATATTTTTGCGGCGGAAGTGCTTGGCTCCGAACTGTTCGCGGCTTTCCGGCGACCGGTCCAGCACCACGGCGATATATTCGTTGCGCGCCGCCCACGGATCTTTGACGTAGCGCGCTGCAGCTCTTTCATACATCGGCGCCACTTCATCGCGCAGCCAATCCAAGGCGGCCCGAAGCGGAGCGCGCCATTCCTGATTCCAGCCGCCGTGCCCGCCCGAGTTGCAGCCGCAGTTACGGCTCCAGCGGCCGACGCCGTGTACGCAGCTCCACGCAGTGTTCTCCAGAATCTCCACCTTTTGCTCGGGTGGATACAGCGCAAGAAATTCAGCGTAATTGGTTATGCGAGCCAGATCGTTGGACTCGATGTAGCGCAGGGCGTATGACAACGCCATGTCGCCATAGCGGTGATGATGGCCGTAGGTTTCGCCATCGGTGGCGATGTGCGCCAGTTGCGCCCGGCCAGGCTGCTCGGGAAGCGAACTTAGCAGCCGCCGCGCGAAGATCTCGCCGTTGTTGAGCAGTCCCTCGAACGCCACCGCGCGAGAGATGGGGCCGTCGTAAAAGAACAGATTGATGGAGCGCCCGCTGGCGAGATCGATTTTGTAGGAGCGCGTGGGGTCGATGCTGCCATCCGTGACATCCCGGCCATCCACGGATTTGGCCTGCGAGGGCGCCAGCACCGTATAACGAATGCCATGCTGCGCGAGAATGTCGAGAGTCTCCAGATCCACCGCGGTTTCGGGCAGCCACATCCCCTCGGGGTCGCGGCCAAATCGATAGCGAAAATCCTGGATGCCCCAATACACCTGGGTGAACTTGTCGCGCGCGTTGGCGAGCGGCATGATCATGTGGCTGTAGCACTGTGCCATCGCTGAACCATGCCCGGAAAAACGCTGGAGGCTGGCGCGATCCGCCGCGAGAATGTCTCGATACGTTTCCGGAGCTTTTTCCGCGAGCCAGGAAAGCAGGGTGGGCCCAAAATTAAAATTGATGGACGCGTAGTTGTTTACGATCTTGATGATTCGATTGCGATCGTCCAAGATTCGCGACGCGCCATTCGGCGCATAACATTCCGCGGTGATCCGCTCGTTCCAATCGTGATAAGGATAGGCCGAATCCTGCTGCTCTATTGCCTCCAGCCAAGCATTCTCGCGCGGGGGTTGGTAGAAATGGCCGTGGATGCACAAATACCGCATAAAACGTTTCTCGTGTTCTCGTTTCTGGTTTCTCGTTCCTGGTTCAGCACCTCTCTGTCGGGTTTAGAACGAGAAACGAGAAACGGGATAACGAGAAACGGGTAACTAAGCTTTTTTCGCTACTACCGCCGTTCCGTAACAAAGAACTTCGGTAACGCCCTGCATCACTTCGGTAGCGTCATAGCGGACTCCGATGATTGCATTGGCGCCCATTTGGGCCGCGTGCTCGGACATTCGCTGGTAGGCGTGCGCGCGGGTTTCTTCACAAAGTTTCGTAAACAGTGTGATGTCGCCGCCCACCAGTGTTTGCAGGCTAGCGCCCACGGTTCCGAAAATCGAGCGCGAGCGCACGATGATTCCGCGCACCAGGCCGAGATTGCTTTCGATCTTGTAGCCATCCAAAGTGAACGCCGTGGTTACCATGTGCGCGTCGACTAAAGGCAGATGTTGTTCCATTTATCCTCTCAATCCCGCTTGCACGCCGCGCATGAACGCGAGACTCTTCTGCATGCCGAACAGCGGGTCATTCTCATGGATTTCGTATTCTAGCATCACTCCGCCGGTGTATTTCATTTTTCGAAGCTGCTGGAAAATACCGGCGATGGGCAGCACACCTTCACCAACATCGCATTGGCTGTCGCGCTCCTTCGCGTTGGCGAGATCCTTGATGTGCATGCTGAGAAGACGGGGACCGGCTTGCCGAATGGACTCGACGACATCCACACCGGTTCGCGCGGTGTGCCCGCAGTCGATGCATAATCCGCAGCGCTGATCCATATTCTTCACCGCGTCGAGAACGCTCTGCGGAGTGGGAAACTGCTTGTCTTCCGGACCGTGGTTGTGAAGCGCGATTTTGATGTCGTATTCCTTGACGAACTTCTCCATCTTCGGCAGCGTGACATGGGTCGGCGCGCAGACGATGATCGGCATACCGGCCAGCTTCGCGTATTCAAATTTGTGCCGGATATCCGCTTCGTCGTCTTTGTCGAACGCTACGTTGCCGCCGCCTTCGATAATGAAGCCGGCATCCTCGAACTCTTTTCGGCCAGCCTTGATTTCATCCGGCGTGGAATCGATCGGCAGGTGGAACTCCTTGATGTTGATATAGCGCACGTTCATGCGCTTCAGCATCGCGATGGCCTGCTGCCGCGAGAACTTGCGCAGCGAGTAGGTTGCGACGCCCAACTCGAAATCGTTCATGTGTCGAGTGTACCGCGTGGGGCGGGCAATCCTGCCCTCAGCGGGTTTCAGCCGGCGTAATTTACATATGCAGTTCGTGCACTAAGAACGCGAATCGGTCCGCCGCTTCGTCGATCCGTTTCGTCGTGGGTTTGCCGGCTCCGTGCCCGGCGCGTGTTTCAATCCGGATGAGTATCGGGGCCGGACCTCCCTGCGCCGCTTGCAGGGTAGCCGCGTATTTGAAGCTATGCCCTGGCACCACCCGGTCATCGTGATCCGAAGTTGTGATCAAGGTCGGCGGATAGTGCGTGCCGGGCTTGATGTTGTGCAGCGGCGAATAAGCGTACAGCGCCTTGAACTCCACTGGATTTTCGGGCGATCCGTAATCGCCCTCCCAAGCCGCGCCGATGGTGAATTTGTTGAATCGCAGCATGTCCATCACGCCCACCGCCGGCATGGCTGCGCCGAATAGATCCGGACGCTGGTTCAACACCGCGCCGATCAGCAATCCACCGTTGCTGCCACCGAAGATCGCGAGCTTCGGCGTCGACGTGTATTGGCTCGATATCAAATATTCCGCCGCCGCAATGAAATCGTCGAAGACGTTTTGCTTATGCAGCTTGGTGCCAGCCGTGTGCCAGGCTTCGCCGTATTCCGATCCGCCGCGCAGGCTCGCGACAGCCAGAACGCCCCCCATTTCCACCCAGCCCAAAAACGTCGGGCTGAAATTCGGCGTCAGAGCTACGTTGAATCCGCCATAGGCGTACAACAGCGTTGGATTCTGCCCGTTTCGTTGCAGACCCTTCTTGTGCACCAGGAACATCGGAACGCGCGTGCCGTCTTTGCTCTTGTAAAACAGCTGCTCGGTCTCATATAGCTTCGGATCGAAGCTCAATTTGCTTTCGCGCAGCAGCTTGCTCTGATTCGTCTTCAAATCGTAGCGATAGAAGGTGAGCGGAGCGGTGTAGCTGTCGAACGAATAAATCAGCTCGGTGTCGGTGGAGTGCGCGGATGAAAAACCTGAGGTTCCCAAACCCGGCAGTGAAAGCTCATGCTCGATTTTTCCGCTTACGGACGCGATCTTCGCTACCGAATGGGCGTCCTTCAAATAGCTCAGGACCAGTTTTCCCTCAACATACTGGGCGTTGCTCAGCGTTTCCGCCTGCTCGGCAACCGCCGTTTTCCACTTCGCGCGGTCCGGAGAGTTTACATCGATCACAATCACGCGCCCTTTCGGCGCGCCTTCCGTCGTAAACAAGTAAAACGTGCTGCCCTCATTGCCAAGAAAACGGAACTGGGCGGTGAGATCATGGATCAACTCCACCACTTTCGATCCTGGCGTTTTCAAATCCTGATAGAAGAGCAGGTTCTTTCCGGCGTCACCCGTTTCCACGTGGATCAACAAATAGCGGCCATCGTCGGACACGGTGGCGGCGAAGAGCCAGTTCGGATGGTCTGTGCGCTGATAGATCAATTTGTCCGCGGACTGCGGCTCACCCAGCGTGTGCAGATAAAGCTGAGCGTTTTTGTTGGAAGCGGTGAGCGCCGCGTTGGTGTCGGGCCGAGGGAAGCTTTGGTAGTAAAAAGCGCGTCCATCCGCCGTCCATTCCGCGTTCGTGAATTTGGTCCATTGCACTAAGTCCGGACGGTCCTTTCCAGTCGCGATATCGCGCACGTGCCACTCGGACCAATCGGAACCCGCTTGCGCGATGGAGTAGGCGAGAAGTTTTGCGCGGCGATCCACGGATAATCCGGAGAGCGCGGCGGTTCCGTCCGCGCGCAACGTATTCGGATCGAGCAGAGCTCGTTCCGTACCGTTCGGCTGATCCGCCATGTACAACACGTCTTGATTCTGAAGCCCGTCATTGCGGAAGAAGAAGTACTTCCCGGCGACTTCGAAGGCGCTGTTATAACGCGCGTAGTTGAAGAGTTCGGTCAGACGCGCATGAATTTTCGCGCGCTGGGGAATTTGAGCGAAGTATGCCGCGGTAACTTTGTTCTCCGCTTCCACCCAAGCCTTGGTCACGGGGGAATTCGTGTCTTCCAGCCACCGGTATGGATCGGGGACCTTGGTTCCGTGATAATCGTCGACCTGGTCGACCTTTTTCGCTGCAGGATACACGTATTTTTTCGCATCCACATTGGCGGAGGGCGCAACAATCGCGCACACGAGTGCCAAGCCCGCCGCCAGGCAAAATAAAGCTTTCATACTTATAGTTTATTCAGGTCGATGTGGGGCTCCAACACTTCCTTCGAGCGCAGCAGTTCATCCCAAGTCAGTTCGCGCCCTTCGTAAGCAGCGTTCCGGCCTAGCATCGCCGTCAACGCAGATTCCACGCCCAGCGCTGCCTGATTGTGGAATTTGTTGCTCGAAATGCTGTTGATGAATCCTTTTTGCTTCTCGCTGTCGGCTTGGGCTAGATTGTCGGAGAAGTTTCCGCTCGCCGAGAAATTTCCCGCGCCCGCGTCCTGCTTATCGCTGTCTCCGCCGAAGACCCACTTTTCATCGCCCCAGATTCCAAGCGGCCCGGAATAGGGCGATGACGACGATCCCTTGGTTCCAAAGAAGCGCTCGTTCACATCGAATTGCCCTTTGCCGAACTGCGTGGAGCTGAATCCAACGTCCACGCCGTTCGCATACTGGAACACTATGTCGAAGTGCGATGAGCAGGTATCGTTCGGGAACATGTTGCGGCCGTTGTGACCGTGGCGCCCGCCGGCTTTGGTTGGATGTCCCTGCATCACCCAGTTGCAAATATCGATGGCGTGGATATTCTGCTCTACGATGATGTCGCCCGAGAGCGTTTTGTCCTGAATCCAATTGCGCAGGCGCGACAGCGGCGTTGCTTCGTCCGGATAATTCAATCCGATGCGCGGACAGTAATAAAATGCGGCGCCCGTAGCGATGTCGCCCAACGCGCCCTGGTGAATGCGATTCACGAGTTCGATATACGGGGGCGCCATGCGAATCTGGAAGCCGACATCGAGACTGACTTTTCCTTCCGCCTTCTTGCCGATTTCCAAAACGCGTTTCGCGCCCGGAACGTCAATCGCCACCGGCTTCTCGCAATAGACGTGCTTACCCGCATCCACCGCCGCGGCCAGATGCTGCACGTGGAAGTAAGGCGGAGTTGCGATCACGATCGCGTCGATGTCCTTGGATTCCAGGATTTCCAGGTACGAGTGCGGACCGACAAAGGTCTTCTGTACTCCCGGCTGGCCTTTGGCCGAGGACAGTTGGTCCACAAGCTGTTTGGCTTTCTCCAAACGGTCCGGAAACATGTCGGCGAGCGCCGTGACATGCGCATCCGTGTTTTTGAGAATGGTCTCGAGATGCGTGGAACCACGCCCGCCGCACCCCAGCAATCCCACGCGCACGGCCGAATTCGCCTGCATCCCGCGCACCACCTGCGGCTTCAAGATCGTGAACGCCGCAGCGCCCGTCGCGGCCGTCAAAAATCCACGGCGGCCCATGTCTTCGCTCTTCATTTTTCATCTCCTTTGATGGATCGGCTTCAGCCAATCAATTTCTCTAAGAATGCTTTGGATGCCAGAATATCTTCGGTTTGTTTGGCGCCGCTGATTTCGCGTTCAATCGTGACCGGACCGCGATAGCCCGCCTTCTTCAACAATCCGATCACCACCGGAAAATTCACTTTGCCTTCGCCGATCGCCACTTCGCGCCCCAGTTGCTTCGGATCCGTCGGGTACAGTCCATCTTTCGCGTGAATGCCGAGCGTGTGCGGCGCGAGCAACTCCACTGCGTCCGCTGTGTTGGCTTTTCCGTAAAGAATCAAGTTGGCCAGATCGAAATTGACGCCGACATTATCCAAGCCCACGTCTTTGATGGCGCGCACCAGCGTGATGGGAGTTTCCTGTCCGGTTTCGCAGCGGAACGTTTGTCCGTTTCTTTTGCAATATTGCGCGACGGTGCGGATCGCCTCGACCGCCTCCTTATACAGCGCCTCGTTCGGATTCTCCGGAATGAACCCGCAGTGGGTTTGGACGCCCGGAATTCCGGCCTTCTTGGCAAAGTCCGAAACCTGTTTGACGCGAGCGATGCGTGCCTCGCGCGATTGCCTGGGCACCAGACCGATGGTTTCCGGTCCTTTGTAAAAATCGTAAATCTCCGGCCCCGGCCCCCCCGCGATTGCGGAGGTCACTTCAATGTTGTACTTCGCGATCGCGTCGCGCAGCGCTCCCAGCGTCGCGTCGTCGAAAAGACCGATCGACAATTGGCACGTCGGGAATCCAAGATCGTGCACGCGTTTCAGCACCGCATCCGGATTCTTGGTGAGCCCGGTCACAACGCCCAAGCGCATGGGCTTTTTTTCTTGCGCGTTCATCGCCGGCGAAAGAGCCATCGCGGCCGTGGCGGCCTGCAAAACCTGCCGCCGATTCATTAATGTCTGCATTAGCGTTAGTGTATCTCAGCGACTTGAAACCGGTCACCAACGGAGAGATCATTGAGACGGCTATGCGCACACTTCGCGTCATGTTATTCCTGCTGTCTGCCGCGGCCGCCGCGCTCGCGCAGACCACGAGCGGATGGAAACTCATCTGGAGCGACGAGTTCAACGATGCCGCCGGATCGCCGCCGAATCCGAAGAACTGGAATTACGACCTCGGCGGCGGAGGCTGGGGCAACGGCGAGGCCGAGACGTACACGAATTCGCCCAACAATGTTTTTCAAGACGGCAAGGGCAATCTCGTGATCCGAGCGCTGCGCGACAATTCCGGTAACTACACATCCGCGCGCCTGCAAACGGGGGCTCCCACCGCATCCACGTCCACCGCGGATTTGAGCTGGAAGTATGGACGCGTCGAAGCGCGCATCAAGCTTCCCTTTGGACAAGGCGTGTGGCCGGCCTTTTGGATGCTCGGCGAAAACATCGGCACCGTAAACTGGCCACAGTGCGGCGAAGTGGACATTATGGAAAACTTCGGCACGTTCAATAACAACGCCAACATCAACAACGGAACCGCGCACGGACCCGGATACTCCGGCGGCGATGGTCTCACCGCGGCGTACACGCTGCCGATGGGCGAAAAAGTGGCGGACGATTTTCACATCTATGCCATCGAGTGGTCGGAAAACTCCGTCGATTGGTTTGTGGACGGCGCATCCTATCTCCACCTCACGCCCGCCTCGCTGCCCGCCGGCACGCAGTGGGTGTTCAACAATCCGTTTTTCCTGCTTCTCAACCTCGCGATCGGCGGGCCCAACACGTTTCTCGGCACGCCCGATCCGAATGCGCCGTTTCCGGCGCAGGAAATGCTCGTCGATTATGTACGCGTTTATCAGCCGCAGACAATCAACACTTCGACGCCGGTCATCACGCCCGGCGCGGTAGTCAACGCAGCATCGTACCTCGGCGCGATCGCTCCCGGGAGCCTCGCCAGCGTCTACGGCAACAACTTCACCGATCCAAAGCAATCGGCCCATCCTCCAGCCGATCCCAATTTCCCCACCACATTTTCCAATGTCACGGTCAGCGTCGATGGCGTGAATGCGCCGCTCGTGTTTGTTTCCGCCACGCAGATCAATTTTCAAATACCGTGGGAAACCAAGCCCGGACCCGCTGTGAACATCCAAGTCACGCGCGATCAAGTCTCGAGCAACATTGAGCCGATTACCATCGCCGCCGCGCAATCGCCGTCCATGTTTCTGTTCGATTCCACGAACGGCATCGCCTGGGTCACCGGCGCCGGATGCTCCAGCGAATGCGCCGTCACCGCCGGCACGCAGTACCAGCTTTGGGCGAACGGATTGGGTCCGAAAAATTCTCCGGAATCCGACGGCACGCCGGTGGTCTTCACCGGGTCGCTGACGCCGCTCGAAGTTCCCGGCAGTCCCACAAGTTGCCAGTTGACCATCGGCGGCAAGAAAGCCGTGGTCGATTATTGCGGCGCCGCGCCGGGATTGATTATCGACCAGGTCAACTTCACGTATCCCGCGGGGATTTCCACCGCCGCCCCATTCGTGGACGCAACGCTCACCATCGGTGGCGTCACTGGGCGATTTCGAGTGCCTGCTCCCACCGCCGCTGCCGCCGATCAGCGCGCCGATCAACTGCTCGCGCAGATGACGATGGATGAAAAAGTGAAGCTGGTGGCCGGCGATGGTGGTCCGATTACGAACATTATTCCGCTGCCTCGGGGCGCGGGCGGCTTTATTGCCGGCAACGCGCGTCTGGGCATTCCGGATCTCTACTATTCCGACGGAAGCGTGGGCGTGGCGAACGGCCAGGCTCCAGCCACGTCGCTGCCTTCTTCGATCGCGAGCGCCGCTACCTGGGATTTGGATCTCGCATACCAATACGGAAAAGTGATCGGTACTGAAATGCGCGCCTACGGACTCAACGTGAATCTCGGCGGCAACACGAATCTCATCGGCCGCGAGCCGCGCGATGGACGCACCTTCGAAACCAAGGGTGAAGATCCGATTCTTGCCGGCAGCATCGCCGCTGCACATATTCGCGGAACGCAGGACCAACACGTCATCGGAGGAATCAAGCACTTCGCCTTCAACGATCAGGAAACCGGCCGTACCTTGGCCGATGTCACTGTCGACGAGCGCGGCGGACGTGAGAGCGATCTGCTGGCTTTCGAGATCGCGCTCAAGGAATCGAATGCGCAGTCCGTTATGTGCTCCTACAACCTGCTCAATGGCACATGGGCGTGTGAGAATCCGCATCTGCTGAACGACATCCTCAAAGGGGATTGGGGATTCCAAGGTTTCGTGATGTCCGATTGGTGGGCCACTCACAGCACCACTGCGGCGGCGCTCGCCGGTTTGGATCAAGAACAACCGGACAATCAGTTTTTCTCCGCGCTGCCGCAAGCCGTCGCTAGCGGCCAGGTTCCTCAATCCCGTTTGGATGACATGGTGCATCGCATTTTGCGTGCGATGTTCGAAGCCGGATTGTTCGACAATCCGCCGTCGCTCGGCCCGATCGATATCGCAGCGGATCAAGCCATCGCGCAAACTGTGGAGGAACAGGGCGCGGTGCTGCTGAAGAATTCCAACGGCCAGCTTCCGCTCAACGCCACTTCGGTTGCATCGATCGCCGTCATTGGATCGCACGCCGATATCGGAGTGCTTTCGGGCGGCGGTTCGGCGCAAGTGCATCCAACCGGTGGTCCCGCGCTTACGGAAGGCTATCCCTGCCAGCCTTGCTGGGCGCAAGTGATTTGGGATCCTTCGTCGCCGCTCAAAGCGATCCAAGCCAAAGCTCCGCATGCCACGGTGAAATTCGATCCAGGCACGGATTCCGCCCAGGCCGCATCGCTCGCGGCTGCATCGTCGGTTGCGATTGTCTTCGTCAGCCAGTGGACCAGCGAAGGCATGGATCTGCCCAGCCTGAACTTCACCGACGTGATCCACGCTTCGCCCATCAATCAGGACGCTCTGGTCGCAGCGGTTGCTGCGGCCAACCCGCATACCATCGTCGTCATGGAGAACGGCGGCGCGCAGGTGCTGCCTTGGCTGGATTCGGTCAGCGCGGTGCTGGAAGCGTGGTACCCCGGCCAACGCGGCGGCGAAGCGATCGCCAACATTCTGTTTGGGGCCGTCAATCCATCGGGCAAGCTGCCCATCACATTTCCCGCGAGTGTCTCAGATCTTCCGCATCCTGTGATCGCGGGTACGCCTAATGCCACCGATCCCTTTCCCGTGGATTATTCCGAAGGCCTGCTGGTCGGTTACAAATGGTACGACGCGAAGCATCTGGCTCCCGCGTTTCCGTTCGGGTTCGGTTTGTCGTACACCACGTTTTCATTTACAAATTTAAAAGTCGCAGGCGGATCATCGGAAGGTTTTCAGGTAACGTTTGATCTGACGAACACCGGCACGGTCGGCGGCGCCGAAGTCGCGCAGGTTTACCTCGGAATGCCGACAAGCACAGGCGAGCCGCCCCAGCGGCTGGTGGGATGGCAGAAAGTCTTTCTGCAGCCAGGCGCGCAACAACAGGTGAATATCGCGGTTCATGCGAATGATCCCACGCATCCGCTTTCCTGGTGGGACGCGAAATCCAATAGCTGGCAGGTTGCCACCGGCGATTATTCGGTATACGCCGGCAATTCTTCGCGCAATCTTACGTTGGCGGGAACCTTTCGGGTCGGATCTTAGTAGAGCTTGTTCCCGGCAAGCGTGGATTTCACCACGCCGTCTTCCACGGACAGCTTGTATCCGCTGCCGCCGATCCCGCTCCAACTTCGGACGTCAAAACTCCCCGCACCCGCGCTCAATCGATAGACCGCGAGATTCCGAAAGGTGAGCGGCACGTCCGGGATACACTTTTCCGGCAGACCAGGCGCTTTGATGAAGTAAACCGTCCCCGCGCCTGTCACGCGCGCTTTCCCGTCTGATTCCAAGAGCACGGCCGTCTTCTCATCAATCGCGATCGCGCGCGGCGTATCGGTCCAGCCATCCTTCGCGATGCGAGCTAAAAATACCAGCAGTCGTCCCATGCGGTCTCGTGCCACAAAATGGCTGTCCGTGATGATTCCACCAAGCATCGGAACATGCAGAAAATCGCGCGTGAGGGTGACGTGTTCATCGAACGGATTTGCGAGCGCTTCCTTCGACTTCACCGTATCTTTGAGCGCGGCAAAACTGTAGTCGCCAAGCACAGCCAATCCAGCGCTCGTGCCACCCACCGGAACGCCGTTCTTGATGGCCTCATTGATGGAGTCCGCGACGGGCGTGCCGCTCCAGAAATTGATGTAATTGTCCTGGCTCCCTCCGGCGAGGAAAACCGCCGACGCTTTGCGGATAGTCTCAGCGACGAACGGCTGTGCGGCACCCTCGCGGGAAGTAATGATCAGCGTCTCAACCGCGCTCATCGCCGGACATAGCTTTCGGACATACGGGTTATAGGCATCGGTTCCGGACGCCCGTAACACCACGAAATTCCCGCCGCTTCCGGCAAGCTCGCACATCCAGTGAAACGCGGCGTCCTGATCTTCGCCGCCACCCATCAGCGCAAATCCAGGTTTCGTCTTTCCGGCCACAGCGCTCGGTTCGCCCGAGACAAAATACTTGTAGCCAGGCCCTTCGGCAGCCAACATCCGGCCGTAAAGACACACCAGGCAAATGCATAAAGAAAGGCGTAAAACAGGCTTGGATCGGCTCATCGGAAATGAAGTCCCAACTGGTGTTGGGCGAAGTACTATTTTTCGGTCACAACGGCTATGGCGTATGCCATAATATAGCCTACCGAGCGTTTCTTTGGGACCGGTAGGGGGACCTGGTTTTCTCGGGTGGCCCTTATTGTACTCATCTCCATAGGGAAGTGCATGCCACTCGAATGTGCCGTTTGCCGGACCAGTAATCCAGACGGGTCCGTGGCATGCGTCAACTGCAGCAACCCCATGGTTTCGCAGGAGCGCTTCGATGAGTCGACGGCAGCCGACGTCGCAGTCAAGCACGATCATTCCTCTACCGGCGCGCTTCTTCCCGGGACGCTTTTAGCCGGCCGATACGAAATCCTCAAGATGCTCGGCGAAGGCGGCATGGGCGCGGTCTACAAGGCAACGGATCGCGAACTGGACCGCACTGTCGCGGTGAAAATCATCCGCGGCGAGCTGGCCGACAATCCTGACATCCTCCAGCGCTTCAAGCAGGAACTGATCCTGGCCCGTTTGGTGACACATCGCAATGTCATCCGCATCTTCGACATCGGAGCGGCAGGCGACATCAAGTTCATCACCATGGATTTCGTGGACGGCCGCGATCTCAAGAGCGTCCTGACCGAACAGCGCAAACTTCCCGCCGGCAAGGCATGCGACATCGTGCGCCAGGTTTGTCTGGGCCTCGAAGCCGCCCACGTCGAAGGCGTCGTTCATCGCGACCTGAAGCCACAGAACATCATGCTCGATTCGCAGGGCCGCGTCTATCTGATGGACTTCGGCCTGGCACGATCCATGGAACTGGTCGGCATGACGCGAACCGGAGCGTTGCTCGGAACGCCGGCATACATGTCACCCGAGCAGGCGAAGGGCGAGAAGGTAGATGCCCGCACCGATCTTTTTTCGCTCGGGGTCATTTTCTACGAACTAGTGACCGGCGTTCTGCCTTATCAAGCCGAATCCATGATGGCGACGCTGATCAAGCGCGCCAAAGAGCCGCCCACGCCACCCATTCAGGTGGAGCCCTCTTTGCCCCCGGCAATCAACGATTGCATCATGAAGTGCCTCCAGATCAAGTTGGAGCGCCGCTATCAAAACGCCGGCGAAATCCTGGCCGATTTGGGATTTTCTTCGGGCTTGCACCCGACGCCCGCGCCGGCACCGGTAAGTGCCGCCAGACCGGCGGAAACGCCTTCCACGCTCTCGCCGGGCAGCCAGTTCGGACCGCGCTACCGCATCGAGGCCTTGCTGGGCGAAGGCGGCATGGGCAAAGTCTATAA
Source organism: Bryobacteraceae bacterium (assembly GCA_035295865.1). GTDB lineage: Bacteria > Acidobacteriota > Terriglobia > Bryobacterales > Bryobacteraceae > Palsa-89. The sequence continues at coordinate 13,271 of DATGIH010000016.1, forward strand.
AGCCTACGATCTGGACGTCGGCCGCAACGTGGCCCTGAAGCTGGTTAAGCCGGAACTCGCGCGAAATCCCGCTTCCATGGAACGGCTGAAGCAGGAGCTGCTGCTGGCCAGCCAGATCTCGCATAAGCACATTCTTCGCATCCACGATTTGGGAGATGTGGGCGGTCTCAAGTTCATCTCGATGGCGTATGTAGATGGCAAGGACCTCCACAATCTGATCGCGAACGAGGGCAAGCTGCCTATCCCGCGCGCCATCACCATTGCCCGCCAACTGTGTCAGGCCCTGGAGGCCGCGCACAACGAAGGCGTCGTCCATCGGGATCTGAAGCCGCAGAACGTGCTGATGGATTCCAACGGCCAGGTGTTCATCTCGGATTTTGGATTGGCCAAGTCGCTCGAAGGCCCATCCACGATGATGACCAATGCGGGCGAAGTTCTGGGAACGCCGCGCTACATGTCCCCGGAACAGGCCGAGTCGAAATCGGCCGACAACCGCAGCGACCTTTACTCGCTCGGGCTGATTCTGTACGAGATGGTCACCGGAGACCTGCCCTTCGGCAGCGACTCCGTCATGCAGACCATGTATCAACGGGTCACGCAGGACCCCAAGAGTCCGCAACTTTTGAATCCCGGCGTTCCGGATTATTTGGCGCAGATCATTCTGCGCTGCCTGGTGCGCGATCCGGAACAGCGCTACCAGCACGCGCGCGACATCGTGGCGGATCTGGATCGCGGCGCCGGAGCCCCGGTCTCGGATAGCGGCGCTTCAATTGTTGCTCCCGCCATTGGCCTGTCGCCGGATGCGTCGTTCAAGACCGTCGTCGATCTACAAGCCCCCGTGGTCAAGCGCAAGCCCATCGCGCTTTATTCCGCGATTGGCGTGGTGGCTTTGCTCGCACTCATTTTCGCCGTTCCGCAATCGCGCCGTATGGTTCTCGGATGGATTCCGGGAGCATCGAAATCGACGGGCGCGGTCTCTCGCAATGCCAAGTTCGTCGCCATTCTGCCGTTCAGAACCCTCGGTGGCGACGCTTCGCTCGACGACGCCGCCAATGGCATTGTCGAAGCGCTTTCGGCGAAGCTGTTTCAACTGAAAGATATCCACTTGGCATCCGCCTCGGCCGCGGCGAAAGTAAATCCGAAAGATCCCATGGCTCAGATTGGCCAATCGCTCGGCGCTAAGCTGCTCGTGCAAGGAAGCGTACAGGGTAGCGGCGATCGCATGGCCGTTGTGGTGAGCCTGGATGAAGCCGCCACCGGCCGCCGCATCTGGAGCCAGGAATTCTCGGGCCTCAAGCAGGATCTGCTCACCATGCAAGATCAGATCTACGCCGGTCTATTGACAGCTTTCGATCTGAAACTCAGCAACGAGGAGATGGCGAAGAGCACGGGCCATTTCACCGAAAACGTCGGCGCCTACGCGTTGTACTTGAAAGGACGCAGCTTGCTGCGATCCGGACAGCGTGACGAAAAAACTCTTCAGCAAGCCTTGGATCTATTCAACGGGGCGACGGTCAAGGATCCTAGCTTCACTCTCGCCTACACCGGAATCGCCGATAGCTGCCGCTATCTCTATTCGCTGAAAAAAGACGGCACCTGGGCGGCGAAGGGTTTGGGCGCGGCCAATCGCGCGCAAGAGTTAAACGACAATCTGCCTGAAGTTCACTTCGCGCTCGGCAGCTTGTACACGGCAACCGGCAAAAGCGCTGAAGCAATCTCTGAGTTGAAGCGCGCGCTGGAACTGGCTCCCAACTCCGACGACGGGTATCTACGCCTGGGCCGCGCCTATCTAAACTCCGGACAAAAACCGGAAGCCCTGGCGGCGTTCCAACACGCCATTGATGCCAATCCGTACTATTGGTCGAATTACAACATGTTGGGCATTGCGTATTCCCAGTTCGGCGACAACGCACAAGCTTCCAAGGCGTTCGAACATGTGACGGAGCTCGATCCGAAGAATCCCAACGGCTGGATCAATCTGGGCGCTCTCGAATTGCATGAGGGCAATTGGAATTTAGCGATCCCGGCGTTTCGCAAAGCGCTCGAGCTGAAGCCGTCGGTGGAAAGTTATTCGAACCTGGGGACCTCTTACTTCTTCCTCGGACAGTATGAAGAAGCGCGCACGAATTTCGAAAAAGCTCTGGAGATCAGCCCCAAGCAACCCGAGCTCGTCGGATTTCTGGCGGATTGCTACCGACGGCTGGGGCAGGCTTCAAAGGCTCGCGCCACCTACGAGCAGGCCATCTCGCTCTCCTACGATTCCTTGCGGACAAATCCAAGGGATGCAAAAGCCCTGGCGGGTCTGGGTCTCTACTATGCGAAAGAGGGAGACACAACCAAAGGATTGGAAAACATCCGGCGAGCCCGGGCTATCGATCCCGAGGATGGCGACTTCCTCTATGCCGAGGCTGCTATCAACACCCTCGCCAACCGGATGCCGGAAGCTCTGCGCAGTTTGGAGCAAGCGTTGAGTAAGGGGTATTCCGCGAAAGCGGTTCAAAGCGATCCTGAACTGACTCCCCTACGACAGCAGCCGCAGTACCAGGCTATGATGCAGAGGTTCCAACCGAAGTAGGGTCGAATGGCAAGCCGGAGGCTTGCCCCACGTGTGAAAACTAAGCGGTGGCTACGGAGCGCTTGCGCTTCAGGAAAATGGCAAGTGCGAAGATGCCGCCTAAGATCCCAGCGTACTGACGCGGTTCCGGAGTAGCAAACACCGGGTCCACAAATCCGTTCGCGCCATTCGCCCATTCACCCACGCGACTATCGGAGGTGTCGGTGTCTCCCGTGTACAGTCCAGTGGCAACCAACTGGTCCACGCCACCGTAGACTGGCGGCGGACCCTGCGACGCTGGCTTATCGAAATCGATCACGAAGTTCCCACCGATCGGAACGATCGGGCCTGGGTTCTCCGCGAATGTCAACTGCACGCAGAAAAAGTCGGCGGTATCGGCGCCGGTTTTGCATTTGCCAGAGAAAAGCACTTCCGAGATGGACGATGCGCTGGGTCCCGGCGTGAAGAGGGTGCCGGTAAAGCTAAATCCGTTGAAAAACGATTCCGGCATCGTGATGCTTACCTTCACCGCCGACAGCGCCATTCCGGTGTCGTTGTTGAACACAAAGATGCCGCCGCCCTGGTCGTCTGGACCCGCCGGAGACGAGAGAGTGATGGGTTGACCGGATCCAAGGGGCGTAGCGTCCCCGCCAGATGCAAACAACGCGTGCGGATCAACAGGGCTGATATCCGCCATGGCCGTGGATGCGAGGCCAAAGACCAACAGCGAACCTGCAGACATCAATCGAAGCGACTTAAAGGATGGCATCTGGCTGAAAAGTTGCCTTTCGTAAGGAGATACAGTAGCAAGTCTAACAATGGAACGATCGTTTGCCAAGGTCTATATTAAAACCTACTGCGCCCGCTAAAATCCGGAAATCTCTTGTTAACTCGATTTGCATCAACCATATACGAATCTAATGTTAACCTGCCCATGAGCGGTACCGTAGTACCAATTCAAACTTATGACCTTTCCAATCTCAGGGAATAAACCGGCCACGCTCCCGGTCTTGCCTCTTAGAAAGGCGGCAGACAATGTCAAGATTCATCATTCACGACCACAGCAATGACGGCATTAATCGGAGAGGATTCCTGGAATGCATGGCCTGGGCGGGAACCGGAGTGCTTTGGACAGTCAGCGGCGGTGTTCTCAGTTCGCAGGCTTTCGGCAAGAATTCAACGTCCCATTCCAAAGGCGAGCTGAACTTCGTCCAGATCAGCGACAGCCATCTCGGGTTCAACAAACCGGCAAATCCCGATGTGGCGGCAACGCTGCAGGCGACGGTGGACAAAATCAATGCGCTCCCGCAGGCTCCCGAATTCATCATCCACACCGGCGACATCAGCCACACAGCAAAAGCCGCCGAATTCGACGGCGTGGAAGGGATTCTGAAAGGAGCGAATCAAAAGCAAGTCTTCTATGTTCCCGGCGAGCACGACATCGCCGTCGATGACGCGAAACAGTATCTCGACCGCTTCGGCAAAGGTTCGCACGGCCGAGGCTGGTATAGCTTCGATCAGAAAGGCGTCCACTTTGTCGGGCTGGTGAACGTCGGTGCGCTCGAAGGCATGGGAAAACTGGGCGCCGATCAATTGGAATGGCTGGCGGATGATCTGCGTGGGAAATCCGCGAGCACGCCCATCGTATTGTTCGCGCACATTCCACTCTGGGCGGTCTATCCGGAGTGGGGCTGGAGCACACAGGATAGCGAGCAAGCTCTCGCGTCCGTAAAACGCTTCGGATCCGTGACCGTACTCAACGGACATATCCACCAGGTGATGCAGAAAGTGGAAGGCAACGTAACTTTTCATACTGCCATGTCCACGGCGTTTCCCCAACCCGCGCCTGGCGCGGCAGCATCACCCGGACCAATGAAGGTTCCAGCGGAGAAATTGCGCGGCGTACTCGGCATCACCAATGTGCAGTACGTGGCCAAACGGCACAGTCTGGCAATGGTGGATTCGACACTCGCATGAAAATCCTTGCTGCGAGTTTTCTATTGCTCGGTGGGATGTTGAACGCTGCGGACATCGATTCGGGAAAAGACCTGTTCGAGCGACGCTGCGCCGGCTGTCATGCGCTGGACAAAAACAAAGAAGGACCCCGGTTGCGCGGGGTAGTTGGCCGCGCAGCCGCGAGCGTTCCGGATTTCGAATATTCGGCCGCTCTCAAAGCTTCTCATTTAACCTGGGACACGGACACGCTCAATCGATGGCTGACGGACCCCGAACAACTAGCCCCGGGCAATGACATGGCCTTCCGCGTGATCAAGCCGGAAGAGCGCGAAGCGATCATCGCTTACCTAAAAACTCAATGAAGCTTCAGTGTGACAAGGAATGCGCTAAGACCGTTCCAGACAATTTGCACGCCAATGCACAATAGCAGGAACGAAGTGAGTCGCATGATCACCGTCATCGCGGTCACGCCCAACATCCGCGCCAGACGATCCGCGAATCCATAGCAGAGGAAGATCGTCAGCGCGACCACGATCGATCCGACAACCGCGGCCAGGATCGCGAAGAAATTGATTCCGGCATGCGATGCATTCGCGCCGAGAGTGATGGCGACCGAAATGGAACCAGGTCCAACGGTCAGCGGTAGCGTCAACGGATAGAACGCCTGATGATAGATTTCGTGATGCGTCCGCTGATGCATCCGGTCTCGGTCGTCTTCATCTTTGCGTTTGAGCAGCGCCCAGCCGGTGGAAATCACCACCAGCCCACCGCCGACTTGCACGGCCGGCAGCGAGATTCCGAAGAACGCCAGGATGTGTGTGCCGATGAGGTACGATCCGAGCATCAGGAAGAAACTGTTGATGGCGATCTGCCTGGAAAGCGTGCGCCGCGCCGCCGCTGGATATTCTCGAGTTAACGAGAGAAAGATCGGAGCTCCGCCGAGCGGATCCACGATGGGAAAGAGCGCGCTAACAAACAGAAAGATGTTCCGTGCGGTTCCCATGGATCTCTCTTTGGTGAGTTTCGCATGTCCCAGAGAGTTTCGCATGTTAGGATAGACTCGCGTGGGAGATCCCAGAGACTCGCCCGAACTGCAGCAAGCGGAGCGTTACACTTTAGACTCCACGCTCGACAGCATCGAAAAGATCGAGCATCTGGTTCTGGACTACGCGTTACGCATGGGCTTTAAGGGCGCGAGCCTGGAGCAGATCAGTCTGGCCGTGCACGAAACGGCAGCTAACGCCGTCTTTCACGGAAACCAGGAAAATGCCGACAAAAAAGTTTTCTTGGAGATCAGCGCTCCGGACGGACACCTGAAAATCGTAATCACCGATCAAGGCTGCGGATTCGATCCCGCGAAGATCCCCGACCCACTTGGACCAGAAGAAATGTTCCGCGAGCGCGGCCGCGGAATCTATCTGACACGCGCGTTAATGGACGAATATCGGGCGAACTGCAGTCCAGACGGCAGCGAAATCACTATGGTGAAGTACCGGTAGCGCACGCACTTTTGCGTGCCCCTACGATGTTGCCGTTTACGCCGTTGGCCGCCTCACCACACTCACCGTCACCTGCGACGGATATTGCTTGGAATGATGCACCACATTGTGTGCGACCACGCCTTCCGTTTCGTCGTAATTTTTCCCACCCGTGTTCATGTTTCGGTCAAACCGCGGAAAGTTGCTGCTCGAAACCTCAATGCGAATGCGATGGCCGGCCGGGAAGAAGTTGCTGGTGGTCATCGGCTGCACTGCGACTTTGTACACTTTCCCCGGCTCCATCCACGCCGGTGGCTTATCGTACCCATCGCGATAACGCAGACGCTGGATGGTCTCGTCCAGGTTGTAGGCGGTACCGTCCGGATACACGTCCAACACCTTGACCGTAAAGTCAGTGTCCTTGGCGTCCGAGGAAACGTACAGGGTGACATCGATCGGTCCGCTCACTTCCGTACCTTCTTTGAACGGCTCGCTTGAGTAAACCAAAATGTCGGCGCGCGCCTCCATCTTGCGTTGATCGAACGCGCCTGCGGTGATGGCGTTGCCGGTGCAGCAAACGTTCCCACCGTACGATGGCACTGGATTCATCGGGTCGTAGACAAAGCTGTCGCTGTTGTCCACTGCCGGCTCGCTTGCACTCAGCGCACCGTCGCCATATAAACTGTTGGCTTTTCCCCCGCTCGATAGATAAAACGTCTTCGGCTGCGCTCCTTCCGGAGGCCAGGTATCCGACGATTGCCACTTGTTCGAGCCCATGGTGAAATATCGAACCCGAGGCATCTTCTCGAGAATATGGTTGTCCTCGCCTTTCAGAAAATAATCGAACCAGCCGTACGTGAGCGCGTCATAATCCAGCCGCGCATCGCCCATGCTGCGCTCGCCGACAATCGTATCTTCGGTAGCGCGTTTGTAGCCGCAATGCCCCACCGGAGCGATGATCGCGTACTGCTGCTTGGCGATGTCTGGTTTCGCGGTCTTGCGCACGTAGTTGTAGGCCGCGAGGTTCGGACCGATCGAAACATCGTACCAGGACATAAACCAAAATCCCGGCACGTTGATCGGATGATCGTCGTGCCACAACCCGCCGCGATACCAAGCCGGATCGTTCGGCGTCCGCTTTATCATCGCGCCGCCGGTGCTCACTTCCATCTGGTCCGCGAAAATTCCATGCGGAGCATCCACCGCTTTGAGGATGTCCTTTTCCGGAAGATGATTCAGCGCCTTCGCCCAATCCACCGGCGGCAACTGCTGCGCCAGATCGAACGACTTCGAGGCACGAATCAGATCCTCCTCGGATGTGTTCGGCGGGAACATAGGACGAACCTGATTCTGCTCGCCATACAGCCAAGTGATGAACAGCATCTGCACTGCGCCGCCGCGATACCAGTTGCCTTGCTCGTAATAAGGACCCACGCGTCCTACACCCGCGCCGAAACCTTGCGGAATCATCGCAGCGAACGCTGGATTGCCTTGCGCCGCCACGCCCAGCTGCCACTCCGCTGTTGAAGAGCATCCGATGGTGCCCACCTTGCCGTTCGACCACGGCTGCGACGACATCCACGTGATCGCATCGGTGCCGTCGGTCAGCGGTGGTCCCAAAATGTCGTACGCGCCTTCGGAGAAAAAGTGGCCGCGCTCGTTCATCTCGACGAAAGCGTAGCCGTGCTTGATGGCTTGCAGTTCGCTGGTCAGATCGCGCGGCACTCCGTTCTTCACATCCCAATAGTTGAAGTTGTACGGCGTGCGCACAAAGATCGTCGCGTACTTCTTCGACGTGTCTTTGGGCCGGTAGATATCGGCCGCCATACGCTTCCCGTCGCGCATCGTAACCATGACTTTGCGCTCGATGATGGCTAGCGATTCCAGCTCTTTTTCAGTGGATGTGCGCGCGGCGGCTGCTTGCGGGTCGAGCGGACGCGGCTGCGCCATCGCGCATACGGAAACTACAAAAATTGTTAAGAGTTTCATTGCAATTCAAATCAGTCTACACCTTTTCGCTAAAATAGCGGCAGGCGCTCGATGGCATCGCATCCGGTCGCGAAACTTACGGAACAAGAATACCTGGCGTTGGATCGCGCCGCGGAATTCAAGAGTGAATTCTTAGATGGCGAAATTCTCGCGATGTCTGGTGGTTCCATGCGCCACTCGGACCTGCAATCGAACATTCATGGCGAACTGTTCGGTGCTTTGCGGAACGGGGCGTGCCACGTGCACGGCTCGGACTTCAGAGTTCGAGTTTCCAGCCGCATGTACACTTACCCCGACGTCTCAGTAGTGTGTGGCAAACGGCTTCTTGCTGACGACCGGCAAGACATTCTTCTCAATCCAGCGGTAATATTCGAGGTTCTCTCTCCATCCACCGAGTCCTACGACCGCGGCATAAAGCTTCAGCTCTACCGGACCATCACCTCGCTGCAGGATTACATCCTAGTGAGCCAAAACGAAGTTCGCGTGGCCCAGTATACCCGCCAGGAAAACAACCTCTGGATCCTCCGCGATTACACAACGCTCGAAGAGGACTTGACCATCCCTTCCATCGGCGTGTCGCTCCCGATGCGGGCGATTTACAATCGCGTCGAATTCCCCGAGACATAACGCGCCCGTGTGGCGCACGTTCTCAACGTGCCGTGTTCGCACTCTTGCGAACACATCTTTCCACGCGTTCACACGAGTGTAAACGTTGCACGCACAAGTGCCTCTCGGCTAGCGGAAGAGAAACTTTTCGCTCTCCATCCAAATATCACCCAGCACGTTCAGCAACTGATGGTCCGACTCCACCAAATGCAGAATCGTTTGCGGATGCTGCTTCGCGAATTCAACCGAAACACCTGGGAGCACCGTCGTGTCCTGCTTGCCGTGAAAAATCAGCACCGGCTGCGCGACGTCCGGATACGCCTCGTATTTCTGGGCGTCTTCGATCAACTGGTAACCGATCGGCACGTTGCGCTTTTCCACGTAATCGAAAACCTGCATCGAACGCGTGCGCTTCCACTCCTCCATCTTTTCTTCGCCCAAGCCATCGGGCCATCTGGTCAGGAGCGAAAACGCGGGCGCCAACAGGATTAGCTTTTCCACTTCCGGATGCCGTGCTGCATAGAGCGCGGCGAGATAACCGCCCATGCTCGATCCGATCAGCGACACTGCGCCGGCCTTAGCAATTCGCTCGATCACCGCGAGCTGCCCGCTGATGGTGAGCTGCTCGAATCGTCCTTCGGTCAGATCCGGAACATCCAGACCCATGCCCAGCTCCGCAAATCGTTCGCGGAAAAAACGGGCTTTGTTCGATGTCGGGCCGCTGGCAAATCCATGCAGATAGATAAACCGGCTCATTTTCGATTCCACCGCTCCCATTCCGCGTATCGATAAACATCTTCCGCCGCAACTTCCCCATTGACGAATCTGCGATACACCACTGACACCGGTAACACCAGGCCATTCGCTTTGGGTTCGTAATCCACCCGCGCGTCATCCCGGAGGGTTTGGGATTTTTCCTGGTGAGAGGTTGCCAGAGTAATGCGAAGCGGCAAGAAATCGGATTCCCGAATCCAAATCTGGCCCCGGAGCGGCTCGCGCACGTCGCGCCCCGGCTCAGCCACGCGCAGCGCTTCGCCGCCCGCGCGCTGTGTGAAATCGACGATCATCGCCCGATCCGCGCCCACCATCGCGGATGCCCGCCACTGAAATTCGTACTTCGCTTGGCTTGGCTTGGTAAACAATAAAACCAACTGCCCGAAATCGGTAGCGGTGACGGAAAGGCTGTCTTTTTCGAACTCATGCGCCAAATCTCTTTTGGCGCGGTCGTCGTACCCTGCGACGGCGTTTCGCAGTCTTTCCGGACTGGACGCGTCCGCCGATGTCTGGCCGTCCAGGGAAATTACTTCACGAAACTCACGCAGAGCTTCCGGTGAACTTCGGAAGGACGAGAACGCATAGAAGGAGACGATCTCGCGGTGGCGGAACTCCGCATTGGGCGACTGGAGCGCGCTCGCGCCCACGCGAAGCCTCCGCTTCGGGACGGCTAAAGCCTTTTGGTTCAAGGTCTCGCGGGCAACGTAGTCTGGCGCTGCGTGCCAAAATGCCGAGGCCGCGCGTCCCACTTCCGCCAGAGCTTGAGCGAGCTTGGGATCTTCGGCCGCCTGCATCGGCCCAAACCCGAGCGCTGCTGCTAAGATTAAGAATCCGGGCCGCACGATCTGATTCTAACCAGAGTAGGGGGTTGGGAATTGGTAGGCCAATTCGGCTTGACTGACGGTGCAGTTGCGGCAAGTCGTCATCATCGCTAGAATCAATGAGTTTGCATACAGTTTGGGAGGACTCATGTCGGTTGAACAAAGAGTGAAGCAGATCATCGTCGAGCAATTGGGCGTGGACGAGAGCCAAGTGGATAATACGGCCTCCTTCGTGGATGATCTCGGCGCGGATTCGCTGGATATCGTTGAGCTGGTGATGGCGTTTGAAGAAGCCTTCGATATCGACATTCCCGACGAAGACGCCGAAAAGATCGCCACCGTAAAAGACGCCATCGATTACATCGAGAACAAGAAGAAAAAGTAGGCCGGCTTGGAACCAGCGGTGTCGCGCAGAGTAGTAGTGACGGGAGTCGGCCTGGTGAGCCCCCTCGGTATTGGCACTGAACAGAGTTGGGCGGCCATCAAGGCGGGCAAGCCGGGTATTTCCCTCATCGAAAATTTCGATGCCTCGGCCTTCAGTTGCCGCATCGCGGGCGAGATCAAGACGTTCGACCCCAGCCTGTACATCGAGAAAAAAGAAATCAAGAAAATGGGCCGCTTCATCCAGCTCGGCATCGCGGCCAGCGAATTCGCGCTCGCGCAATCCGGTTTGAAGGTGGATGCGCAGATTGCGGAACGGGTGGGCGTCTACATCGGCAGCGGGATCGGCGGATTCGAAGTCATTGAGCGCGAGCACAAAATCCTGCTCGAAAAAGGCCCTAGCCGGATATCGCCGTTTTTCATTCCGGCGACGATCATCAATCTCGCGTCTGGCTATGTGTCGATCAGAACCGGTGCGAAAGGTCCAAACTCAGCGACAGCAACGGCCTGCACCTCCAGCGCCCACTCCATCGGCGATTCGTTTAAACTGATCCAGCGCGGCGATGCGGACGCCATGATCTGCGGTGGCGCGGAAGCCGCCATCACTCCCATGAGCGTCGGCGGATTCGCCGCCATGCGCGCTCTTTCGCAACGCAACAACGAGCCCGAAAGAGCATCGCGGCCATGGGACGCTCAGCGCGACGGCTTTGTGGTCGGCGAAGGCGCCGGCATGCTCATCTTGGAAGAGCTGGAGCTGGCGAAGCGCCGCGGCGCGCCAATCCTGGCGGAAATCGTCGGATACGGCATGAGTGGCGATGCGCATCACATCACCAGTCCGTCGGAAGATGGCGATGGCGCATTCCGCGTGATGCGTAACGCGATTCAAGACGCTAAAATCCGTCCGGACCAGATCGATTACGTCAACGCGCACGGAACTTCCACTGACCTGGGCGACAAGATTGAAACGCTCGCGGTAAAGCGGGCATTCTGCGAGCATGCTTACAAGTTGGCGGTCAGCTCCACCAAATCCATGACGGGCCATTTGCTGGGCGGCGCCGGAGGCCTGGAAGCCGGCATCACGGTGCTCGCGCTGCGCGATCAGATCGCTCCGCCCACCATCAATCACGAAACGCCGGATCCCGAGTGCGATCTCGACTATGTTCCGAATCACTCGCGGCCGATGAAGATCGAGTACGCGCTTTCGAATTCGTTTGGATTCGGCGGTACCAACGGGTGCCTCATCTTTAAGAGATTTGAATGAAAATAATCGTATCCATTAAGCAGGTTCCGGTACGCGATTCCCAGCTTCGCATCGACTCCAATGGCCGCTGGATTCAAGAGAACGATCTGAGCTTCGAAATTAACGAACCGGACGCCTACGCGCTGGAAGAGGCTCTGCAGTTGAAGGAAAAGCATGGCGGTGAAGTGGTCGCGTTGTGCGCCGGCCCGGCTCGCGCCTCGCAAACCATCCGAGAAGCTCTAGCGAAAGGCGCTGACCGCGCGATTCACATTGAAGAAGAAAACCTGAATTCGTTCGATACTTTGGGAATCGCAAAACTGCTCGCCGCAGCCGCGAAACCGGAACAACCCGACCTGATTCTCACTGGATTGCAATCGGACGATCTTGGCTATGGACAAACCGGCGTGGTTCTTGCTGAGCTAATGGGGCTGCCGCACGGAACCATTATTATGGCGGTGGAAAAGATCGACGGCGGCATCCGCGTGAAGCGCGAACTGGAAGATGGCTGGTTCCAGCAGGTGGAAATGCCGCTACCGGCAGTGCTCACCATTCAATCCGGAATCAACAAACTGCGCTACGCAACGTTGATGGGCATCAAGAAAGCTAAAACCAAAGAGATCAAGCGCCAAACCGCGGCGGAACTGGGAGTTTCGGCTACGCCGACTGCTGTAATCGAAAAAGTGTACGCGCCGCAGCGGACCAAGCAGACGCAAATCCTGGAGGGCAACGCCAAAGAGGCCGCGGCGAAGTTGGTCGAGAAGCTGAAATTCGAAGTGAGGGTGTTATGAAGGGTGCCCTATGAGCGGCGTTTTGGTTGTCACCGAGCAACGCGGCGGCGTATGGAATCGCATGTCGTGGGAGACGCTCGCGGCCGGACAGCAGCTCGCGGCGCAAACGGGAGGGTCGGCGTCCGCAGTGGTGATTGGCGGCGCGGCCGATGAACTCGCCTCGAAAAAACTGGAACGTGTTTACGCCGTCCAGCACGATCTGCTCGCGAATTACACTGCCGATGGATACACGGCGGCGCTGGAGCAGCTTATCCGCAAGATCAATCCCTCGATCGTGTTGTTTCCGCACACCTATCAGGTCCGCGATTTCGCGCCCAAGCTGGCAACGCGCTTCGGGCAAGTGCTGATTAGCGATGCAATCGGATTTCGCGTGGAATCCGGCGCGCCGATTTTCGTCCGGCAGCTTTTTCAAGGCAAATTGAATGCGGATGTGAAACCGGGCGGCGCTGCCCCGCACTTTGCGTCGATCCAAGCGGGCGCGTTTCGAGCGGAGCAACTGGAAGCTGGCAGTGCGCCCGTGGAAACATTCGCGCCCACGCTGGGCGCGGACACCATTCGCGCCAAGCCTCTGGAACCGTTCCGCGAGTCCACGCGCGCCGTGGATTTGACTGCTGCTGAGATCATCGTTTCGGTTGGGCGCGGGATCAAGGAGAAGGACAACATCCCGATCGTCGAAGAGCTGGCTAAAGCGCTCGGCGCCGAACTGGCGGCATCGCGTCCGATCTGCGATAGCGGCTGGCTTCCGATGGAGCGGCAGGTCGGCAGTTCCGGACAAACCGTGTCTCCCAAGGTTTATCTGGCGGTGGGAATCTCAGGCGCGATTCAGCACCTGGTCGGAATGAAGGGCGCCAAAACCATCGTCGCCATCAATAAGGATGCGAACGCGCCCATCTTCGAGGTGGCGGACTACGGTATCGTTGGTGACCTGTTCGAGGTTGTTCCGGCGCTCATCGAAGAGGTCAAGAAAGCCAAGGGCTGAGATTTCCGCGCGGACGAAATTCGCCGATATCATGCGCCGCTTTCGGGCGCGCCGCATGCGGGAGTTCGTCGCGCGCTTTGGGGTTAGCTCCGAAACCCGGATTCTCGATGTGGGCGGAACGCCCGCCAACTGGATGTTGACAGACGTGCGGCCGCGCGTAACGCTGCTCAATATGCCGCGCGGCCAGGAGCGCGACGAATCTGGATTCACGTTTGTGTCCGGCGACGGATGCCAATTGCCCTTCGCGGACCAGTCGTTCGAAATCGTCTTCAGCAATTCGGTAATCGAGCACGTTGGCGCGCGAGCGATGCAGCGTCGCTTTGCCGAAGAGGTGCGGCGCGTTGGAAAACGCTATTGGGTACAGACTCCGAACTACTGGTTTCCATTGGAACCGCACCTTCTCACGCCCTTTGTTCATTGGCTTCCGAAAGACATTCAGAGAAGCTGGGTGACGCGCTGGACCGTTTGGGATCTGGTGGAGCGCCCCAGCCTGGACCGGCGCGAGTTTTACATCCGGCATTTCCTCGAAGACATCCGGTTGCTCTCTGCGTCTGAACTTGCCGAGCTTTTTCCGGATGCGGACATCGTGCGCGAGCGCAGCTTGGGTTTGACGAAATCACTGATCGCCTGTAGCGCACGCACTCCTGCGTGCCGCGTCGCCACTCCTGGCGACGCCCGGGATTGATTTGTACGGGCGCCACATTGCTATGCCACAATGTGACGAAATGACAATGAAAGCCTGGCGCGTGCACGCCTGGGGCGAACCGGAATCGATGTCGTTCGATGAAGTCGCGATACCAGAGCCGGGCGCGGGAGAGGTGCGCATCCGCAATTACGCGGCGGGTCTGAACTTCTTCGACATTCTGCAGGTCCAGGGTAAGTATCAGATCAAGCCGGCGTTTCCCTTCACGCCCGGCGCTGAGGTCGCGGGAACTATCGATGCAGTGGGTCCGGATGTGACCGGATTCAACCCGGGCGACCGCGTGCTGTCCGTCACGCACGGCGGCGCCATGGCGGAGTATTCGCTCGCGCGCACCGCCATGACCTTCGCGATCCCGGACCGCATGGACTTTCCCGAAGCCGCGGCTTTTCCGATCGTCTATCACACATCCTACTTCGCCTTGAAAAAACGCGCCGCGCTGCAGGCCGGCGAATGGCTGCTCGTCCATGCCGGAGCGAGCGGCGTCGGAATGTCGGCGATTCAGCTTGGCCATGCTTGGGGCGCGCGCGTGATCGCGACCGCCGGAAGCCCCGAGAAACTGGATTTCGCCCGTTCGCTGGGCGCTGAATGGGTGATCGATTACAATGACGGCACGTGGGTAGATCAAGTGAAGCAACTCACGCAAGGACGCGGCGCCGACGTGATTTACGATCCCGTTGGCGGTGACATTTTCGATCTTTCCACCAAATGCATCGCGTCCGGCGGCCGGTTGCTAGTGATCGGATTCGCGAGCGGCAGAATCCCCACGATTGCCGCCAATCGAATTTTGATCAAAGACATTGCGGTGGTCGGCGCGCTGTGGGGTCCGTACGCCGCGCAGCATCCGGACTACATGGCCGAAGCGCAGCGCGTTATGGCGAATTTGGTTCACCCTCCCAAGCCCAAGACCTATCCACTCGATCAAGCCCCGCTCGCGCTGCGCGATCTGGCGAATCGCAAGATCCTTGGCAAGGCCGCGCTTAGCATATCTTGAAGCGCTTGTAGCGGCGTCCATCCGCGGCCGAATGTGTTCGAATAAAATCATATGGAAATTACCAAAGTCATTGGCCGCGAGATCCTGGATTCGCGCGGCAACCCAACCGTCGAAGCCGATGTGCACCTGGCCGACGGCACCGTTGGACGCGCTGCCGTTCCCTCCGGAGCCTCCACCGGCGAGCATGAAGCCGTCGAGCTGCGCGACAACGATCCCAAACGTTATTTGGGCAAAGGCACGCGCAAAGCCGTTCAGAATATCAACAAGAAAATCGCGCCGGCTGTGGTCGGAATGGAAGCCGAACAGCAGTCCGCCATCGATCACAAGATGATCGAATTGGATGCTACGCCCAACAAAGCCAAGCTGGGCGCGAACGCAATTCTTGCCGTGTCCATGGCTGCCGCGCGCGCCGCCGCGCAATCGCAAATGACGCCGCTTTATCGTTATCTCGGAGGCGTGGGCGCGAATCTACTGCCGGTTCCGCTGATGAACATTTTGAATGGCGGAGCGCATGCCGACAACTCCGTCGATCCGCAGGAGTTCATGATCACCCCATACGGCGCTTCGTCCTTTTCGGAAGCGCTGCGCATGGGCGCCGAAGTGTTTCACACCTTGAAAGGGGTGCTGAAGAAGCGCGGCTACTCCACTTCCGTTGGCGATGAGGGCGGCTTCGCGCCGAGCTTGAAATCGAACGAAGAAGCGCTCGACGCCGTGATGGAAGCGATCACCAAAGCCGGTTACAAACCTGGCGCGCAGATTGGCATCGCGCTTGACCCGGCCGCCAGTGAATTCTACGACGGCGAAAAGAAAAAGTACGTCTTCAAGAAATCCGACAAGAGCGAGCGGACCTCCGAGCAGATGGTGAAGTTCTGGGCCAAGTGGGTGGAGCAGTATCCGATCATTTCCATCGAAGACGGCATGGCGGAAAACGACTGGGACGGTTGGAGACTCATGACGGAAACACTGGGCGAGAAGATTCAGCTGGTGGGTGACGACATTTTCGTAACCAACACCGAGATCTTCGCCAAGGGCATCGAACAGGGAATCGCCAATTCGATTCTGATCAAGGTGAATCAAATCGGTACACTGACCGAAACGCTGGAAGCGATGCAGATGGCGTCGAACGCGCATTACACCAGCATCGTGTCGCACCGTTCGGGCGAAACCGAAGATGCATTCATCGCGGACTTGGTAGTCGCAACGCGCGCCGGACAAATTAAAACCGGTTCGGCCAGCCGCACAGACCGCATCGCGAAATACAACCAGCTTCTGCGTATTGAAGAAGAGCTCGGCGATTCCGCGAAGTTCGCCGGCAGGAAGGCGTTCCATCAATAATGCAGGGCAAAAAGAAACCGCTGTTGCTGACGATTCTGGACGGGTGGGGGTTTTGTCCGCCCGGTCCAGGCAACGCCATCGCGACCGCCCGAAAACCGACTTACGATGCCCTGCTGCGGGATTTTCCGAATACCTTGGTTCACACCTCCGGCCCATTTGTCGGGCTGCCGGAGGGCCAGATGGGCAACAGCGAAGTTGGTCATCTGAATATCGGAGCCGGACGCATCGTGTTTATGGATGTGACGCGTATCGACCGGATGATTTCTTCGGGCGAGTTCTTCCGAAACCCTGTTTTGCTGGACTCCATGCGCCACGCCAAATCGCATCGCTTGCATTTGATGGGGCTTTGCAGCGATGGCGGCGTCCACTCGCTGCTGACTCATCTTTATGCGCTGCTCAAGATGGCGAAGCTCGAAGGCGTGGAGCAGGTCTTCGTGCACTGCTTTATGGATGGGCGCGACACGGGACCCGAAACCGGCGCAGGCTACCTGGAACAGTTGCAAAAAGAGATGCGCCAGATCGGCGCCGGAAAGATCGCGTCGCTCTCGGGGCGCTACTACGCGATGGATCGCGACAAGCGTTGGGATCGCGTGGAGCGCGCCTACGGCGCCATGGTGTTCGGCAACGGCGAGAAATTCACCGACCCGGTTGCCGCCGCCAAGAAATCGTACGAGCGCGGCGTGACGGACGAATTCATCGAGCCCGTCACCATTGTGGACGATCGCAACGCACCTGTCGGATTGATCCGCGATGACGACGCCTGCATCTTTTACAACTATCGCGCGGATCGCGGTCGCGAGATGACCGTCGCGCTCACAGCCTCGGACCCCAGTCTGACGCAGTTCAACCATGGTCCGAAAAATCTGCACTACACTACGATGACCCAGTACGACAAGAGCTTCACGGTTCCTTTTGTACTTCCGCGCGAGCATCCCAACAACATTCTGGCCGACGTGATGGCGCAGTTGAACTGGAAGAACCTGCGCGTGGCCGAGACGGAAAAATACGCGCACGTGACCTATTTTTTCAACGGTGGCAATGAAAAGCCCTATCCGGGCGAGAGCCGCGAAATGGTGGCGTCCCCGAAAGTCGCGACATACGACCTAAAACCCGAGATGAGCGCGCCGGGAATCACCGAAGTGGTCGTGAAGGCCATCGAAAAGGGTGGCTTCGATGTCATCGTGATGAATTATGCCAACGCCGATATGGTTGGCCATTCGGGAAAGATGGAGCCAACGGTGCGAGCGGTGGAAGCCGTGGATGCCGGGCTTGGCGAGATCTATGCCGCGCTGCGCCGCTCGGGCGGATCGTGGATGATCACCGCGGATCATGGCAATGCGGAGATGATGATTGACCCGGTTACGGGCGGTCCGCATACGTATCACACGACGAATCCCGTGCCGTTTATTCTTGTGGACGAAGCGCGCACCGCTCTTCGGTCCGGCGGGGCGCTGCAGGACATCACGCCCACTGTTCTGGGATATCTGGGCGAGAAGCAGCCGAAAGAAATGACCGGGAAAGATCTGCGCTTATGAGATCCGGCGTGCTCTGGATGGTGCTAGCGACGTCGCTGTTTGCTCAACCGAAGCGCGCCCGCGATCTCGAAGTCCCGTTCGACGGCACGCCCGGAGCTTTGAACGCCATCACCGATATCGCCGGCGTCGAAGTGGGCCACACCACATTGATTGAGGGCGATTCTATTCGCACCGGCGTGACGGTCGTCTGGCCGCGCGGCAAACAATCGGACGATCCCACGTTTGGCGGATGGTTTTCACAAAACGGCAACGGCGAAATGACCGGGACCACGTGGCTGGAAGAATCCGGATTCCTGGAAGGCGCCGTATTCATCACCAACACGCACAGCGTCGGCGTAGTGCGCGATGCGTCCATTCACTGGCAGGTGGATCACAAGCGCAAACTTGCGGTGAACAGCTTCGGCGACGATTTCTGGTCGCTTCCGATTGTTGCCGAAACCTGGGATGGGCGTCTCAACGACATCAACGGATTTCACGTGAAGCCCGAACACGTCTATCACGCCATGGATTCCGCCGGATCGGGTCCTGTTCCAGAGGGTAACGTCGGAGGCGGCACCGGGATGGTCTGCTTCGGATTCAAAGGCGGTATCGGAACTTCGTCACGCGTTGCCGGTGCGTACAAAGTCGCCGCGCTGGTGCAGTGCAACTGCGGATCGAAGAAACAGTTGCGGATCGCGGGCGTGCCGGTGGGTCAGGAACTCTCTGGACCCGCGACTGCGTCGGTAGTGAAACCCGACGGCGACGTTGGATCCATCATCATCGTCATAGCGACGGACGCTCCGCTTCTGCCCACGCAATTAAAGCGATTGGCTCGGCGCGCGACAATGGGCCTTTCGCGAATGGGTGCGACTTCGGGCAACGGCTCCGGCGATATCTTCATTGCATTTTCTACCGCGAACGCGAATTCCGCGAAACCGTCGGGCTCGGTTGCGAATCTCTCGATGCTGCCGAACGATTCGCTGAATCCGATTTTCGAAGCCACGGTGCAGGCGACAGAAGAAGCGATTACCAACGCGCTCGTAGCGGCCGAGGACATGACCGGAGTCAACGGGCATAAAGTCACCGCGCTCCCGCATGACGATCTGCAGCGCCTGTTGAAGAAATATAACCGTTAGCTACTCGTAGCGCAAAGCAATGAGCGGATCGACGCGTGCGGCGCGACGGGCCGGGATGTAGCATGCCAGCAGCGCGACCACCGCGAATACAACAGCCGCTCCAAAATACGTCAGTGGATCGGTCGGTTTCACATCGAACAACAGGCTTCGCAATCCCTGCGACAGCGCGAGCGAAGCTGCGACGCCGAGGACAATTCCAGCTCCGGCCAGCGTCATTCCTTGCTTTGCGACAGCGCGGAAAATGCTGCTCGAATCCGCGCCCAGTGCCACGCGCACGCCGATCTCCTGCGTCCGCTGCGTAACCACATAGGCCATCACACCGTAAATTCCGATGCAAGCGAGAATCAGCGCCAAAGCAGCGAAGCCCCCAAGCAATGTCGTCTGCACGTTCCGGTTGGCCACCTCTTCGTCCAGCCATTGGTCCATCGTTTTGATGTCGGAAATTGGCTGGTCGCGATCGATGGACGCGATGGTGCTCTTCACCGACGCCGTCAGAGTGATCGGATCAGCCGAGGCGCGGATGACGAGATCGCGCGGGACCATCCAGTTTTTCTCCGCCTGCCAGTAAGGGAAATACATCTCTTGGCGCGGCGGCTCGTTCAAGGCCATCTGCTTGACGTCGCCTACGATTCCGACAATCTGAATCCAAGGACCACTGTCGTTGTGTTGAAAACGCCTGCCGATTGGATCCAGATTCGGCCAGAATTTCTTCGCCATGGTCTCGTTGATAAGCGCCACGGGCAGGGCCTGTGGTCCATCGCTTTCATTAAAGAAGCGCCCCTTGATCAGAGGGATTCGCATCGCTTCAAAATAACCGGGCGTAACCACGCGATTGTTGGCGTCGTTGGTCAGCCCACGCGGAATCTGAATACCCTCCGGCGTGAAACCGCTGGTTCCGCCCTTCCATGTCAAGGGCAGGGCGCTGGTGAATCCGGCGGCTTCGATGCCGGGAATGGTCCGCACGCGTTCCAGCACCGCCTGGAAAAACTGTGTGCGCCGCGTGAAATTGCCATACTTCGTTTCCGGAACCTGCAAGCGCATGGTGAGAACGTGATCCGCACGGAATCCTGGATTCAGGCCGCGCATATTCGACAGGCTTTCGATCATCAGTCCGGAACCGACCAGCAACATCAAAGAAAGCGCCACTTCACCGACCACCAGAAGATTTCGGAACACGCTGCGGCGCGGCCCCGTGTTGCCACGGCCGCCCTGTTTCAGTACTTCATTTAAATCGATGCCGGATGTTTGCAGCGCCGGCGCAAGGCCGAACAAAATGCTGCAGGCAAGGGAAATCGCCACCGTGAAAGCGAGCACCTGGAAATCCAGGGTAAGCGCTACGGTTCGCGAAAGCTCTTCCGGAATCAACTTCTTGAGGAACAGAAAACACCACTCGGCGAGAAGAATGCCCAACGCACCTCCGACCACAGCCATCGTCGCGCTTTCGGTTAGCAACTGCCGGACAAGCCGGGTTCGATTCGCGCCCAAAGCCGTGCGGACCGCGAGTTCGCGCCGGCGTCCGGCGGAACGCGAGAGCAATAGATTCGCGATGTTCGCGCAGGCGATCAGCAAAATAAATCCGACGGCTGCCATCAGGATCAGTAAACCCCGGCGCACCTCAAACGTATAGCTGAACTGAAGAGGTTCGGCAAAAAAGCGCTCCATCTCGCCGAGGTCTTCCTTATATTGTTGTTTGCGCGTTGCCAGCAGCACCCCAAGCGCAGCATTGGCTTGTTCCACCGAAACTCCAGGCTGTAGCCGGCCAACGGTCTCGAGAAAATGCATGCCACGGTGCGCGAGCTGCTCGGAAGTGAAAGCGATGGGCGTCCAAATGTCGCCGTTCTTTACGTTGAAATGAAAACCTGGAGGCATGACGCCGAGCACCGTGTACTTCTCGTTGTTGAGCAGGATCTGGCGTCCGATGAGCCCGCGATCCGCGGCGAAACGCCGCGTCCACAGTTCGTGCGAAATTACGGCGACGTGTGGAGCGCCTGGACGATCCTCCTCCGCCGTGAAAACGCGGCCGACTTCCGGCTCTACGCCGAGAATTGGAAAAAGATTGTAGGTTGCCTTCGCCCCCTCCAGCCGTTCGGGCTCTTGACCTTTGCCGCTCAGGTTATAAACGTTTTCGGAAATCGCCGCGACATCCGTAAAGACGCTGTTGAGCGTCTTCCAATCCGCATAGTTGCCCGGCGCCGGGGTGTTACGTGGGAACCCAACCCGGCTGATGTCCTCAAAGATGGCAACTAACCGGCTGGGATCGCGGAAAGGCAGCGCACGCAGCAACACAGCATCCACCACGCTGAAGATCGCGGCTGTCGCGCCAATTCCCAAAGTCAACGTGAGTAACGCTGCTGCGGTAAACCCCGGACTTTTGGCCAATGTCCGGACACCGTAGCGAAGGTCCTGTAAAAACGTGCGCATAGAGGAACGCGTGCAGCCCCAAGGCCACTGCGCAGTGGCGCGAAATCAAGTGTTTAAGCTGGCGGGGTGTTCGCTCGTGGGATGAGCTATCCTAAAACGCGAATTCCACCAGGATAACGGCGACCACGCGGGAATCTGATGTAGTGATTCCACCAGCGGCTGTTAAGGTACCAGTTATACGCTTTGTGTTAAGACAAAGCGCACGATTTTGACGGCATTAATCGAAGTGTGCCGCGACCTGCTCGTGCCGGACGCCCTCCGTCCCTGCCCAGTCCCTAGGTCAGGGCAAGCTAATGAAATAGCCGGATAATGTTGCGCTCAGATTGGTCGGATTCGGATTGCAATCGAAACACAGGATGCTGGGCGACTCGCCGGCGTCGAAGTACGACAAATTGTGCAAGTTCGAAGAGCCTACGTTGTTAAAGAATGACGTGATGGGCAAGTATTGAATCACCGTGCCATGACCTCGTAGTTCGAGGACTCGTCCGGAGATGGCAAAAGATTCGGCGCTCACCGACGTGACTACCAGGCGCTGTCCGGATGGCACGGCCGGAAACGTTAATACGCAATTGCCGGTCTCGCAGGTCACAGTCTCAATGTAGGGATGCCGTCCAGGCTCGTCCACATTCTGCACCAGCGCCGCGCGGACCGCCTGCGCGATGGCTCTACTCTCCGTACCGATGCCGACTACGGTCAATACCGCTCCGGCCAATGCAGCAAATAAAACAAGCCGCTTGAGGCGTTGCATATCAATCCTCCTGTTGGGGCGTCCAGCGCCCCTTCGTGAGGTGAATGCGAAAACCCGAATCCAAATGGCTCATGCGATGTCCAAGTTTTTACGAAGGCGTCTTCCTTGAATTCGTCGAGCGGTATCAGCGATTAGATGCAGTCGCAGTCTCACTGATACCGTAGCGCCACCACCGGATCCATCCGTAACGCCCGCCGTGCCGGCAGATAACTCGCCAAGAACGCGACAGCCGCCAGCACCGCCGCTACCGATCCAAAAACCACCGGGTCCGTCGCCTTCACCTCGAACAGGAAATTTGCCAGCAGTCTGGTCAACCCGTACGCGCCGCCGATTCCAATCGCGATCCCGATTCCCGCCAAGGTCATCGCCTGACGCACGACCAAGTTTCTTAGCTGCGGCGAATCGGCACCTAACGCCAACCGGATTCCAAACTCCAAGGTCCGCTGCTCCACCGAGTACGCCATCAATCCGTACAGTCCGATCGATGCCAATAGCACCGCCAAGCCCGCGAAAATCCCGAGCAACACCGTATTGAAACGCGTGTCCGCGGTGGACAAGGTGACAATTTGCTCCATGCTGCGCACGTGCGCGATCGGCAAATCCGCCGCTTCCTGGAACGCGCGCTGGATCTGCTCTGTCATCGAAAACGGCGCAGGGCCTTGCGTCCGCACCACCCACGTCAAAGGCATGAACCGATTGTTCAGCGCGATATAGGCGTCACTCACCTGCGCCAGCGGAATGAACGTCGCCGGACCAGGATCGTTGTTGAGTCCGCCATCCCGCGTGTCGCCGACCACACCCACGATTTCTCTAGGAGGCTGCAGGAAATCGGGACCCATTCCGCCTCCAATAATCAACCGCTCGCCAATCGGATTTTGGTTCTTAAAATACCGCCGCGCCAGCGCTTCATTAATGAGGACCACCGGCGGCGACGTCGCGCTGTCGCGCTCGCTAAAGCCGCGGCCGCGGACGATCGGGATTTTAAACACATCGAAGAATCGCCAGGTGACGTAGTTCCAAGCCGCGCCTGCCTGGTTCTGGCCGTTGGTCGCCGGACGGCCTTGAATTTCGAATCCCAACCCGAGCCCGCCCTGCAGGGGCAAGTAGGAACTGGCCGCCGCGGCTTCCACTCCTGGAATCGCATGCACGCGTTCGAGCACCTGCCGCACCGTTTCGGACACCGCGGCGCTTCGATCGAACTTAGCCCCGGTGAATGCGTTGTCCATGGTCAAAACGTGATGAACATCGAAGCCGGGCGACACGCCTCGGATCGCGGCAAATGTGCGAATGAGCAATCCAGCGCCAACCAGCAAAATCATCGCGAGCGCGATTTCCGTGATCACCAAAATCCCACGCGCCTTATTTTGCCGCAGCCCGGTGCCGCTGCGCGAGCTGCTCTCCTTCAGCGTGGAACTCAAATCCGCGCGCGATGCACTCAATGCCGGAACCAAGCCAAAGACCAGGCCCGTGATCAGACTGAGACCCACAGTGAATGCCAGAACCGTCCAATCCAGGGTCACGGCCGAACCATCTTCGCCGACCCGCGGCAGTGCGCTGGGATTCGATGCAACCAACGCGCGCACACCCAGGAATCCAAGGGCCAGGCCCAATACACCGCCCGCTCCAGCCAGCAGGACGCTTTCCGTGAGCAAGCGCCGCACGATGCGGCCGCGGCCGGCTCCGAGCGCCGCGCGAATCGCGATCTCACGCGATCGTCCCGTGGCGCGCGCCAGCAGTAGATTGGCGACATTCGCGCAGGCAATCAAGAGCACGCATCCCACAGCACCCAGCAAAATGTAGAGAGCCTTGCGGACATTTCGGACCGTCAATTCCTGTAGCGATGACACCGTGAAGCTGTCTTTCGGCCCGAGCGCGCCCGGAAAAAGCCGTTTGAACTCGTCTCCCGCCAGATGCAACGCCGCTTGCGCAGCGCCGAGCGATACTCCCGGCTTGAGCCGCGCCGCACTTCGGAAATAATGACCTTGATTGGTGCTATTCGGATCGGCTTGAAATGCCAGGTACAGATCCGGGGCGGGATCAAATTGGAAACCTGCGGCGAGCACTCCGATCACCGTATATTGCTCGCCTCCCAGCATCAAAGCTTTGCCCACAATCGCGGGATCGCTCCCAAACCTTCTCTGCCACAATCCATTGGAGAGCACCACTGGATTTCCGCCACGCGGCCGGTCTTCTTCCGGCGAAAACGTCCGGCCCAACACGGTGCGAGCCCCAAATAGGCGAAAGAACTCATGGGACACATGGATGCCTTTGACCTGCTCGGGCCGATCGTGTCCGCTCAGGTTGAGCCCTGGACCTCCAGTATCGAACGCTGCAATGTCTTCGAGCACCGTGGTTTGCCGCCGCCAGACGTTGTACTTTGGAACCGATGCCGCCGGAAACGCGCCCTGCGGCGTGCTGTTCATGAGCGAAACCAGCCGGTCGGCTTCCGGATAAGGCAGCGGCCGTAAAAGCACGGCGTTCACCACCGAAAAGATCGCCGTGTTCGCCCCAATTCCCAGGGCAAGCGCGCAAACCGCGGTAGCTGTAAAGCCGGGGCTTGCACGGAGCATACGCAGAGATTGCCTGATATCGCCAGCCATGGCTTGTTAGACGGCGAAGGGCATCAGATGTTCCGTTGACAATCGCGTCCGGGCTATTTTGAGCGTTCACTGAGTGCGATTATGGTTAAATGTTGGCGAGTTCGCGACTTAGGGTCAGTCGCGCTCTTTTTCTTGTTCCAATCGGGCTGATGCTCGGCGCGATTTGCGTTTTCGGTCAGTCATCCGCTGAGTTGCACGCACGGGCGCTCTCCCTGTACAAATCCGGCGACCGCGCGGGCGCGGTTCGCGAAATGCGGCGGGCGGTGGCCCTGGATGAATCGAACGCCGACTCTTGGAACGACCTCGGCGTCCTGGAGCGCGAGGCAGGAGACACGGCGGCGGCTGTCAAAAGTTTCAGCAAAGCCCTGGAGCGAAGACCAGAGTTTGCGAACGCCATTTATAATCTCGCGCTTGCGCAAGAGGCCATGGGACGGTGGCGCGAAGCAGAGCAGCAAGCGGCGCGGTTCGTCGCGATGAAGCCGCAGATGGCCCGGGCGCATTTCGTTTACGGGCGAATTCTCATGCGCAGCGGATCGCCCGCCAAGGCGGCGCCGGAACTGGCCAAAGCGCTGGAGTTGGATCCACGCTTCACGGCGGCGCGGGTGCTGCTGGGAACGGTAGATCTGAAGCTGGGCTACACGGATCAAGCGATTCGCGAGCTGACGCAGGCTCTGGGCGAAGATCCAAAATCGGCCGATTCACAATTTCAAATGGGGCTGGCCCTGAACGCTCGCGGCGATCTGGACGGGGCGCAGAAGGCTTTTGAGGAAACCATCCGGCTGGATTCCACCTATTCGGAAGCGCGTGTTAATTTAGCCGAGTTATACGAGAACCAGGGCAAAGACCGCGAAGCATTTGAGCAATTTCAGTTAGCGTTGTCGGAAAAGCCGCAGGACGAAAGCACGCAGATTCGGCTCATCCGCGCTCTGGCGCGCCGGCAGAATTCCGCGCAAGCGCTGGCGTTGGCTGAATCGGCGGTAAGCGCGCATCCGCGTAGCGCTCCGATTCACGCCGAGTTGGGAAAACTACTTCAGGCAGCCGGAGATTTTCCCGGCGCTCGTCGCGAATTGCAGGCGGCCATTGCGCTTTATCCGAAAACCGCGGATTCCCATTTCGAGCTGAGCCGCGTTTATCGCGCTCTCGAGATGGATGCGGAAGAGAGCCGCGAACTCGAAGCCGCGTTGCGTCTGGACCCGGATAATCCATCCATTCACTACGCCTTCGCCGATCAATTGAAAAGGCGCGGCGATCGCACGGCGGCTCAGGCCGAGTTTCGCAAAGTCCAGGAGTTGAAAAATGCGGAAATTAAGCGCGACATCGCGCTCGGTAACTTGCGCGCAGGAGTGAAATTCGCCGCGGCGGGCGATTACAAAGCTGCAGCCGATGAGTTCCGTAAAGCCGTCGATGCGAATCCGAAACTCGGCGAGGGATGGTTCGATTTAGCCGGATGTCTGATGCAGTTGGATGACGTTGCCGGTTCGCTATCGGCATTTCGCAAAGCGTTGGAATTGGCCCCGCATTGGCCGGAAGCTCATTATCAATATGGCAAAGCGCTCCTGCGATCCAATCAGCCCGACGAAGCAGCAGCTGAATTTAAAACGGCTCTCGAGCAGGACCCGCAGCACGCCGGCGCCGCGGATTCACTGGCTGGGTTGGGGAAACGCTAAGCCAGAATTTCTTTTACGACCCGGCAGTCGAACACCGAAGTCAGCTTGTCCTTCAAACCGTTCTGGTCGAACACCAGGCGCTGATAATCCAAACCAAGAAGATGCAGGATGGTGGCGTGCCAGTCCGTGACGCTGACCTTGTTCTCCACGGCTTCGTGGCCCAGTTCGTCGGTTGTTCCGAAAACGGTCCCGGCTTTAATTCCCGCGCCCGCCATCCAAAGGCTGAACGCATTCGGATTATGATCGCGGCCGGCGGTCTCCATGCCGTTTTCCATTTGAGCGATCGGCATGCGGCCGAATTCCCCGCCCCAAATCACCAGAGTGTCGTTCAGAAGCCCGCGCTGTTTTAGATCCTTGATCAGCGCCGCGGCCGGCTGATCGGTGCGTGCGGCGGCGGCTTTCATATCGCGGGCGAGGAACGTGTGGTTATCCCAAATCTGGCTGTTGATGTAGAGCTGCACGAAGCGGACCCCGCGCTCAATCAGGCGACGCGCCATGATGCAGCGGCGTGCATACGAATCGGTGGGATGCTGGCCGACTCCGTACATCGCAAGCGTCTCCGGACTTTCTTTGCTGATGTCCAACGCATCGCTCGCGGTCATTTGCAGATTCGCCGCCAGCTCGTAGCTTGCAATACGCGCGTCGAGTTGGAGCTGGTTCGGACGGCTGGTTTTATGAATCTGATCGAGACGCGACAGAAGTTCGCGTCCGGCCTGGACCACTCCGCCGGATTCCGGCGCATCGGGCGTGAGATTCAAAATCGGCGATCCCGTGGATCGAATCCGCGTGCCCTGATAAAGCGGCGGCAGGAAACCGGCTTGCCAGTTCTGCGGACCATTGATCGGCAATCCCAGCGGATCGTCCAAAACTACATAAGCCGGCAGATTCTGATTTTCCGAGCCGAGTCCATAAACAACCCACGAGCCCATGGACGGCCGGCCGGGAATGATGCGCCCGCTTTGGATCATGAACAGCGCCGGCTCATGATTCGGATGCATGGTCTGCATGGAACGAATCACCGCGATGTCGTCCACCACTTCGGTGAGATGCGGCATCGCATCCGAAACCCACATGCCGGATTTGCCGTACTGCGCGAACTTGAACGGGCTGCGCATCAAGCCGCCGCTTTGTTCGGGAGTGGTGATATCGGCAGCGAGCTTATCGAAATACGGCTCGCCATGATGCTTGTCGAGCATCGGCTTGGGATCGAAGAGATCCATCTGGCTGGGCCCGCCGTTCATGAACATGTGGATCACGGACTTCGCCTTCGGCGCGAAGTTCGGAGCGCGGGATTTCAGGTCGTACGAGGCCCGATGCCCATCCGGCATCTCCGGGGTCGCGCCAAAAATGTCACGGCTGAACAGCGTCGCGAGCGCGGCCCCGTGCAGTCCATCGGATACTCGATCGAAGAAAGCTCTCCGCGAGACTTTTCCGCCGCCGGGATTACAGTGCCTGCATTGTTCGTGAGCCATGGATGTCCTCTAATCGATGTAAATGAACGCTGCCGAATTGAAGATGGTGTGGCAGATCTTGGCCAATGCCGCCAGTTCGCCCGCTTCTTTGGGTTCCAACTGTTTCAACTTGAGCAGTGTTTCGAGACTGACCGCGGCTTCTTCTTTCGACGGAGCGCGGCCGAGCGCCAACCAATAAAGCTGCACGATCTGTTCCTTCGGATCCGGCCCAGCTTCCTTAGCCACGCGTTCGGCGGTCGAGCGCGCGAGCTGTCTCACCATCCCGTTATTCGAAAGATAGAGCGCCTGCAGCGATACCGTGGATTCCATCCGTTCGATGCAGTTCGGACTCATGGGCGGCAGATCGAAATTGTCCAGCAACGTTGGAATCTCGGACCGTCGCTGCTGCGTGTAGATGCTGCGGCGCCACCCTTTTTCCGTCTCGATCGGCGTCACCAGGCCGTCGTCGCGCACCAGAACCGGCGCCGGCTTTCCGAAACGCGTTTCGTCCAGACGCCCGGCGATGTAAATCAACGTGTCATTCAGGACTTCGGCTTCCATGCGCCGCAAAGGCATGTGCGAGAGCAGCGTGTTCTCCGGATCTTCCTGTTGCGACTTCGAGCTCACAACCGACGATTGCCGGTAGGTGCTGGAGGTCATGATCAGCCGATGCATCTGCTTCATGCTCCAGTTCTGTTTTATAAATTCCGTCGCGAGCCAATCCAGCAATTCGGGATTCGTTGGCGGAGCGCCTGTCTTTCCGAAGTTCCCGAGCGATCGAACGATGCCCATGCCGAAATGGTTCTTCCAGATCCGGTTGATCATTACGCGGGAGGTCAGCGGATTTTCGGGATTGGTGAGCCACTTCGCTAGCGCCAATCGGCGGCCGGTTTTGTCGCTGCCAGGCCACGGAGCGGCGGGCTGATACGTCAGGCTGGCGGACATGAGAACCGCGGGAGGTCCGGGTTCTACGTAAGGGCCAAAGCTGGTCGCTACGCCGCGTTTCAGTACATATGTCGGAGAGGGCGTGCCGCGATCCCACAGAGCGCGAATTTTCGCCTCTGGAATCATTTTGTACTTGAGGAGATTGATTTTCTTTTCGACGGCTTCCGCTTCCTGCGCGACCGAAGGATCGCGTTTCAGCTCCGCTTGATCGACTTTGAACAGCGTCTCAAATTTCTGAGCCAAATATTTCTGAATGTCGTCGCGGCTTTCCGGAGGCGTGTCCGCCAGCTTGCGCAGATCGGCCTGGAGATCCTTGGGTTGCGACGCGATGCGCTGCTCGATGATTTTCTTTTTGACGCCTTTGAGCTTTTCTTCCCAAGCGCCTTCGATCGCTTTGATGTCCACTTCGAGATTCTTGTTGACGAGTTCGCGCTCGCGATCCTCTTCCAAAAGCTGCATCGGCGTGGCGCCGGGGGTTACGTAGGGCAGATACTTGCCGGGGAAATAGAGGCCGTATTTGTTGTCGGCGGTCAGCGGCGCAACCCAATCGTGCTCGTCGAGTGCGCCCTTGAACACAGCTTTGAATCGGTAGTAATCGCGTTGCGGCAGAGGATCGTACTTGTGGCTGTGGCAGCGGGCGCACTTCATGGTCATGCCCATCACACCGGAGCTGATGGCTTCGATATCGTCCGCGATCACATCCACGCGATCATCGACAAAATTCACTTCACGGTCCGTGGTGGAGTCGGGCACCATCCGTAGGAAGCCTGTGGCGATCAGATTGTCCATCAATTCTTGCGTAACGGTGGTGGCATGCTCATAGTCCGCCAGTTCGTCGCCGGCGATTTGCTCGGTGAGAAAGCGGTCATACGGCTTGTCGGCGTTGAGGGAGCGAATCACGTAATCGCGATAGCGAAAGGCAACCGGGCGAGGCAAGTCGGCGTCCAGCTTTCCTCCTTCCGAATCCGCGTAGCCGGCAACATCCAGCCAGTAGCGGCCCCAACGTTCCCCGTAACGCGGCGAGGCCAGCAGACGATCGACCAACTTTTCGTAAGCCTGCGGATCTTGCGACGCCACGAATTCTTTTACTTCGCTCGGAGTTGGCGGCAATCCGGTGAGATCGAAGGTCGCGCGACGGATCAGTGTTGAGCGGTCGGCTTCGGGGGAAAACGTCAGGCCTTTCGTTTGGAGCTTCGCTAAGACAAAAGCATCAATGGGATTTCGAACCCGATCCGGGTGCTCCACCTTCGGAACGTCCGGACGAATGGGTGTTTTGAAAGACCAGAACTCGCGATCCTTTGGGGTGACCAGCGGGTCTGCGGGAGTTCCGGCGACAGCCGGCGGCGTCTCTACTTCCGGCGCATTCTGATGAATCCAGCGCGCGATTTTTTCCGTTTCGACCGGGGTGATCGGCTTCACGCCGACGACGATCAGTTTCTGCTTGGGCGGCATCTCGCCCGCCTTGATCCGTTTGATTAGCAGGCTTTCTTCCGGTTTCCCGAGAACAATAGCCGGCCCCGACTTACCGCCCTTGAGCATGGAAGCTCTGGAGCGCAGATCCAATCCGGCTTCCTGGCGGCGGAGTCCGTGGCAAGCCGTGCAGCGGGTCAGCAGAACGGGGATGACATCGTGCTGCGTGACGGGCGAATTGTCTTCGGCGCGACTGGACTCGGCCGGAGCAGCTTCCCCGCGAATCCAGGAAGAGATGGTCGCTATCTCTTTATCCGAAAGGTGCGGCTTGCCCATCGGCATCGCGCCGCTTTGGACCTTCTTATAAAGGATGCTGTCCTCCGGTTTTCCCGGAGTGACTACCGTTCCCGATTCACCGCCTTTGAGCGTGGATTCTTCGGTTGAGAGATTCAGGTCCTTGAGTTTGACCTGCGTTCCGTGGCAAGCCGTGCAATTTGCCGCGAAGATCGGCTTGATGTCTTTGTCGAACTGGACGCCTTGCTGCGCCGAGAGAGAAGCGCAGAAGAACAGGGCGGCGGCGCTCACGCGCAGATGGCTATTACGAATCACGCCAGTTAGAGCCATCATACCATCTGTCATATGGAATACAGTCTTTTTAGCGATACAGTTCCGCACCGATCAGAGCCGGATCATACGGCTGGAACTGGCCCCGAGTTAGATATAGCTCATGATATTTCGCGAGCTTTTGCTGGTCGATTTCTATGCCGATTCCGGCGCCTTGCGGGACACCCCAATCCGGACCATGCGCGATCGGCACGGTTTCCGTGATGATGTCGTCGGTCATCATGTGAGCGGTTTGTTGGTTTCCGTCGACGACGTTCGGCAGCGTGAGAACCATGTGGTGACACGCGGTGGCAAAAATTCCGAGCTCGCCGTGGGTGTGGCGGCAGATCTGGAGTCCTTGATAATGCGCCATCCACGAGAGACGCTGGAATTGCGCAAACGAACCCGGGAAAAAAGGGCTGAAACAGAACACATCGGCCGTGCGCGCTTGCATGTGGCGGAGTGCGTCGTCGGCGGTCCACAAGCCTTCATTCGCCGAGACGGCCATCCGGCAGCGGTTTCTCACTTCCTGCATATTCGAAACAGGATCCTGCACCACGGGCGCTTCGATGAAATCGATATTGAACTGGTCTAACCGATCGAGATTGCGGATCGCCTGATTTACCTTCCATGCCGCGTTGGCATCCAACCGGATCTTCGCCTTCTTGCCTATAGTCGCCCGGAGCGTCCGCACCATTTCCACTTCTGCTTCGATATCTAATCCGACCTTCAAATAGTAGACGCGAAATCCAAGCGCCACGCCTTGCTTGGCCTGCTCAAAAATATGTTCCGGCGTTCCCTGAGAGCAGTAGAAAAAGTAATTTGCGCTCTCTCTTACTTTCCCGCCGAAGAGGTTGTACAGCGGCTGGTTGCTGGCCTTTCCGCAAATATCCCAGAGCGCCAGATCGATGCCCGGATAAGCGAAGTTGGCGGTGTGCTGTCTCCAAGACCAGATGCCGCGATTCCACAATTCTTCGCGAATGCGTTCGCTTTCCCAGGGATCGCGGCCAATCACGAACGGCTTCATTGCTTGAAGCGCAGCCAGAACCGATCCAACGTCGGCGCCGCTACAACTCTCGCCCCAGCCCACCAATCCGTCGTCGGTGGTTGCCTTCACGACGATGTCGGTGACTCCGTCCCGATTTACGATCGAGCTCACTTCCCGATGCGTATACGGGACACTGACTGGGATAAATTCCAAATTGGTAATTTTCATGCTCGGTAGGCTTTGCCGCGGAGGAGGCGCCGGAGCGCCTCCGAAGTGGCGAAATTCGACATCGCTAGAAAATCAATCTTAGCCCGAATTGGATCTCACGCGGATCAAACAGCGTACTGGATGCGAAGCCGAAACCGTTGGTCCCGAGAGTGCGGTCCGGAATCGCGAATGCGTGTTGGTTCAGAATGTTGAAGAATTCCGCCCGGATCTGCATGTTCAGCCGTTCGGTAATGTGCGTATCTTTGGCGAGCGACAAATCCAGGTTGCTCCATCCGGCGGTCCGGAAAGTATTGCGGCCTAAGTTTCCCGGGCGAACCAGTACCGTATTTCCATTAGCGACGGTCAGCGGCGCGGAGAAATATTTGCCCACAAAAACCGGGTTCGGATTGGAGCTGCTGATGGAGTTCACGGCGCTCGCGAAACCGGCGCTGTCCGCCAGCACTTCATTCGAGAAGAGTTGCTCTTCGGGGCCGGCGCCTTGACGCTTCGTCGCCGTGGAAACCAGATCCGGCCTTGCCGTGGTCCCGGCATAATTGTCGATACCGTATTCGGCGGTGCCATACGGCGTGTTTACGGTGAAGGGGAATCCGGTGCTCGCCGTCGTGATGCCCCAGAAAGTCCAGCCGCTGGTCAACCGCTTGGGAAGCGCTGGCGCCCATTTTTCGAACGGCAGCAAATAGGAGAAATTCACGACGACGCGATGCCGGATATCGAACGACGAGGAAGACTTTTCGCAACTCCAGCAGAAAGGATTGTTTTGTCCGACTGCGGAGTTCGCGCCATCGCCGTTGTACACGGTGCTGGCGTTGTCGATGGAGTGGGCATACGTATACGAGAGCTGGAACGTGAGACCGGCGGTGGGCACGGTCTTGCGCAGCGTCGTTTGCAGCGAGTTGTACGTTGAATGAGCGTGATTGTCGGTCAACTGGAACTCGCCCAAGCCGGGATTCACGTTGGTGAACGGCGTGACGTTCGATGGCGCGCCGGAATATGCGTTGGGAAATTGCGATGCGTAGAGACTCACGGCATTATTGAAAACGTAGCCCGTTTGCAGAGCCAGACCGAACGGAAGTTCACGTTCCACTGTGACGTTGCCGCTGATGGTGTAGCCGTTGTGCAAATCGTTACTGGTGACATTGGTTTCAAGCGGAGCATAGGGTAGGAGGTTAATCGGATCGTTCGGTGGAACTGTCTTCGAATTTCCGCCGGAAGGGACCACGTTGCCGGCCAAGTCATGCAGGGGCGGAAGATTCAGCGGTCTAGGGGTCGTGGTGAAGGTCAAATTCGGCGATGCGCTATAACCCGCGAACGGAAAATTGAAACCTTGCTGATCCGCGGTTTGTGAAAGCGGCAGGTTAGTGAAGATCGCGAAACCGCCGCGAACCACGGTCTTGGGGTGGACCTTCCAGGCCATTCCGAGACGTGGCGCGAAACCGGTGTAATCCCGCTTGTAGATCGGTTGCGGATTTAAAACCATCTGGCCCCAGAGTGAACTGCCGACGAAGTGCGGATCGTTCACAATTCCGGCCAGCCGATTGCCAATCTCAGTGGGGACGCTGTTGTATTCGTAGCGCAGCCCGATATTGAGCGTGAGATTGTTCGTTACTTTGTAGTCGTCCTGGAACCATCCGGACCACACATGGCGCCGCATGGAGAACGGAGCGAAGCCGCCGCCGGGAGGTCCAAATCCGGGATATGCAACGCTTCGTTCGTAAAACTGGCTGATGCCGGTCATGAAGCTGACGATGGAGTTGGGAGTTGGATCGCCTACGTTGATGTTGTGAGCGCCATCGGACGAGGGGATCGCCACTGGTGAAGGCGAGCCCGGGGCAAAAACATAGACACCGTTGGGACCGCCGATCGAAGTTCCAAAATAGCTGGAGTGAACCGTGCGGTATTCGGCGCCGAAATTCATGGTGTGGCGGCCCTTCACCCAGGTCATGGCGTCGCGATAATTCATGGTGAACGGCGCGAGGCTGAATCCGCCGCCACCGCCGTCCGGACCGTAGCTGTAAAAAGCTCCGTCCGCGAAACTCGCGGTCGTACTGTTGGAAGGGGCTGGGATGGCATGTTCAATGGATTGCATTCCGCTGATGCGGATTTCGTTGATGAGACTAGGACCGAAGAGGTGAGTTTCGCTGAGGCCGGAATTGATCCAGTCGTTCGCCAGAGAGCTCGAGTAAGCCGGGTGAATCAAGGCTTCCGACGGATCCTGCACGGGAGCGTGATTGGTGGCGACGCTATAGCGGAAGAAGAAGGAGTCCTTTACCGAGAATTGCTGATCCAGGCGCCCCGAATATTGATCGCGGTTGATGGGGCTGCTGTACGCGGTTTGCAGAGTATTCGCGCCGAACTGTCCGCCGGGGTTATTGGGCATCGGGTAGGCGTTAAGGATGGCGGCGGCTTGGGTAGTGACGGGGACTTGCAATGTGTAATTTCCGAGATTCACGATTCCTTGGCGTTCGGCGGCCGTCGGAACGGGAATCACCACAGGCGTGGCTAGGCGCTGCCGGAAACCGGCGTACTCAAAGAAGAAGAAGGTTTTGTTGCGGCCGTTGTAGACTTTCGGAATCCAAATGGGGCCGCCGAAGGTTACGCCAAACTCATTGCGGCGGAAAGGGGCGAGACTTGGCGCGAAAAAGTTGCGCGCATCCAAAGCGTCGTTTCGGATGAACTCGAAGGCCGATCCATGAAAATCGTTGGTGCCGGTCTTGGACACGACGCTAACGATAGTGCCTGAACCGCGGCCATATTCGGCCGAGTAGTTGTTCTGGAGCACGCGGAACTCGCCGATGGCGTCCAGGTTGAAGTTCCCGAACTGTCCGCCGCCGAGTTCGTTGTCACTGGAATCCATGCCGTCGAGGAAGCTGGAACCGGTGACGCCGCGGTTTCCGTTCCCCGACGTATTCACTTCAAACTGAAAGGAGCTATTGGTCTCGGGCGTCTGGCCCGGCAGCGTGAGCATCAGGTTCTGGATGTCGCGGCCATTGAGCGGCAAGTTGGCCACCTGCCGGCCCTCGATAACACCGCCGATTTCGCCGTTCGTCGTATTGATGGTCGGCGCCTCCGCTTCCACATTTACCGCGGTACTCACGCCGGCGACGCTGAGAGTGAAATTCACCTCAAGGCGCTGTTCGACGTCGAGCGATACCTGAGCCGAAGACTTTTCCAGGCCCTTGCCCTCTGCCGTGACTGTGTAGGTCCCGACGGGCAGCAGCGGGATAATGTAGTTTCCGGAGTTATTCGTGTTCACGACACGCGTGAAGTTGGTGCCGGTTTGAACGGCGGTCACGGTGGCGTTCGGGACAACAGCCTGGCTACGATCAGTAACTAAGCCGACTATGGAACCGACGGCTTGCGCGGAAAGCCGCGGCTCGACCGCCATACAAAGCGCTAAAGCGCTGCAAATGAAAGAAATCCCCTTCAACATCCACCCCTCCTGAATACCCCTGGTTGGAAACGCGAAGCCAAAGATAACATGGGAAACGCGTTCGGTGACATGTTTCAGGAGGGTAACAATGGCACGAATCCGCTTTTTACGCGGCGTACGCGCAATAACAGATCAGACTACTGAAGGGAAAGACGATAGCTGCCGGGGGTGGTTCCGGTGTAGCTGCGGAACACTCTGCAGAAGTGACTCTCGTTTTGGAAGCCGAGTTCGAAGGAAACCTCCTTGACCGAACTCGATGGATTCGCCAAAAAGCGCTTGGCCTTGCTCATCAACAACTGGTTGTAGACTTCGTGCGGGCTTTGCGCCGGTCTGACCGAGTTCTTGAAAAGCTGAATGAACCGGCTGGCGCTGGTTCCGGCGGTGGAACACAAATCCGAAAGTTTGAAATCGCTCTTGCCGCACGCGTTCATGTATTCGAACGCTCGCACCATCTGCCACGAGGGCAACTGCCTGGGAAGAACGCGCCGGGGTGTTTGGATCACCGGCGATAGGCAGCGCCGCAGCAAGTGCACCAACAACTGCGTGACCAATGCTTGCGCCACCATCTCGAAACCGTTTTGCCGTTCGTTGAGTTCGGCGAGAAGTTCATCGGCGAATTGGAGCAGCGACGGATCGTGCGCTTTGCCCGCGAAGGAGATGCTACTGGAATCCAGATCCAGCGGCAAGCGCATGCGGCGGATGGTCCGGTGCATTGCGCTTTCCGGGACGTGCAGTGTGATGCCGACGGCAGCGACGGGCTCTTTTGGATATGTTGCGTAGTGAACTTCGCCTGGGTTCACCACCAACACTTCACCCGGCTTGAGAATGTGGCGATCGGCCACTACGACGCAAACGATTTCGCCCGAGAGGCAGATGATGATGTTGTATTCGTCGTGAGTGTGGGGCAGGCATTCGACTTTGCCGGCGGAATAGCGGAACGAGTGCAGGCAGATCTCCTCGGCCTGGGAGAACCACAAACGGGTTGCCGGGTCTTGCTCCGGCGCGATTAGCAGCGCCATCGATTCCGTTCCTAGTGCAAACGATAGCCCAATGGCGGTGGCGTGTCAATGCGTCCTACAGAACCGCGACCGCGAGGGAGCGCTACCACGAAGGCAGACTTGACCGGCCAATCCGGATGTTGGTTTTTTGTTCGGCGCGGCCGCGAACGCCGGGACGATCATGATAAAGCGGACCGCCAAAGAACCCGGATTTCGCATCGTAGCCCGGCGGCATCGCGGGAGTTGGCACCGATCTGAGTGCGGTGGTGATGAATAAATCCGTGAGATCGGGGCCGCCGAATCCCATGCACGAGGTTTGTTTCGCGCCCGTTGCGAGACGCCGTTCCACTTTGCCGTCCGGATCGTAGCGCACCACGCAGGAGCCATACCATTGCGCCGACCAAAGGAAACCTTCGGAATCCGACGTCAGGCCATCCGGCATACCTTCGGTCTTTGGGACTTGAATGAACACTCTGCGGTTGCGGATAGCGCCTGTCGTTCGATTGTAGTCGTACGCATAAATCCGGCGGACAAAAGTGTCGGTGAAGTAGAGCGTCTTGTAGTCGAGCGAGAAGGCGAGGCCGTTTGCGAGATGGAAACCGTCGTCCAAGATGGAAACGTGGCCATTGGTGTCAACGCGCATCAATTTTCCCAACGGATATTTTTCGTCCGGGTTATAGAACCAGGATCCGGCGAAGAGCCTTCCTTCGGGATCGGAAATACAATCGTTCATCCGGCATTTTGCGCCGTCCACTTCGGTGGCGATCGCGGTGGTCTTATCGGCGCCGTCCCAGAGCCAGATTCCGCTGTTGTTGGTGATAATAAATCCGCCCGGCCGATTTACGCGGTACCCGTTGATTTCGAGACCCGTCTTGATCACTTCATGATGGCGGGTTGCGGGCAGATATTTGTAAAAGCGGAACCCTTCGCAATCGGTCCAGTAGAGCGTGCGCGCGTCGGGATCCCAGATGGGGCACTCGCCGCAGAGGTCGTGATAATCCGCGATGATTTCCATTTTTGATTGCTTGGGGAGAAGTATACAACAGGGAACGGGAAATTCCAGCCGCTGACCGACATCGCATCCGTCGCTTACTGGTATCAGACGGGGCCGCACCAGACTTTTCCGCCGCTCGCGGATCGGCCGTCGCGATTTATCCGGTAGCTAGTGATGGGAAAGTGACAGAGCCGGCGCCTCTTTTGAAAGAGGATGCAAGTTGACGAAGTACACTGCGACGACCCCCGAGATCGCAACCAGCGCGCCCGCATAGAGGCCCCAG
>DATGIH010000017.1:0-39922 GCA_035295865.1 Bryobacteraceae bacterium
ACCCTGTTCGGTCTTGGGATCGAAGGGATCGCCCACGGTGCGGTTGCGGGCGCGGACGGCGCTTTTTTCCACGAACTCGTCGTAGATTTTTTCTTCCACGAAGACGCGCGATCCGGCGCAGCAGCACTGGCCGTGATTGAAGAACAATCCGAAGTGGGCGCCTTCCACCGCTTCGTCGAGATTCGTGTCGGCGAAGATAATGTTTGGGCTCTTGCCGCCGAGTTCGAGCGTGACGCGCTTCAAGTTGGATTTTGCGGCTGCTTCCATGATGAGCCGGCCGACCTCGGTGGACCCGGTGAAGGCCACTTTATCGACATCCATGTGGTTCGCGATGGCGGCGCCTGCCGTGGGGCCGTATCCTGGCAGAATGTTCACGACGCCTTCGGGGAATCCGGCTTCGACGATCAACTCGCCGATGCGCAGCGCCGATAACGGTGTTTGCTCGGCGGGCTTCATGATCACGGTATTCCCCGTGGCGAGCGCCGGTCCGAGCTTCCAGGCCAGCATCAGCATGGGGAAGTTCCAGGGAATGATTTGTCCCACCACACCCACCGATTCATGCCGCGTGTAGCAGAAGAACGGACCGTCCACGGGAATGGTTTTGCCATGAACTTTGTCGGCCCATCCGGCGAAATAGCGGATGCATCCGACGGTGGCTCCGACATCGACGGCTTTCGCGACGCCGAGGGGTTTCCCGTTATCCAATGATTCGAGCGCAGCCAATTCATCCGCGTTCTTTTCGATCAGATCGGCCAGGCGATGCAGCAGACGTCCGCGTTCGGATGCGGGAAGTTTGCGCCAACGGCCATGGTCGAAGGCATGCCGGGCAGCTTTCACGGCCTTCTCGACATCGGCTGCGTCGGCTTCCGCGATCTGGCAGATTTCTTCCCCGGTTGAGGGATTGATGGTTGCAAAAGTCTTGCCGGATTCACTCGGGACCCAGCGGTTGTTGATCAAGAGTTTCGTCGCGGACACAGCGACCCGGTGTTCTCTTGCCGGAGACATTACAGAGGCCATATTCGAACTCCTTTAGGAAGATCCGGCTCACACAACGTTGTGAGCTACCCTAGACGATATCACTTTCGCCGGATGTCGACGGAGAGGGCCCGGACTTGGGGTCCGTGCTCACTCGACATGTAGCCTTGGCTGCTAAAATCGAAGCAGAACTTCACCTGACAACCCATGCAATTTGAATTTACGCCGGACCAAATCCAGCTACGGAAGACCGTGCGCGAGTTCGCGCAGGCGGAGATCGCACCGCACGTACTGGAGTGGGATGAGGAGCAGATTTTCCCCCTCGATGTCATCAAGCACGCCGGACGTTTGGGTTTTCTCGGCGCGATTTTTCCCGAAGAAGTGGGCGGCGCCGGGCTCGGATACATTGATTACGCGATCATCATCGAAGAGCTGGCGCGCGTGGATCCGTCGGTGGGGTTGATTGTCGCGGCGCACAACTCGCTGTGCACGAACCACATTTATCTGGCTGGGAACGAAGAGCAGCGCGCGAAGTATCTTCCGAAGCTGACTTCCGGGGAGTTTATTGGAAGCTGGGCCTTGACGGAGCCGGAATCCGGGTCGGATGCTGGGTCGATGCGGACGAAAGCCGTCAAGCAAGGCACGTGTTGGGTGTTGGACGGATCGAAGAACTTCATCACCAACGCGCAATATGCGGACGTGGTGGTGACCATGGCGATCACGGATCGCGGCGCCTCGCAGCACGGAGTTTCGGCATTCTTGGTGGAGAAGGATGTGCCGGGATTCCGCGTCGGCAAAAAAGAAAACAAGCTTGGCATGCGCGCCAGTGCGACGGGGGAGCTCGCGTTCAGCAATTGCAGGCTGCCAGAATCGCAACTGCTGGGCAAGCCGGGCGAGGGATTTGTGGATAGCCTGCGAATTCTGGATGGCGGGCGCATCTCGATTGCGGCGCTTTCGGTGGGTACCGCGCAAGGCGCTTACGATGCAGCGCTCAAGTACTCTTTGCAGCGGAAACAGTTTGGACGGCCGATATCCGAGTTTCAATCCATCCAGAACAAGCTGGCGGATATGGCCACTGAAATCGATGCGGCGCGGCTGCTCACTTATCGCGCGGGCTGGATGAAGGATCAGGGGCAGCGTGTCACCAAGGAATCCGCTATGGCGAAGTTGTTTGCGTCGGAAGTGGCTGTGCGGGTGACCAACGAGGCGGTGCAGATCCATGGCGGATACGGCTTCATCAAGGATTATCCAGTGGAGAAATTTTATCGCGACGTGAAGTTGTGCACCATCGGCGAAGGAACCAGCGAGATCCAGCGGCTGGTGATCGCGCGGCAGCTTTTGAAATCCTGATGGCGCAGGTCACGGCGCAAGAGATTCTGTCCGGCGATTTGCGTGCATTGGCGCGAGCTGCGACGGCTATCGAGAATCGGAGACCGCAAGCCGACCAGTTGCTCAAGGAACTGTTTCCGCACTCAGGACGCGCGCTCACCATCGGAATCACGGGGGCTCCAGGCGCCGGCAAAAGCACGCTCGTCGACAAGGTGACGCACGGGCTGCGCGGCGAGGGGAAATCGGTGGGCGTGATCGCGGTGGATCCGACGAGTCCGTACACGGGCGGGGCGATTCTGGGCGATCGCATCCGCATGTTGGATCATCATGCCGATCCACAGGTGTTCATCCGCTCGATGGCGACGCGCGGATGGCTGGGCGGAGTGGCGGCGGCGACAACCGACATGGCTGTGCTGCTGGACGCGGCCGGACGCGATGTGGTGCTGATCGAAACCGTGGGCGTGGGCCAGGATGAAGTGGAAATCGCGAAGTTAGCCTCTGTCACGGTGGTAGTGCTGGTGCCGGGGATGGGCGACGATGTGCAGGCGATCAAGGCCGGGATCATGGAGATCGCGGATGTGTTTGTGATCAACAAGTCCGATCAGCCGGATGCGGATCGTCTGGAGAGGGAGATCAAAAATATTCAGAGCCTGTCGACGCGCGCGGACGGTTGGGTTCCGCCGATTGTGAGAACCGTCGCGGTGGATGGTAAGGGCATAGCTGAAGTGTTGGCGGCGATCCGAGAATTTCTGGCGCACTCGGATGGGAATGGGCGGGCTATTGCCAATTGGACGCAACGGTTGCGCGAGATGCTGCGGGAACGACTGCTGCATCGTTTTCCGGACTTGGATTTTCATGCGGCGGCCGAAGAGATTGTCGCGCGCCGCAGCGATCCTTATACAATCGTGCATGGCTGGTTGGAGCGATGAGCAAATTTCAGATCGATCATTTGGGGATCGCGGTGCGTTCGTTGGACGATGCACTGAAGTTTTACCGGGATCAACTGGGTTTCGACGCTGGTGCGCGCGAAACCGTGGCACAGGAGAAGGTGAACCTCGCGATGCTGCCGGCGGGAGAGTCGAAAATTGAGCTGCTGGAAGCGGCGGAACCGGACTCGGTGATCGCGAAATTTATCGAGAAGCGGGGAGAAGGAATTCATCACGTGGCCTTGAAGGTGGCGGATCTGGTGGCAACCGTGGAGCGGCTCAAATCAGAAGGCGCCCGGCTGATGAACGATCCCAGACGTGGCGCGGGCGGCCATCTTTATGTGTTCGTGCATCCTTCTTCGACGGGCGGCGTTTTGCTGGAACTCATACAGGAATGAAACCAACGATCGGAATTATCGGCGGGAGTGGTTTGTACTCCATGCCAGGATTTGAACAGACCGAAGAAGTTCTGCTGGATAGTCCGTGGGGCAGACCTTCGGATGATTTTGTTCTGGGGCGGCTGGCAGGGCACGAGATCGCATTTCTGG
Organism: Bryobacteraceae bacterium; assembly: GCA_035295865.1. Lineage (GTDB taxonomy): Bacteria > Acidobacteriota > Terriglobia > Bryobacterales > Bryobacteraceae > Palsa-89. Next base: position 3,779 of record DATGIH010000017.1, read on the forward strand.
CGCGTCATGGACGCGGTCACCGGATTTCGCCGTCGGAACTGAATTTCCGCGCAAATATTTATGGGTTCAAGCAGCTCGGAGTGGAGCGGATTATCTCGTTGAGCGCGGTGGGATCGCTTAAAGAAGAGCATGTACCGCTGCGGTTCGTAGTGCCCGATCAGTTCTTTGACCGCACGCGCGGACGGGTGTCGACGTTTTTCGGGGAAGGCTTGGTAGCGCACATCAGTTTCGCGGATCCGGTGTGTCCGCAGCTTGCGGAGGTGGTGCGCGAGGCATGCGTGCACGCCGGGGTGGACGTTTTCAAGGGCGGCACCTATTTGTGCATGGAGGGCCCTGCGTTTTCGACCAAGGCCGAATCGAACGTGTATCGAAGCTGGGGCATGGACGTGATCGGCATGACCAATCTGCAAGAGGCGAAGCTGGCACGAGAAGCGGAGATCTGCTACGTCACTGTTGCGATGGTCACCGATTACGATTGTTGGCACGCGGAGCACGCGGCGGTAACCGTCACCGATATCATCGCCAACCTGACGAAGAACGCAGCGAACGCCGCGAAGGTTGTGGCGGCCGCGGTGAGCGCGATGCCGGTGGCACGAGAATGCAAGTGCGGTTCGGCGCTGGCACATGCATTGATCACCGATCCGAGCACGGTGCCGGAAACCACTCGAAGAAAGCTGGAGCTGCTGGTTGGAAAGTATCTCCGCTGACGCCGCCGCGCAAGAGTTGCTTCGGCATTGCCTGGACGGTCGTCCTTGGCCGGCCTATCTGCTGGATCCGCTGATCGCCGAATCGGGCAATCCTGCTTTGTTTCGCGTTGTGGTGGAGCGGTTGGGAGATTTGTTCGAACCGCGGTTATGCGATGTGTACGCAGAACTGTTCGCTGACGTGATCGCGAGGCGCATTCCAGATCTTGCGCATCCGGAGCATTTAGTCGAGCGCTACCGGCGCATCCGTGAGCCCCGCAAAGTGGATGGCGTGCCGAAGAATGTTTTTGTTCTGTCTCGTGTGACACTGGGCGCCGACGTGGCGGTCACCAGCGTGATTCTCGATGCGGCAAAACGACGATTTCCAGACTCGCATATCTTTTTCGTGGGTCCGCAGAAAAGTTGGGAACTGTTCGCGGCTGACACCAGGCTGCGGCATGTTCCGATTGCTTATGGACGGGGAGCGAAGCTGGACGATAGGCTTTCCATCTGGCCGCAATTGCGCGAGGCCGTGAGTGAACCCGATAGCATCGTGATCGACCCGGACTCGCGCCTGACTCAGTTGGGCCTGCTGCCGATTTGTTCTCCGAACCAGTACTTTTTTTTCGAAAGCCGGGGCTATGGCGGAGAAGGAAACGAATCGCTTAACGCGCTGGCCCGGCGCTGGGCGATGGAGACTCTCGAAGTCGCGGATGCGCGGCCATACGTCGCTACCGGATTAGACGCGGCGGAATTTGCTTCCACGGTGAGTTTCGGAGTGGGGGAAAATCCGGACAAGCGAATGGCCGATCCGTTTGAAGAAGAGGTTTTGAAGCGATTGCCACGTCCCGTCTTGGTGGACAAAGGCGCCGGCGGAGAAGAAGCCGAGCGGGTGGAGCGAGCGGCGTTGCGAGCCGGCGGTGGAATCGAGCTGTGGGATGGCTCGTTCGCCGGGTTCGCGGCGCACATCCAAAAGAGCCGCATGTATCTGGGCTACGATTCGGCGGGAGGGCACGTCGCGGCAGCGAGCGGTGTGCCGATGATCAGCGTCTTCGCCGGCTTTCCATCTGAGCGAATGTTTGCGAGATGGCGTCCTACCGGAGTTGGGAAGATCCAGGTCATCCGGGGCGGAGAGGCGGCGCGGACACTGTCGCTGGTGAGCCAATGGATCGGGAGTATGATACCGTGAGGCATCGAAGCCGGGCCGCGTCAATGAAACCAAATCTGGACACACTCAAGAAGGAAATCGAACATCATCTGGACGAAGCGGGGATGGCCGTCTTCTACGGATACTCGCGCGGGCTGGACGCGATGCAGGGCGTTTATTGGGATGCGGAGGAGTATCCGGATTACACGCTATTCGTCAAAGCCGCGCAGAAGGCCGGGGTTCGAATGATTGTGTTCAACCAGCGCGAATTTTCCGCGGACCAGTTGGATGAAGCGCTGGAGCAACTCACGGGCTGCGATATGCCGCGCGAGGAGTTCCACGAATTGGAGCGCCGTCTCAACGATATGCGCGTTTACGATGGTCTGGTTTGTTCGATTGAACTGTCCTTCGATTACGCCGGGCGGGTTTTCGTTTTCGACTTGCGCACGGATTGGTTCGAAGATTTATCGGACATCCTGGATGAGATCCAAATTCTGGATGCCGAATCGGATGACGACAGCGACACACCGATCAGCGGCTATTTTTCGAAGAACTAGCTGTGCCCACCACGCAATGGGTGCTCCCGGCGCCCGATCCTGAAACAATCGCCGAACTGGCAAAGTCCTTGCGGGTGCAGCCGTTGACGGCGCGTGTGCTCGCAGCGCGAGGTTTTACGGACGCCGAGGTTGCCAGCCGATTTCTCAAACCGTCGATCGCGCACATGCATTCGCCAAATCTGCTGATGGGAATGCCGGAAGCATTGGCGAGGCTGCGCGCGGCGATCGCGGGGCAGGAAAAGATCCTGATCTACGGCGATTACGACGTGGACGGGACCGTATCCGTCGTGATTTTGAAGAAGGCAATCGAACTGGCCGGCGGCCAGGCGAGCTTCCATGTTCCGCATCGTCTCAAGGACGGCTATGGCATGCGCGCGGAAGTGGTGGAACGCGCGGCGGCCATGGGTGTCCGGCTGATTGTCAGCGTGGACACGGGAATCCGCGCAGGGGAAGTGGTGCGCGGCGCGCGAGAGCTTGGTATTGACGTGATCGTGACCGATCACCATTTACCGGAGGCAGAACTGCCGCCGGCGCTAGCTGTGGTGAATCCGAACCGGCGCGACTGCAGTTATCCGGATAAGAATTTGTGCGGCGCGGGAGTGGCGTTCAAGCTGGTGCACGCGCTGCTCGCATCGCTCGGATGGCCGGAAGACAAGCTGGCTCGAATGTTGAAGTCGTTCCTCAAGCTAGTAGCGGTGGCGACGGTTGCGGATGTCGTACCGCTGCTCGGTGAGAATCGCGTAATTGTGAAATACGGGCTGGCAGGTTTGCATCGCGTACACAATCCCGGGCTGCGGGCGCTGCTGGAAGTTTCGGGAATGCTGAATGGACGCGCGCCGAATGCGCGTCAGGTGGCGTTTCAAATTGCGCCCCGCATCAACGCTGCCGGACGCATGGATGACGCGCAAAATGTCATCCGAATGTTCCTCACGGAAGATTTGGAAACCGCGCGCACACTGGCCAAGCAGCTTCACTCGCTGAATCAAGAGCGCCAGCAGACGGAAGCGGACATCGTGCGGCTGGTGCTGGAGGAATGCAACCAGGTTCCAGTGACGGAGGATCAAGCGGCGCTGGTTTTTGCAGGCACGAACTGGCATCGCGGCGTCGTTGGGATCGTGGCCAGCCGTTTGGTGGAACGCTTCTATCGTCCGGTATTTGTGTTGAGCGAAGAAGACGGCGAAGCGCAAGGTTCCGGGCGCAGCATCACGCCGTTCCATTTATTGGAAGCGCTGGAATCCATGCCCGATCTTTTCTCACGCTTCGGCGGACATCGGCAGGCGGCGGGATTGAGCATGTCGTCCGACATGGTTCCGGAATTCCGGCGGCGGCTGGATGAATATGCACGCACGCGGCTGACGGCTGCTGATTTTCATCCACGGTTGGCAATTGACGCCGTGGTGGATTTGAAGGAATTGACGACGGGTCCGGCAGTGGAAGAGATTCTTGGCCTGGCGCCATTTGGATTCGGAAATCCGCCTCCGGTGCTCGCGATGCTCGACGCCGAGGTTGCGGCTGAGCCGGTTTTGTTGAAAGAGAAGCATCTCAAGGTGCACCTGCGGCAAAGTGGGCGCAATCTGCAATCGACGGCTTGGAATTTTGCGGAGCGTGCAGGGGAACTTCCCGCTGGGGGGAAGCTGGATGCTGCGTTCTCGGTGGAAGAAGATCCGTATTCGGAAAGCCGCGGCTGGGGCGGATGGGCCGCTGTTTTGAAAGATGTGCGGAAGTCCGGTTAACGGTTGGCGCAAAGTTTCGTCCTTCCGGGCGGAGGCAAAAAACGATGCGCAACACTTTGCTCTTTTCGATTAGCTTGCTGGCGACGATGTTTGTCGCTCAGGCGGGTCCACCGCTCATCTGTCATCCCTACGCTATCGGCGATGCGAAATCATTGCCCTGGAGCGCTTCAACGCGCGACTGGGATGCAACCGATCCGGCCTATAACACGCAGAACCTGGCCAACGATACACTCCAGCTTTTGGATCAAAGCCCCTCGGTATTGGTTCGCATGGAAACATTGCGGCGCGCGGTGATCTACGGCGGGAAGAACCATTCCGCTGCGCGTGCGCTGCTCGCTCAGCTCAAAGAACGGGAGTCGGCGAAGCCAACGGCGAACGCGTATTTCGATTACGGCTATTTTCTGTCCTCAATGAGCCAGATCCAGTGGCTTTATAAGGAGGATTTAGCCGCAGGCGTAGATGGCTATCAGTTCGTGGAAAAGGCGCTGGCGCTAGAGCCGAATTCCGCCGAACTGCATTTCGCCGCGGCGCTGATGGCGACCGTTCCAGCCCGGACGACAGAGCGCAACGAACATTTGGCACGGGCGCGGACGGCCAAAAACGATGCACTGCTGACGCAGAATCTGGCTACACATTTTCAGTAGCTGGTTCTTAACAGCATTTGGCTCGAGCGTATTTGCGGGCGAAGCGCTGATCGCTGAATTTGCGCCATTCTTCGGGCGAGTGGGTTCGGCCCAGATGGCGCAAGTACCGGTGATAGGCGTTCTCGTCCGCGATTTCGCGCACCATGGCAAGGATCGTTCGGAAGAAGGCTTTCACAACTCCTCCGGGCGGAGCGCGGAGAGAACGAACGGCGCCTCGTCGACTTTCGACCGCTTCGAGCCGCTGAGAATCGAGAGCCAGACTCGAATCGAATCCACCAAAATCAGAAGCACGAGCACCAGGAACACCCCGCAAACGACGGCATCCAGGCGATCGTTGAAGATCTGGCCTTTGGTTTGGGCGATTTGAGCGGCTGCGATTTTTCCGGCATCGAGCGCGTTCTGCAAGCGAGCAGCGTCGGCCAGAAATCCCAGACGTGGCTGATCGGAGAAGATTTTCTCCCAACCTGCGGTGAAGCAGACGACTACGAGCCACGTGAGCGGGATGCCCGTGATCCACATGTAGCGCGCCCGATGCATTTTGATCAGAATGGTCGTCGCCACACAAAGCGCAATCGCCGCTAGCAGCTGATTGCCAATGCCAAATAGCGGCCACAGGGAATTGATTCCGCCCAACGGATCGCGCACTCCCTGATAAAGGAAATATCCCCATGCCGCGACGATCGCCGCGCTGGCCGCGAGCACGCCGGGCATCCAATTCGTTCGACGCAGCGGTGGAATCGCGTGCCCGAGCAGGTCCTGCAGCATGAAGCGGCCCACGCGTGTGCCGGCTGCGATGATCGTAAGAATGAACAGCGCCTCGAACATAATGGCGAAGTGATACCAGAATCCGAGAATGGCCCGGCCGCCTCCGGTTTTGGAAAAGATGTGAGCCATACCGAGCGCAAGCGATGGCGCGCCGCCAGTGCGATAGAACAGATTCTTTTCGCCGACATCGGCCGCGAGGGAATCCATTTGCGCTGTGGACACGGGAAAGCCCCAGCCGGAAATTGTGGAAACGGCCGCCGTGGGGGTGCTGCCGACTACTCCGGCGGGAGAGTTCACGGCAAAGTAAACGCCGGGTTGCAACGAGCATGCCGCGATCAGCGCCATGATCGCGACGAAGCCTTCCAGCAACATCGCGCCGTAGCCCACCGGCCACGCAGTCCATTCACGGGCGATCATCTTGGGTGTGGTGCCGGAAGAGATGAGCGAATGAAATCCGGAAATGGCGCCACAGGCGATGGTGATAAAGCAGAAGGGGAAAACTTTTCCGGCGAAGATCGGTCCGTTGCCGTCGGTGAAGCGAGTGAAGGCGGGCAGTTCGAGCGTGGGATGCACGAGAATGATGCCGAGCCCGAGCATCAACACCACGCCCAGCTTGACGAAGGTACTGAGGTAATCGCGCGGTGCGAGGAATAGCCAGACGGGAAGAACGCTGGCCAGGAATCCGTAGAGGATGGTTGCGACCGCGAGCGCGGTTGCCGAGAGCGTGAACCATGGCGCCCACGTAGGAGAATCGGCGACCATTTGACCGCCGAAGATGCTCGCGATTACCAGCACAAATCCAAGGATGGAACATTCCAGCACTTTTCCGGGACGCAGATAGCGAAGATAAATCCCCATAAACAAGGCGATGGGCATGGTGGCCGCGATGGTGAATGTTCCCCAAGGGCTGCCTTTGAGCGCGTTCACGACAACCAACGCGACGACGGCGAGCAATACGATCATGATGAGCAGGACGGTGATGAGAGCCGTGAATCCGCCGACTTTTCCGATCTCCTGCCGCGCCATTTGACCGAGCGACTTTCCATCGCGCCGCATGGAACAAAACAAAATCACGAAATCCTGTACTGCGCCGCCCAGCACGCATCCGACGACGATCCAGAGAGCGCCGGGAAGATAGCCGAATTGAGCTGCGAGCGTAGGACCAACCAGTGGTCCGGGTCCCGCGATGGCTGCGAAGTGGTGTCCGAAGACAATCCATTTGTTGGTGGGCTCGAAATCCAGCCCATCGCGCAAGCGCTCGGCCGGTGTGGCGCGTTGATCGTTAAGAACCATCACTTTCGCTGCGATGAATTTCGCATAGAAGCGGAACCCGATTAGATAAGTGCAGACGGATGCGAGCACGAGCCAGAAGCTGTTCACGGGTTCGCCATGGTTGATCGCGATACCGGCCAGGAAAAATGCGGCGGCGATCGCGACGGCGGCCCAAAGCGCGTGGCCGAGGATCTTGTTCATCGTTGGATTGTAACAGGATCGTTTCTGGTTGCCGGATTCGGTATCATGCAAAGCGTGATTCGTATCTGTGTTCTGTTTCTTGCCCTTTGCTCACTGGGTGCCGCGCAGCCTTTGCGATTGGCTATTGCTGGGTTAGTGCACAGTCATGTCGATGGATTCCTGCACAGCATTCGCGATCGCACGGATGTTCAGGTGGTGGCGGTTTTCGAACCGAATGTGGAAGTGCAACGCAAATACGCAAAGCAATATCATTTGGACGATTCGATCTTTTCCACCGACCTGGGTGCGATGCTCGATCGCGCCAAGCCGGATGCGGTAGCGACGTTCACCAGCACGTTCGATCATCCGATGGTAGTGGAAGCGTGCGCCAAGCGGCACATTCCCGTGATGATGGAGAAGCCCCTCGCGGTGAGCCTGGAGCATGCGCGCAGCATTCAGCGATCGGCGACCGCCGGCAAGATTCCGGTGGTAATTAATTACGAGACCACCTGGTATCGCAGCCATGGCAAGATGTGGGACCTGATCAAGCAGCAGCGGGCGGCGGGTCAGATCCGAAAAATGGTTGCGATGGATGGGCATGAGGGTCCACAGGAGATTCATGTTCCGCCGGAGTTTTTCGAATGGCTCACGGATCCGGTGAAGAATGGCGCCGGCGCGCTGTTCGATTTTGGATGCTATGGCGCGAATCTCATGACCTGGATGATGGACAATCAGCGGCCGCTCGCGGTAACCGCGCTCACCTCGCGCTTCAAGCCGAAGATTTATCCCCGCGTGGACGACGAGGCGAACATCCTGGTGGAATATCCGGCGGCGCAAGGGATCATTCAAGCGTCGTGGAACTGGCCGTTCAGCCGCAAGGATTTCGAAGTGTATGGCGAGCGCGGTTACGCCATCGCGGTGGGTGGCAGCATGCTACGCGTGCGGATGCCTGGGCAGCGCGATGAGGAAGTCCACGCGACACTCGATCCACTGCCGGCCGATGAGCGGGATCCGGTGGAGTACCTGGCCGCTGTCGCGCGTGGAAAGCGAAAGCCGAGCGGATTGTCATCGCTTGAGAACAATATGATCGTGGTTGAGATTCTTGCGGCGGCGCGCGAATCGGCTGCGACGGGAAAAACGATTAAGTTGGCTAATCCGTAGATTGCGCCGGCCACATCACTTGTCCGATGGCGCGGGCGAGTTGCTTCCATTTCGACTCTTCCGCGGCTAGCTGTTTTCGTCCGGCGGGAGTCAGGCGGTAGTATTTGAACTCGCGGTTGCGATCCTTGGCCATTTCCCATTTGGCGGCCACCCAACCTTTGCGCTCCAGCCGATGCAACGCCGGATAAAGCGACCCGTGCTCAACCTGCAAAACTTCGTCGGTGGTGCTGCGGATATGCTTTGCGATGTGATGGCCGTGCGCTGGGCCGAACAGAAGGGTCCGCAGAATCAGCATGTCGAGCGTGCCTTGCAGCAGCTCGACTTTGCCGGAGGAATCGGATGGCATCGCTGGTAGATATTCTACCCTAGACGCGCATGGTGAAGACAGCGCCGCCGTTTTGTCCGTTCGCGGCGCTCACCGATCCGCCGTTTTGTTCCACGATGGACTGGACTACATATAGGCCGAGTCCCGAAATGATGGATTTCGTCGAGACGCGCGGTTCGAAAATCCGCGGCAACAATTCGGGAGAGATGCCGGGCCCATCGTCGGTCACCACGATTTGGCCTTCACGCGCCTGCACGCGAATGTTCTTGGCGCCGGCCTGCGCTGAGTTGAGAAACAGGTTTACCAGCACGCGCTCCCATTGAGCCGCGTCACCCTTCAAACGAAAATCCGGATCGATCTCACCACTGAATTCGATCTTCGGGCCGTTGGCGCATTCCAGATAATCGCGGCAAAACTGGGTCGCATTTTCGATCACCGGGGCGAGCTCGGCGCCGGTACGGTTGCTCTCAAGGATGCTATGGACGATTCGCTGGCCGCGATCGACACTGCGTTGCAGGGTGTGCGCCAGCTTCTCCCATTTCGGATCGTCTTCCAAAAGCTCGGCGCTTTCGCTAATCGTTTGGAAAACGTTGTTCAGATCGTGAACCAGACCCTCGAGAGTGAGATCGGCAACATCCATAATTTATTCGCCCGCCGCACGATGTAGTGTATCGAAAAATTCGGGGAATGAAACGGAGGCGGCGCCGGAGTCTTCTATCACACAATCGCCGTCCGCTATCAAGGCCGCGACGGAGAACGCCATGGCAATGCGGTGGTCGCCAAAAGAATCCAGTTCGGCTGCGTGGAACTTCTGGCGGCCGGGAACTTCGAAGCCGTCTTCGTGAGTGGTGATGTTAAGGCCCATACGCCTGAAGTTTTCCGCGATGGAAGCGATGCGGTCTGTTTCCTTGACCCGAAGTTCCGCGGCGTCGCGCACGACCAAACCTTCCTCGCTGGCGGCTCCGAGCACGGCGAGCACCGGAATTTCGTCGATTAGCGCCGCGGTCCGCGCCTTTTCCAAGACTCCGCCGCGAATGGATGACTTGCGGATCAGTACGTCGCCGACCAGTTCGCCGCCGGAGGAGCTGACGTCCAGAACTTTGAGATCGGCGCCCATTTCCACCAGAAAATCGAGCAGTGTGGATCTAGTCGGATTCAGGCCGACGCCGTGAATCGTGAGCGTGGACTCTGGGACAATCAGCGCTGCAACCAGAAAAAATGCCGCGGAGGACAAGTCGCCCGGGACGCGCAGAGTGCGGGCTTCGAGGCGCGCCCGCCCGGTGACGGTGATGGCTCGCTTCACCACTTCCACCTCTGCGCCGAATTCGCGCAATGCCAATTCCGTGTGATCGCGTGTGCGAATGGGTTCGTGAACCGTGGTGCGGCCGTCGGCGTAGAGTCCGGCGAGCAGCACGCAGCTTTTTACTTGCGCGCTAGGGACGGGAAGCGTGTATTCGATGGGGTGCAGCAGGCTTCCGTGGATATGCAGCGGCGGGAAGCGCCCGTCGCGCGCGTCCAACGATGCGCCCATCTGCCGCAACGGATCGAGAATGCGCTGCATGGGACGGCGGGAAAGAGATTCGTCTCCACCGATGCGAGATTCAAAAGATTGTGCCGCGAGAATTCCGGAGAGCATGCGGATGGTGGAGCCGGAGTTCCCGGCGTCCAGCATGTCAGCGGGTTCACGGAGCCCATCCAGCCCGCAGCCCTGAATGGAGATAACGCCGTCACGCCGGTCGATGATTGCGCCGAGGGCGCGTACGCAAGCCAAGGTGGATTGGCAATCCGCGCCGGTGGAATAATTTTCCAGCTTCGACGTGCCTTCAGCAATTGCTGCCAACATGGCGTATCGATGGGAAATGGACTTGTCGCCGGGAAGTTGAATGGCTCCAGTGATAGATGGAGCGGGACGGATTTGCTCGCGCATGGAATAAAGAGTTAGTGTAGCTGAAGAGGGAAGGAGTACATCGGACATGGCATCGGGAATCAGCAGGCGAACGTGGATGAAAAGCTCGGCGGCGCTCGGCGCGGCGGCAGCGGCGGGGCCAAGAGCATCGGCTCAAGCTCCGAAGAACATCGTGATCGCGAGCGTCAATGGCAAAGAAGCTTGTCACAAGGCGATGACCATGATCCAGGCAGGCGCGGACACGCTGGATGCGGTGGTGGCCGGCGTTCAGATCGTGGAGCTCGATCCGGCGCAGCACGGCGTCGGCTACGCTGGATTGCCGAACGAGGACGGCGTGGTGGAACTCGATGCCAGCGTGATGCACGGACCGTCGCGGCGCTGCGGGTCGGTGGCGGGCGTCCGGATGGTGAAGACTCCGGCGCGCCTGGCGCAACTGGTGATGCAGGAAACCGACCATATCATGATGGTGGGCCAGGGCGCGGACAAGTTCGCCAAAGACATGGGGTTCAAGCTGGAAGAACTGTTGACGGAAGAGTCGCGGGTGGCGTGGCTGGTGTGGAAGAAATCGATGCGCGATAAGAAGGGACACACCAACTGGTCAAACGAAGTGGAAACAGGCAACGCCACCGCCGAGCTACGCGAGCTTTTTCCCAACGTGGATGAGAAGACACTAGCTTGGGCGCGCGAAATGGCCATCCATCCGATCACCGGCACCATCAACTGCCTGGCGTTGAACGAGAAGGGCGAGATGTCGGGCGTAACGACGACGAGCGGGCTGGCCTGGAAAATCGCGGGCCGCATAGGCGACTCGCCGATCATCGGCGCGGGCTTGTATGTCGATCAGGATTACGGCGCCGCGGGATCCACCGGGCGTGGCGAAGAAAATATTCGAATCTCCGGCGCTCATACCATCGTCGAGAACATGCGGCACGGGATGACGCCCAAGGAAGCTTGTTTAGACGCGCTCAAGCGGATTTCGCGTAATTTCAACGATGACAAGGCTCGGCTCGCGGCGTTCGACATTAATTTTTACGCGTTGCGTAAGGACGGAATGTATGGCAGCGCGTCGCTGTGGAGCCATGAAGGCGGATCGGAGAAACACAAGCCGCTGTTCACGGTGAACGACGGCGGAGAGAGCCGGCATGAAGAGTGCGTGCCGCTGTATCAACGGAGCTGAGAACACGCTATGGCCAAAGTTCTGATTGTTTTCTACTCGCGAAACGGATCTACTGAGAAGCTGGCGCTCGGAGTGGCTGAGGGCGCGATGGCGGAAGGCGCCGAGGTTCGAATGCGCCGGACGCCCGATATCGTTGGGCCGGAGGTTATGGCGAAAGCACCCGGATGGGCGGAAAATTCCGCGCGATTGCATGCGACCTATGGCGCACCCACGATTGAGGATGCTGAATGGGCGGATGCGATTATTTTCGGAACGCCAACGCGTTTCGGAAATTGCGCGGCCGAACTAAAAGCATTTATCGACTCGCTGGGCGGGCTGTGGTTTCAAGGCAAGCTGAACGGGAAGGTCGGGAGCGCTTTCACGTCCACGGGCACGCCGCATGGCGGCAATGAGACCACCATCCTCTCGCTCTACAATCCGATGGCGCATTTGGGATTTATTATCGTGCCGACGGGTTACGGAGAGCCGGCTGTATTTAAGGCGGGGACGCCGTACGGCGCGTCGCACGTCGCCGGCCAGAACAGTTCGCCGCCCACCGAAGATGAGCTGGCGGTAGCGCGCTTTCAAGGCAAGCGCGTCGCGCAAGTCGCTGCGAAGTTGAACTCCGTTTAGAGATTTGCGCGCAGAGCGTTAACGGCCGCGCCGATTACCGCGATTTCACTGCTGCCGGGCACCACTTCGAACACGTAACCCTGCAGCGGACTCATCTTCACCATTTCACTGACATACTGGTTGAGCAGGTTCAGATCCAGATGCCGTGCGTTGAATCCGGAAATGAAGAATTTGCCCGGACCCGCCAAATGGATGGAGCTTGCGGTGCCCGAAGCAAGCGCGGCGTGCCACAATTTAACGAAATCGACGCAACGCGGATCGCCGCGTTTGGCGTTTTCGAAAATCTCGTCGGGCTCGAGGTCGAGAAAACGCAGCCGCATGGCACGATGGCCCATGATGCCTTCCAGATGTCCGCGCCCGCCGCAACCGCAATATTTTTCTCGCGGATCGAGCGACACCACCATGTGGCCGCCTTCCCAGATGCCTTCGTGCCAGGGATAGATACCGAATCCGATGCCGTGCCCGAGCGTCCAGACCCGGATGAGCCGATCCAGCTGCCCGCGAGTGGCGGCCATGCCCGCGGCCACCACGTCCGCGTCGTTATAAATGTGAACCGGCGCGTCCAGGCCTTTTTGGCGCAGGATTTCACCGATCAGATCCCGCATGTTCGCGCCTTTGAGTTGGCGAAGGTTCGGCGATTCCTCAATCAATCCATCCTTGATGATGCCGGGCACGCCGATGCCGATCGCTTCGATGGCGGAATCGCCCGCGACAGCTAGAATCTGGTCCGCGATCGTCTGGGCGATACCGCTGGAGGGCATGCCGTGCAGCGCGTCGGTTTCGGAATGTTCTTGAAACAAGCGGAGCTTCGAAACCAGTTGACTACCTTCCACAAGGCCAGCGGCGATGTGTTCCGCCGTTGTGACGCCAATGGATCTGAGCATATGTGTCGCTTTCAGCGCCTTCCTCTATCGGGCACCTTTTTCAGGCCCGGGATAACTTATTCACACCGTTGAACGCGGCCGCCTTGTAGCATTCCGCCAAGGTGGGGTAATTGAAAACGGTATTAATGAAATAATCCACTGTGCCGCCCAGGATCATCACAGCTTGCCCAATGTGCAGCAACTCGGTTGCACCTTCTCCAATGATATGGACACCCAGGATCTCTTTGGTTTCGCGGTGAAAGATAATTTTCAGGCGTCCGGTGGTATCGCCGCGAATCTGCCCGCGAGCGATTTCACGATAATAAGCGACGCCGACTTCATAGGGAACATCTTCGTCGGTAAGCTGTTCTTCATTCTTACCGATGAAGGAAATTTCGGGGATGGTATAAATCCCGTAAGGATAACTGGCAGGGTTGGATTGAATGGTGCGGCCGAACGCGTTGGCGCAGGCGATGCGTCCCTGTTCCATGGAGACGGAAGCGAGGCTGGGAAATCCGATGACGTCGCCTACGGCGAAAATGTGCGGCTGCTTGGTGCGATAGTTCGCGTCCACCGGAATGCGGCCACGCGCATCCGTTTCCACCGCGGCGTTGGCAAGGTTAAGCTCGTCCACGTTGCCTTGGCGGCCTACGGAATAAAGTAAGGCATCGCCCGAGATCTTCTTTTTGCTTTCCAGATAAGCGACTACCGTGCCGTCAGGCAGGTCTTCCACGCTTTCCACTTCTTCATTCAGCCGCATGGTGACCCGATGATCGCGTAAGTTGTAGGAGAGCGCTTCCACCATTTCGGCATCCGCGAATTCGAGCAGGCGCGGCCGTTTTTCCACCAGGATCACGCGCACGCCGAGCGTCGCGAACATGCAAGTGTACTCGACGCCAATGACGCCGCCACCCACCACGATGAGCGTTTTGGGCAATTCCGGCATCGAGAGAATTTGATCGCTATCAATGATGTTGCGGCCGTTGATGGCGATTTTGTTCGAGGCCGCCGGCTTGGTTCCAGTGGCGATAATGAATGCTTCGGCCGTGTACGTTTGCTGGCCGCGCGGGCTATCGACGCGGATGGTGTGTGGATCCAAGAACGTCGCGACGCCGATGATCATCTCAACGTTGTTGCGCGACAACTGTCCCTGGATGACATCGACTTCTGTTTTGATCACGTGCTGCACGCGGAAGGCAAGATCCGCCATGGTGATCTTTTCCTTCACGCGATAGTTGACGCCGTAGACGTTCTGATACGAATAACCAGAGAGATGCAGCACGGCTTCGCGGATGGTTTTGCTCGGAATGGTGCCGCTGTTGATGCACACGCCTCCGATGACTTCGCGACGCTCGATGAGGCCCACCCGCTTGCCCATCTTCGAGCCTTGAATCGCGGCTCGCTGGCCGGCCGGACCCGAGCCGATGACGATTAAGTCGTAGCTCTGCATGGTTGAACCAATTTAGCGCATTGGAGCGCGAATGGTGTTTCGATTGGGTTACGCCCTGGTGAGATGGGGTGTGCGCTTCTTGTCTTCATACATGGCCTGATCCGCTGCTGTCAGAAGTTGTTGAGCGGTCGTACCCGGCTTCCATACCGCCAAGCCGATCGCCGCTGAGATGGGTACTTTCGTCTTTCCATTGCCACTCGCAAGGGAGTAATCGCCATTGACATATCGCTTGACGTTTTCGACGCGTTTTGCGGCATCGCCTGCCACGCCGTCCATCACCACCACAAATTCGTCGCCACCGAACCGGCCCACCATGTCTGTGGGTCGTAAGCTGTGCCGGAGTTCACTGGCGAACTGCTTCAGCAGATCGTCGCCGGCTGGATGGCCCAGTGTGTCGTTGATCTGTTTGAAGCCGTTGAGGTCGAGATACATCACGAAGAATGGAGAAGCTTCCGCAATCCGCCGTTCGATCCGGCGCTCGGTGATGCGCCGGTTGCTTACGCCCGTGAGAGGATCCACGGAAGCAAGACGCTCGGCTTCCTGCATACGGGCTTCGTAATTGGAAACTTGTGCCCGGAGTTGTTCCACTGTCCGCTTCCCATCCTCGGTCATTTTCGTCACGCAGTTGACCAGCTCGACCGCGCTTGTCGAGAGCGACTGCCGCATGGCACTGATGTTGTCGAGTTTGGCCGCATTCTCGAGACGTCCGGCTAGGGATTGAAACGTCTCGCCATAGCGCTGGTCGCGGTCGCCGACCTCCGCTGCGGCTTTGGCTACTTGGAGCAGCAGACTTTTGATCTCATCGGCACTTTCCTGATAGTAGTGCGACGCGCTATCGCTCCAGGCTTTCAATTGCTGTTCCACCGACTGCCCGGTTGCCAGGAACGTTCCCGGCGCTGACGCGTTGATGAGCGTTTCCTGCAGTTTCAGCAGAGTCTGTTTGAGAATCTCGCCGGCTGGCGGGTAAGCGCGCGCACCGGCATCGGCAGCCGCAGCTAATGCTGCGCGATAGGAATCGACGGCCGATTTGAGCGATTCCTCCAGGTCCACACGCATGGCCTGACGAAGGGAAATCATATTGATCCTATCGGATCAAATCTCGAAAATGTTAACTTTCCCGTTGCGCGGCGCGCCGGCGGCGTCCACTTAGCAAGTAGACAGCGGCGCGCAGTTCCAGCAATGGATCAGCCGACGGATCGATTCCGTCAACGCGCGGGATGGGGTCAAAGATGATCTGCTGTTGCTCGCCGGCATTCTGCGCCACCGGTTCTGTGAGCGTGATCGTTCCAAGTTCGAGGACGGGACGGTTTTCCGGCCAGTGAGCGGTGGCATCGTCCACGACGTCGCCGTCGTTGGCGAGCTGCACCAGAATCCGGAACGCAATTGGGCCTTTGACGATTCGTTCGGCAAGTTCATCGAACAAAAAGTTGGGTCCTTTCGAAGCGGCCTCGGCATCGGAAATGTGATCGAGACCTGCCTCCGGAGTGATTCGGTATCGTCCATAGCGGCTGACTCCATCTTTGTTGATGAAGCGCACGGCGGTCACGCCAAAGTATGCTTCGCGCGCAAAACTGGACGGCGTGGGCTTTGGCGTCCGCAGGAAGGCGAGCGCTTTTGGATGAGAAGCGAGGAAGGTTTCAATGGGCGACGGGCCGGGTTTCGTGGGATCGGTGGCGATGCGGGCACGCAAAAAGTCCAGGAATTCCTGGCCGGTGTGGACCGGAAATCCATCCGTGGAATGGCTGATGATGTCGGTGTGCACGCGCTCGGCGAGATGAAAGCGTATGGCGAGTCCCCGAGGATTGGTGTTGGGATCGTTATCCGGAACCAGCGGAAGCCCCGTGGAATTTGAGAACCTGACGGTCACCGGCATGGAATCAAGATTCATGTGCGGGGCTTTCGTG
Organism: Bryobacteraceae bacterium; assembly: GCA_035295865.1. Lineage (GTDB taxonomy): Bacteria > Acidobacteriota > Terriglobia > Bryobacterales > Bryobacteraceae > Palsa-89. Next base: position 20,158 of record DATGIH010000017.1, read on the forward strand.
AGAGAGGCCGCGGCGGAAGTTGGTGTGAACTTTCCCGCCAGCAGAAAACCCTTCGCGTGAGCCGGCCGGAAGCCAGGGTGGAGTCCGAATATGGTGTCGAACTGCTGAAGAATATCCTGGCTCAGTGCGATCAGTTTCGGATCGTCGGGTAGTGGCACAGTCCATTGTCTCATCCGTGGCGCACGTGTTCGCACCGTCGAAAACACGATGAATCATCGATTCATCAGAAACACTCTTGCGAACACCAAAACGACGAAGAACCACTTTCAAGGCGTTCACACGAGTGTGAACGCGGCACGCCACGGGCGTGCGCTACGGTTAATCCGAAATGTCTTTGTTGGTGTTGTCCTTGAGCATCGCGGTTGCCGCGAGCGTAACGATCGCGCACGCGAGTATGAACAGCGAGATCGGTGTCGAGGAATGATAGCGGCGCATTAGAGACGAAGCAATCAACGGAGCCGGGCCTCCGGCGATGAGCGATGAAAGTTGATATCCGAGCGAGGCTCCGCTGTAGCGGAGACGTCCGGTGAAAGATTCTGCGATGAGCGCCGCTTGTGGACCATACATCATGTCATGCGGGATCAGCGAAAGCACAATCGCGATTGCAACCAAAACCGTGGACCGGGTATCCAGCATCCCAAAATAGACGAAGCCGTAAACTCCCGTGACAGCGGCGCCGAGCATGTAGATCCGCTTTCGGCCAAAGCGGTCCGAGAGATGGCCGAAAAGCGGAATGCAGACGAACGAGAGCAGCGCGGCCGCCAACACAGCGGTTAACAAAAAGTTGCGATGGAAGTGCAACACGTCGGTTCCGTAGGCGAAAACGAAAGCCGTGAACAGATAAAACGGCGCTTGCTCCGCCATGCGGCAGAGCGCGGTCAGGATGATCTCGCGCGGTTGGCGCCGGATCACTTCGAGCACCGGATACCGTTCGACTCGGCGTTCGGCAACAATCCGGCGGAACACAGGAGTTTCGAAAATCCCCAGGCGAATGTACAAGCCGATGGCGATCAACACGATGCTGAAGAGGAAGGGAACTCGCCAACCCCACGTTAGGAAATGATCGCCCGAGATTGCGCTCACCGCCAGCACCGCTAGATTCGAGAGGAAAAGGCCAGCCGGGACGCCGAACTGCGGCCAGGACGCGATGAATCCACGATGCTGGTTGGATTGCGCCCATTCCATGGAGAGAAGCACCGACCCGCCCCACTCACCGCCGACTCCGATGCCCTGAATGAAGCGCAGCAGCGTGAGCAGCACCGCGCCCCAGATTCCGATTTGATCGTAGCCAGGGACCAGCGCCACGAGAAATGTCGCGGCGCCCATTAACAAGAGTGTGGCGATCAACGCGGCTTTGCGGCCCAGGCGATCGCCATAGTGGCCGAAGATCGCCGCGCCAATGGGGCGCGCGAGAAATCCGACGGCGTAAACGCCAAACGCTTCGAGCGTGCCGACAAACGGATCGGCGTGAGGGAAATAAAGGCGCGCGAAAACGAGCCCAGTCACGGTGCTGTAGAGGAAGAAGTCGTACCATTCGATGGCCGTCCCGATGGTGCCCGCCAGAACGGCGCGGCGAAGTTGTTTGCGTTGATCGAGATCGCTCGGGGTCGCTTCGGGCATTCTGCTCAGGATAACGGATGGGCGTGCTATACTCCTGTAGAAGCTGAAGGGAAGCATGGCTGCGACGCATCGACTCGAACTTCCGCAAGGCACATTGGATCTGCTGATTCTGCAGGCTCTGGCTCTGGAACCGCAACACGGCTGGGCGATTTCCGAACGGGTGCAGCAGATTTCAAGCGACGTGCTGTGTATCCAGCAAGGTTCGTTGTATCCGGCATTGCATCGGCTGGAACGGCGCGGCTGGATTAAAGCGAACTGGGGAGTTTCCGACAACAACCGGCGCGCGAAGTATTATGAACTAACCAAGACCGGCCGCAAGCAACTCGAAATCGAGAAGGATGCGTGGGGGAAACTCACTGCGGCCATGGCGCAGGTATTGGGGACGGCCTGATGGATTCCCAGGAAATCGTCGCGCGGCTTGAGCCCAGCCGGAGGCTTGCCCCACTTATTGTTGGAACTTTATGGTGGAATCCACCGAATAGATTTTTACGCCGGTTGCCAATGGGCGAAGCATTTGCAAAACGATAGCCGCGCCTTCAGTCTTGAGAGAAAAATTGGAGTTTCCGTCGTGCGTCACGGGGAACTGCCGCGCGCCAAAAGGCGGAATCTGCACTTCGAACGACTGCGAACAGATCGGCGAGAGCGTTCTACCGGGCAGGGAATAGAGATTGCTCGATCCGTAGCAAACTGCGGCCCGGGCGGCCCGTTCGGACGTATTCACCAGCGAAACAATATTCGCGGGGATTTCCGAAACGTCGCCGGAATACCAGGGATTGCGGGTTGGATAGGCAACTTCCCGGGCCGTGGTGCGCAATTGATTATCGATGGCGCATTCGCTGGTGCCTGAAACAGCTACAACCGGCCAAAGGCGCTGCGACGGAACCTGTTCCCGGACTTTCACCCAAGCGTCTCCGGTTTCTTCCTGAATTTCGAGCCGGGCGCTGATTTGTTGGCCGGGCTCGAGGTTGAAGATCACGCTGGGATGTCCCACGAGGGCGACTAAGGCTCCAGTGGCTCGGTGTGCCTCCACTTCGACGATGACAACCCGGTCGCCGAGATTATGCAAATCCAGGCTGGACCAGCACGATGGGCCATACGCCAGAGCCGGGAGGACGCTTTCGACGGTGCGGATGGGTTCGGCGGCTGACAATAGAATGGAAAGCCAGCCGAAGAGGACGATACTGCGAGTCATCACTCTCTCTTCGGTCAATTCGACGAAAAACTTAAGCGGTTCGTAAGAGGCTATTGCGACAGCCAGAGCAGGAACTCGGGCACCGCTTCCTGGCTTTCCAGGAAATACTCGGCGGAAGTCTCGCGGCCTTGCCCGACACTGATGGTCACGCCATCCGGGATGGCTTGGAATGCATCTTCATCGGTAGTGTCGTCGCCGATATACACCGCGAGCGCTTTCGGATGTCCAGTGGCCTGCTGAATCCAGCGCACCGCCTTGCCTTTGTCCCAGCCGACGCTTGGCCGGATTTCCAAAACCTTGCTGCCTTCAGTGACATGAAACGGATTGTCATCGTCGAAAACCACGGCATTGTCCACGACTTGGCGGATGTCGGGCAGAGTGGCGGCCGCCGCGCGCCGGTAGTGAACGCTCGCGGAAAGGATTTTGTTCTCCACTTCGACCCCCGGTATGTGGTGAAGGCGCGCGCGCAAATGTCGTGCCAGCTCGCCTAATGCCTTCAACCGTTCCACCGCGTCAGGCTGGATGAAGTCCACGCCGGGCCCCGTGATTTCCAATCCGTGATTGCCCGCGTAGATCAGGTTGTCGAGATCCACGCGGGCGCGAAGATCGGCCAGGCCCCGGCCACTCACGATCGCCACGGAGAACTTGGGATTCCCAGCGCAGCGCGCCAGCGCCTCGCGGGCGCTCACCGGCATGCTCGCCATACTGGGCCGGTCGACAATCGGCGCGAGCGTTCCGTCGAAATCGAGAAACAGCAGAATTTCGGAAGCCGCCTCAACTTCGGAAGCGATTTCCGGAAGATGATCCAGCAACGGTTGCGGGGATTTTAAACTGACTGGCATTTGACTCCTTGCGGCTTAGCTTCCTGCACGCGAATTTCGGAAACAGCTCCGATCAGGTTAGCGGCCCATCGATAAATGTTGTAATTTTTAACGACGCGCCGCATGCGCCGCATCCGCTCGCGGCGCTGGCGCGAATCCATGTCGAGTGCATAATGGATAGCCTCGGCGAGTTGTTCGGTGTCGTAAGGATTGACGATCAGCGCATCCTGCAGCTCGCGGCTCGCGCCGGCGAAAAGGCTAAGGATCAGAGCGCCGCCTTCATCATCGCGGCTTGCGACATACTCCTTTGCAACCAGGTTCATGCCATCGTGTAGCGAAGTGACCAGGCACAGATCCGCCACCTTATAAAAGGGCTCGATCTCCTCGTGATTGTGGTGTCGCTTGATGAATACGATGGGCTTCCAGTGTTTATTCTCAAAACGCCGGTTGATCCGCGCGGCTTCGCTTTCCACTTCGTGGATCAAATCCTGATAGCGGCCGATGTGCGTGCGGCTGGGTGCTCCTACTTGGACGAAAGTGAATCGGCCAACGTAAGAAGGGTAGCGATCGAGAAAACGCTCGATGCCGCGGAACCGCTCCGGGATGCCTTTGGTGTAATCCAGGCGATCCACGCCGATTCCCAGGTAATCCGCCTGTACACCTATTTGCCTCTGGATACGATAGCGCTCCTGCCGTAGAGCTTCGGACGATCCGGAACCGTTGGAATGGAAACCTGGATGTTCTTTGAAGTCCACGCTGATCGGAAACGGACGAACCTGCGTGTTGTGACCGCCCCGGCTGACAGTAAAGCGTTCCCATTCGATGCGCGACTCAAGCGTGCGGTCGATGGTCTCCAAAAAATTGTTGCAGTGCGATTGGATGTGGAATCCGATCAGATCGGCGCCCAACAGGCCTTCCAGCAACTCGCTCTGCCACGGGCAAATACCGAAGGCCTCCGGATTCGGCCAGGGGATGTGCCAGAAAATGGCCACGCGAACATCCGGCCGTTGTTCTTTGATCAGCTTGGGCAGCAGCGCGAAGTGATAATCCTGCACCAGCACGATGGGATGATCTTCACCCGCGACTTCTTCGAGCACGGCGCGCGCGAATTTTCGATTGACCTCTTGATACGCCTCCCAATCCTCGACGCGGAAAATCGGGCGCGTATGGGCGATATGACAGAGCGGCCAAATGCCTTCGTTCGCGAATCCGTAGTAGTATCTTTCCTCTTCTTCGCGAGTCAGCCAGACGCGGCGTAGCGTGTACTGGGGCTCAGCCGGCGGGACGCGCAGGCGATCATGCTCGTCCACGGTTTCATGGTCGGCATCGCCGCCTCCGTGCGCGATCCAGGTGCCGTCGCAGGCCAGCAGGATGGGTTCCATGGCCGTCACCAGTCCGCTGGCCGGAACGATGGTCTGCAGCGATCCATTGCGAAAGACATGTTCGTAGGGTTCGCGGTTTGAGACCACGAACAGACGGCTTTCTTCGAGCGCGGATTGCTGATAGACACGCAGACGCTCGGCGGTCCAGAGCGAATTGGCCGTTTCTCGCAAACGGGCTTCTTCCACAGCAGATGCGCGCGCTAACTTCAAGCTATCCGCTAAATGCGTTACTTCCAATGTCAGGGGTTTGAAGACGTCACCGGCCGGAAGATCCGGGTGCGGCTCCGTACTTCCGGCGCGCAAATCGTGCAGCCATTGGGCTAGCCGTTTGACCGGCCTTTCCATGGTCCAACGAACAATAAGTAAAGTAATCGTTGAGATCAATAACATCTGGATGAGAACGTTCTTGAACGTGTCCCGCCAGATTTTGCTGTTCTGCGCGTCGATATAGGAAGCGTCGTGAAAGACCGCCAGCGCCCAAGTGGCTTCCGCGCCGTTATGCAGCGGAACAGCGAAAACGTGCAGCTTGGTCTGGTCGGCGCGGAAGAACTGGCCCCAGTCGTTCCCCTGGAAGACTGTTTTGTTTACCGGGGGCAGGTGCGATTTGAATCGTGCGGAAAGATTCGATGTCATCAGAACGGGTTGGCCGGTGGAATCGTAGATTGCGATGCCTTCCAAGCGTTCCCGATTGCCGAAACGTTCCACAATACGCTGCAAATTACCGTGCGCCCCTTTTGCAACCAGAGGCTGAATAGTCTCCTGCAGACTTTCCGCCATGAGTTGGGCCCGTTTCTCAAGTTCATTGCGGCGGGCCCGGCGGTCCGCCTGTACCTGATAAACGGCAAAAAGAACCGAAACCAGGGTAACGGCGAAGATCAGCGAAAGGATCAACCGAAAGCTAAGGCGCATTCTGTGATCCTCCTTTCTGGCTGGTGCCGAGGAAGTTCCATCGACGCAAAATTCCCGTTACGAAATATTAATGAGCAAGGGGTGGGCCACTTAATACTGTAAGAATCTAAAGGAGTTCTGGACTGACGGGAGTCTAGAGGCCGACTCCGCGACGCAATATTTACCGGGGATTCTCCTGGGGCGCCGTGGGATTTGACTTTGCCGTCTGGTTCGAGCAAGATAAAACATTACTGCGTAGATTTGTTTGACGGTCGAGCCACGAACGTCTTCCCGATGGCGATCCCTTTTCAGGACACGCGCGCAATCCAAAATGCACCTTGTGGCTCGCTGTATCTGAATTCCGAACTGAGCCTGCTGCGGTTCCAGCGCCGGGTGCTCGAAGAAGCGCGCGATTCACGCATTCCACTGCTGGAGCGCCTCAAGTTTCTCGCGATACTCAGCTCGAATCTCGACGAGTTCTTCATGGTTCGGGTGGCAGGATTGCTGCAGCAGATCGAAAGCGGCGTTGAGACCTCCAGCGTGGATGGGAGGCAACCCACCGGGCAACTGGAAGCGATCCGAGCCGAGGCAACGGGCATTTTCGAGGACGCGTACGGCGCGTTACAAAACGAACTGATTCCGGAATTGGCATCCGCCGGTATCCGGATCGCCGGCTATCGGACGCTTTCGCCGCTTCAGCAAAAGCGGTTGAACGTTTACTTTTGGGAGAGCATCTACCCGGTGCTGACGCCGCTGGCATTCGATCGAGGGCGTCCGTTTCCGCATATCTCCAATCTCAGTCTGAATTTGGCGGTTGTGGTGCGGGATGCGGATGGCGCCGAGCATTTCGCGCGCGTGAAGGTTCCGGATACCATCCGGCAACTTGTTAGGGTTCCCGAATCGAGCGGCGAAGTGTTCGTCTGGATCGAGGATTTGATTTTGGCCAACCTGGGCCTTCTGTTTCCAGGTCTCGAGATTGTGGAGGCACATCCCTTCCACGTTACGCGCGATGCCGAGGTAGCGATTAAAGAAATCGAGACCGACGATCTCTTGGCGATCATTGAGGAAGCGGTGTGGCGGCGGCGATTCCGCGACGTCGTGCGGCTGCTGGTGAACGCCCGGATGCCGGAATCGCTGCTCGAAATATTGACCACGAATCTTGAGATCGAGCCGGCCGGGGTGTATCGCGTGGACGGCCCACTCAATCTGGGACGCCTGCGGCAGCTCACGAGTCTGGATCGCCCGGAATTGAAGGATCGGCCGTTTCTACCGCGGACCCCGCCGGCACTGCAGGGTCCGGATTGCGATTTCTTTGCCGCGATTCAGCGTGAGGATGTGCTGTTGCATCATCCATTCGATTCGTTTCAGCCGGTGGTTGAGTTTTTGAAGCAAGCGGCGCGCGATCCTCAAGTGCTGGCGATCAAGATGACGCTATATCGGCTGGGCCGCGACTCTCCGGTAGTGGAAGCGCTACTGGAAGCTGTCCGAAACGGCAAGCAAGTAGCGGTAGTGGTGGAGCTGCAAGCGCGTTTTGACGAAGAGAGCAACATCGAATGGGCGCGCGCTCTGGAACGACAGGGCGTTCACGTGGTCCACGGGCTGGCAGGCTTGAAGGTCCATTCCAAAGTCGCGCTGGTGGTCCGGCGGGAAGGCGAGACGATCCGCCGGTACCTGCACCTGGCGACTGGAAATTACAATCCGACTACGGCACATCTCTACACGGACATCGGACTGCTCACCTGCGATGCCGAGATCGCCGAGGATGCAACGGCGTTATTCAATTATCTGACCGGCTACTCGGAACGAAATGAATTCAACAAGCTGCTGGTCGCGCCTGTCAATCTCCGAGGGCGGTTGGCGGAGTTGATCCAGCGCGAGATCGAGCAGCAACGCTGCGGCCGTGGCGGCCATCTCATTTTCAAGATGAATGCGCTTGAAGACCCCGGCATGATGCAGCTCCTGTTGGATGCATCGCGGGCGGGCGTGCTCGTGGATCTGCTGGTGCGCGGCATCTGCTGCTTGCGTCCAGGGATCCCGGGAGTGAGCGATCACATCCGCGTCACGAGTTTGGTGGGACGATTCCTGGAACACAGCCGTATCTTCTGGTTTGCGAACGGCGGTGACGACGAGGTATACGTGGGCAGCGCGGATCTGATGCCGCGAAATCTGAACCGCCGAGTGGAGGTGCTTTTTCCCATCCGCTCGGCGCGCTTGGTCCGGCGATTTCGGGACGAGATCCTGCACCAGTATCTGCGCGACGATAGCAGCGCGAGACATCTCCAAAGCGATGGGAGCTACACGCCCAAGCCACGTAACGGCAGGCACGACAGCCAGGCGTGGTTCCTGCGCCAGCGCGGTTCCGGCGAGATGAAGCCGGTGCTGGTGCCATTGCAAAAAGAAACTCTACGGGATCGCGCCGCTCGACTTTCCGCCGCAATAGATTCCCTTCATGATCGGCTGAACGCGAACTTGCACTAGGAGATAAAAAGTACCAGGCGAAGGAAAAAGAGCGTTACCGAACCGCGACCGCTAGGGAGCGCTAGCCCGATCATGGTAACGCTTCCTAGCGGTCGCGGTTCGGAAACTTCGTTTGGCCACCGAGTTGCCTGTTAGAACGTAACTCTATGCGATATCTTGCGCTCGCTTCCGACTACGATGGCACGTTAGCTTCCGACGGCGCGGTGGACGATACCACGGTCCACGCAGTGGAGCGGCTGATCCACTCCGGCCGCCGCTTAATTCTTGTCACCGGTCGCGAGCTTCCGGATTTGCAGGCCACCTTCCCCCGGATCGATTTATGCGAGCGTGTGGTGGCGGAGAACGGGGCGCTGCTTTTCAATCCGGCGACAGGCGAGAAGCGGACCTTGGCGCAACGTCCGCCGGATAGTTTTCTGGAAGCCTTGCGGCGGCGCGGAGTTCCGAGCGTGAGCGTGGGTGAAGTGATTGTCGCAACCTGGCAGCCGCACGAAACTCAGGTGATGGAGGCGATTCGCGATTCGGGTTTGGAGCTACAAATCATCTTCAACAAGGGCGCGGTGATGGTGCTGCCGCCCGGCGTAAACAAAATGACTGGCCTATGCGCGGCCTTGCAAGATTTAAAGCTCTCTCCCCACAATCTCGTGGCAGTGGGTGACGCGGAAAACGATCACGCGTTTCTTGAAAGCTGCGAATGCGCAGTGGCGGTGGCCAATTCCGTCGCGGCGTTGAAAGACCGTGCCGATTTTGTCACATCGTCGCCGCGCGGCGCGGGAGTGACGCAACTCATCGATAGGGTGATTGAAAGTGATCTGGCTGAGTTGTCCGGGAAGCTGAAGGGCGAAGCCATTTTGTTGGGCAAGGCCGATGGAAATGCGGTGACCCTGGCGCGCTACGGCCGCAATGTCCTGGTGTGCGGGCAATCGGGTAGCGGGAAATCCACGTTGGTCACGGGGCTGCTCGAGCGCATCATGGAAATGAAATACCAGATGTGTCTGGTCGATCCGGAAGGCGATTATGAAAACCTGCCGGGCTGCCGGACGGTAGGAGACGACAAGCACGCGCCGTCCACGAAGCAGTTGAAACAGGCGCTCGAGGAACCGTCCGCGCAAGTGGTCGCGAACCTGATCGGTGTATCGCCGTCAGACCGGCCCCAATGTTTTTCTTCGCTTATCGCCGAGATTCAGGAACTGCGAATTCGCACCGGACGTCCGCACTGGCTGGTGGTGGATGAAGCGCATCATGTTTTTCCGAGCGATTGGGCTCCTTCTTCGCCGGAATTAGCCAAGCAGCTCAGCAATATGTTGTTGATAACCGTGCATCCTGGGCATGTTTCCCCCGCGGCGCTGAGCAAAATCAACACTGTGATTATTGTGGGCCGCGATCCAGGAAGCTTTTTGCGCGAGTTCTCGCAGACGATTGAAACCGATGCCCCCGAGGGCGCTTTGCGCGATCTGGATCGGGGAGAGGCGTTGGTTTGGTTCCGCGATGAGAACAGCTTGATCCCCGTACTGAAGGTGGAACCTGCCCGCAACGAGCATCTTAGGCATCGGCGCAAGTATGCAGAAGGCGAGTTGGAGCCGGAGCGGAGTTTTTACTTCCGCGGTCCCGAGGGCGCGCTGAATCTGAGAGCGCAGAATCTGAATACTTTCGTACAGCTGTCCGAAGGCTTGGATGAAAAAACCTGGGAATTCCATCTGAAGCGCGGGGATTATTCGGCGTGGCTGAGGGGATCGTTGAAGGATGAAGAGTTGGCGGACGCGATCGCCGCCATTGAGCGTGACGCGAAGAATGGCGACAGCCGGCGGCTGGTCAAAGAAAAGATTCTGGAGAAGTATACGGCGCCGGCTTGAGCGCTATTGCTTGTTTTCTGCGTAGCACCAGCGCACCAAAGCTTCCGGATATTTGTCCCGGCTGGCGGTAAGAAGGTCTTCGAGACCAAGCTTGTTGAAATCGAACGAGACGGCGCCGTCGACTGAGACCGTTGCGGTCAGATACCCGTAAACACCGGTTTGCGCCTTCTGATTCGGGCCTGCCTCGCTTGGGATCCGATGGCGGACGGCGCCTGCGGTACCGATGATCCAACCCGGTAGCACTCTATTTTTCCAATCGGACGTGTGATAAACGTCCTCCATATAAAAGTGCGAATGGCTTGCTACGACGTAGATGCGTTTCTGCGCGGAATCTTGAAGCTGCCAGAGACGTTGATAAACTTGGCGGCCGGTCTTGTCGCCTTCCGGCCAATCACCCATGCTGTGCGCATGTCCGATATTGCCAGGCAGTGGAGCGTGCATTCCAACCACAATCGTCTTAATATCCGGATTGGTTTCGTCGCGCTGCAGAAGGGCCAGCAGCCAGTCCATCTGCGCGGCGTCGAACTGTTCGCTGCTGGAGTTATCCAGCGAAATGAAATCTACATTCGACTTCACCCAATGAAAATAGGCGCGAAGCTTGTGATCTTGCGGATTGTCTTTCAAACGCTGGGCGCGGAGTGTGGGATTTTCCAGCCAATCGGCGAACTGGATGAGCCAGGCCTCGCGCGTCGCGGGAAACACCGTTTCATGATTTCCCATGCCCAGGAAAATCGGGAGCTCGCCGAACGGGTCGAGTTGATGAACAATAAAATCCGGCCACGCCGCATTGAGATAGGTGCTGATGTTCATCCCCTTGTGCGGCAGGTTGAGCTTCGCGGGCGGGACCATGTCTTCGTCGAACTCGTAGATGGCTCGGAAATCGCCCAGGTGCCAATAAAATTCCGCGCCGCTTTTCAGTACTCCGGACGCAATGGCGGGCATCACAATGTCGCCGCAATTCCGGGAGTCGCCCGAGACGGCGAATCTCCACGTTTCTTGCGCAAGAACTGGGATCGTGAGCAGCGCCAACGTCGCAAGCGGTTTTAGCACTAAGAATGAGAGTAGCAAGGTAAAGTGAAGTTATGCGAAGACGGGAATTTAACCGGAGCGTGGCTGCATTCGCGGCGGGCAGTGCACTGTCGCGGCGTGCGCTGGCGGAGGAAAATTCCGGCGGCATCACAGACGTGCAAGGCATCAAGGTGGGACAGTTTACGGATGCGCGCCGTCCCACCGGCTGCACGGTCCTGCTTTTCGAAAAAGGCGCGACGGCGGGCGTCGACGTGCGTGGCTCCGCGCCGGGAACACGCGAGACCGATCTGCTGCATCCAACCAACACGGTGCAGCAGGTGCAGGCGATTTTGCTCTCCGGCGGTAGCGCTTTTGGCCTGGACGCCGCAAGCGGCGTGATGCGATTTCTCGAGGAGCGCGGGCTGGGCATCCACGTCGGAGCGCAAGTGGTGCCCATCGTGCCGGCGGCGATTCTTTACGATTTGGCCGTCGGCGATTCAAAGATCCGGCCAAACGCCGATTCCGGATACAAAGCCTGTGAGAGCGCTTCGCCGGGAATCGTGGCCGAAGGCAACGTCGGCGCGGGTGCTGGTGCAACGGTGGGCAAAATGTTCGGCATGAAGCAGGCGATGAAATCCGGGCTGGGGACGGCGAGCATTCGCATCCCGAAGACGGGCGTGGTGGTGGCCGCGATTGTTGCGGTGAACGCCGTCGGTGACGTGGTGGACCCGGGCACGGGGCGAATTGTCGCCGGCGCGCGCACATCGGACGGCAACGGTTTCGTGGATACGATGGCGCAAATTCGAACTGGCCATGGCGTGGAGATGCCAATTGGCGCAAATACGACGATCGGAGTTGTAGCCACGAATGTCGCTTTCGATAAAACACAAATGACTAAGATCGCGCAGATGGCGCAGGACGGCCTGGCACGCACGATCAATCCATCGCACACGCTGGCAGATGGCGATACAATTTTCGCGGTCGCCACGGGGGCAAGTTCGGTCAGGGCGAATCACGGTGCGGTGGGTGCCTTGGCCGCGGATGTGATGGCGCGAGCGGTGGTGCGGGCAGTCCTAAGCGCACACGGGCTACCCGGCTTGCCCTCAGCCCGCGACATGTTGTCGCCTGCGCGTGGCTAACTTCTTGGGATCTATCCGTACTGAGTTCTTCCTGGCGGTCGCTGGTTCAGCCAATACTTTTACACAAAGAGTTTTCCGCGAGGAGCCGAATTTTATCGACTCACAGCGATTGACAATTTCCGCACGTCCGGATAAAGTTTACGTAGCGCGCCGACAGGGCGCCTCCTACCCGCGGCAAGGGAAGCATCCCACCTGTTTTGGACCTTCAGGCGTTCGATACCTTCTTTCAGCCTGGTATCAGCGGGACACCGGCGAATTTGAAAGGAGGTCCTGTGACCCCATCGAAAGTTTTACCCTCGCAGCCATCGTTTGAATCTCTTCGGAAGCAGGCCAAGAAGCTGGCGCATCAGTTCGCCGCCGGAGAATCCGAAGCTCTCGCCCGCGTTCACGCTCAACTCCCCGAACCATCGCTGCCGTTATCGCTGCGCGATGCACAGCTGGTGATCGCCCGCGAATACGGTTTTGCCGGATGGCAGGACCTTCGCGCCGCCGTCCTGCGACGGGAAGGGAAGGGTCTGGAGTGGGCCGCCGCCGTGGCCGGGCGTGCGATTCATGACAACAAGATCGATCGATTGAAGCAATTAATCGGCGAATACCCGGCGCTTCTCTCGTGGCGTGGCGAAAGCGGCGAGTCGCTACTCAGCACGGCCACGGACGCGTTCGGTGATAGTAGAGAATCATCGCGCGAAAAAGCGTTCACGCGCCTTGAATGCGCCGAGTTCCTTTTGGACGCGGGCGCGAAGGCGGAACCCAGTACCTGGCAGAACGCAATCCAAGCCCACGCTCCCGGAATATTGCAGCTGCTTTCGCGAAAATGCGTTCTTCCGCGAACGCTCGACGTTTTCGCGGCGTTGGGCGATGAAAATGGTGCGCGCGATCTGGGAACATCCATCCTATGGAACGCCGTGGCGCACGGTGGTTATCAACGAACTGACCGCCGCTATGCGCGACGGCAATGTACCAAAGTTCGAACAGTGGTTGCAGCGCGAACTGCTGCCGGAATCCGATGCCGTTGATTTAATCGAGAAAGCGGCATACAACAATTGGGAGCGATTCCTCCATCGATTGATTGAGCATAATCCTGCATTGAAAAAGAACCCGCCCGCATCGTCCGCTCTGATCTACGCGCTCGAGTATGGAAACGCGCATCTCGTCCCCTTGCTCGCTCAGATTTGGCCGCTGCCCGACGACCTCCCGCACGCGGCCGGCGCCGGCGATTTTGCGCGCGTCCAAACCTGGTTTGATGAGACCGGCCGTCTCAAGCTAGGGAGTCTCGGCCGGCACTATCCCACGAACAATCCTCAGGTGCTCAGGAACCTGCGTTGGTACCCGCCGAATGCACAGAACGTTCTGGATGTCGCTCTCGCGTGGGCGTGCATGAATCGGCAATTGGAAATTGCGGCATTCCTCGTGGATCGGGGCGCCAACGTCAACACCGACTGGGGCACACATGAGCCGGCCAGCATCCTGCATGAATGTGCGATCCATGGAAATTTCGAAGCCGCGCAATTTCTGATCGACCGCGGCATCAATCTGACGACTCGCGACTATCGCTGGGACGCCACCGCGGAAGGCTGGGCCATCTACGCGTCCGCGTCTGGTCAGTCTGAAATGAACAAACGGAAGATGGCGGAGCTCCTCGCTCGCGCAAGGCGCGAACGAACCGCTCAGTAAATTTGCCTGGATTCGCATACAGTGAAGAGAACCGATGGAGAACTCACGGCGAATCGCGGGCTTGGTTGGTCCAACGATCATCGTCACAATTCTCTCTGAGTTTCCGTTGGTGCAGCCGCATCTGTACGACCGTCAGATCCCGCCGGTGGTGTATCTTTCCGGCGTGCTTCTCTTCGTGGGCGGGCTCGCAATCGTCCGCGTCCACAATAGCTGGGTGAGAAATTGGACGATTCTCGTCACCATCACCGGATGGGCTGCTCTCGTGTTAGGGATCGCTAGAATGTTCGCCGCGAGCCAATATCAGCGAGTTTCGTCGGAGACCAGCGCATCGATCTTCATTGTTCTCGAAGCTGCTCTTCTACTGCCGGGAATCGTGATGACGTTTTACGCTTATCGATCCGGCAAGGGGTGATTTCCTGATGATCTCGTTTGCAAGGTTCACCTGTCTCATCGCGATTGTAGGGTTGCAGCTCGGCCGCGCCCAATCGGACTTCCTCTATACCGGGTCCGGCGATCTCACGAAACTCCAGCCCCTATTCAAAAAGCCGGAAATTCAGGGCGTGCAGATTGTGTACACGTGGAAGTCACTCGAGCCGGCGAAGGGCCAATATGATTTTTCCCAAATCAAGGAGGATCTGAGAATTCTCGAAACGGTGCGCAAGAAGCTGTTCATTCAGATCCAGGATCGCTTTTTTCGTCCGCAGGATAAAAACGTGCCCGCCTATCTCATCCAGGATCCTGCTTACGGGGGAGGCATCACGCCGCAGTCCGACAATCCAGGTGAGGGAAAGCCCAAGGGCAGTGGATGGGTCGCGAACCAATGGAATCCTAATGTCCGGCAGCGATTCCAGCTTCTGCTGCAAACGCTCGCGAAGGAATTCGACGGCAGGGTGTACGGCATCAATCTGCCGGAAACGGCGATTGACATCGACATGAAACATGCTCCTTTTGGATTTAATTGCGATGCGTACTTCAGCGCCGAGATAGAAAACATGCAGGCTGCGAAGACCGCGTTCACAAAGTCCTACGTTGTCCAGTACGTCAACTTCTGGCCCTGCGAATGGGACAACGACCACAAATATATGAGCCGGATGTTCGAGTTGGCGGCTCAACTCGGCGTCGGGCTGGGCGGCCCCGACATTATCCCGAACCGGCGTGGCGAGATGAAAAACTCCTATCCTTTTTTTCATCAGTACAAAGAAAGGCTCGTGCTCGTGGCCATGGCGGTCCAGGAACCGACTTTGACATACACGAATCCAGCGACCGGCCGGCGTTTCACAGAGAGCGAGTTGCGCAATTTTGGCGGAGACTATCTGGGCGCGCGCGTGATCTTCTGGAGCACGTCTTCGCCCTGGCTTCGGACCGATTGAGGCAGCTTCCTTCGGTGGAAATGCCACGCGCCCGGCGGCAGTTCCCAAACGTCCCACCCGCCAGCCCGTCTTAGTCTCATACCATGTCCACCCAACGAGCCGCCCTGATCTTTTGGCTTGCCGCCGGCCTGCTTTCCGGCCAGCCGTACCGGATGCTGCCCGGCGTAAAGCCCTTCGTCGCCGTCGATTCACCCCTGGTCGCTCTCACGCATGTCCGAGTAATCGACGGAACCGGCGGCGCGGTCCAAGAAGATTGGACGATCCTTATTAATCAAGGCAAGATCCAAGCGCTCGGCCCGGCGTCCCAAATCGCTCCTCCCGCAGGCGCAAAAGTAATGGATCTCACTGGACACACCGTGATTCCAGGCTTAATCGGTATGCACGAACACATGTTCTATCCGTCGGGCGGAGGTGTTCCAATGTATCCCGAGCACGCCTTCAGTTTTCCGCGGTTGTACCTGGGGTGCGGCGTGACCACGATGCGCACCGCCGGAAGTATGGAGACCTACACGGATCTGCGTGTTAAGAACTTGATCGACACAGGACGAATGCCGGGACCGAAGATCGATGTAACGGGTCCATATTTGGAAGGCTCGCCGGCAATTGTGCCGCAGATGTACGAGCTGAAGGATCCCGAAGACGCGCGCAAGTTGGTGGAGTATTGGGCAAGCGTGGGAGCAACTTCGTTCAAAGCCTTTATGAACATCACCCGCGCCGAACTCGCCGCCGCGGTGGAAGAAGCGCATAAGCACAAGATCAAAGTGACCGGTCATCTGTGCTCGGTGGGCTTTCGCGACGCTGCGGCGATCGGCATTGACAACCTTGAGCACGGCATCATCGTGGATACCGAGTTCGTCCCGGAAAAAAAGCCGGACGTGTGTCCGGGCGTAGACACGCGCGAAGTCCTGGCGAAGTTGGATATACAAAGCGCCCCAGTGCAGGAGATGATCCGGGACTTGGTGCAGCACAAAGTGGCGATCACTTCGACGCTTGCGGTGTTCGAAGCTGGGCAACCGGAAAGGCCGCCGCTGCGCCAGCGCATGCTGGATGCATTGACGCCGCAAGCCGCGGTGAGTTACTTGTCCGATCGCGCGCTGGCGGCGGAATACGTGGATCCGCTGCGGGCGGCCACGCTCAAGAAGGAGATGGAGTTCGAATATGCGTTCGTAAAAGCAGGCGGCCTACTGATGGCAGGCGCCGATCCGACGGGGAATGGCGGCGCCCTAGCGGGATTTGCCGATCAGCGCAACATCATGTTGCTGGTGGAGGCGGGATTCACGCCCGCCGAGGCTATCCGCATTTACACTTTAAATGCCGCGCAGTATTTGGGCGAAGCGGATCGGATCGGAAGTATCGCGCAAGGCAAGGCAGCCGACTTGGTAGTGATCCATGGTGATCCATCGAAGAAGGTCGCCGATATCGAGAAAATGACGATCGTGTTCCGCGATGGCGTGGGGTACGACACCCAGAAATTGATCAAGTCCGTGGATCATGCGGTCGGGATGTACTAGAGGGATGTGGCATCCCGGCCTTCTTCATCATCCTCCTCCTCCTCCTCGTCCTCGTCCTCATCTTCTTCCATCTCGGTGTTTGTGCGGCCGAGATCTTCCGGATCGCGTTGCGGAGTTTCCTCGCTGTGAGAATTGCGTTTTTTGGCGGATGGTTCGGGCTTTTTTGTGTTTGGCATGCCCGTTAGACCGGAATTGAGTGCCGTTGTTTCCTCTGTGTGCGCTAGGAAAAATGCTCGCTCAACCGAACTGATTCAGCGATTCGGCAGCGCGTGTTCCGAAAACATTCGCCATTTCAAGCAAGCGAGAGTTCAGCATTTCTGACGCCTCTTTTCCGCTGCGTTTCTCCGAGCCAGTAGCACGACTCGCGGGTAGCATCCGATTCACCGCGTCGAAGAGAGGGGCCGTCAGCTCAGGCAGTGCTCCGTTCAAGCGAGCCGCCAAATCCGCCGGAATCGAAAGTGTTTTTTCTGCGTCGCCGTGAATAGCGGCGTGAACAATGGCGCGAGCGGCTCGCGTGGCGTCGATCGAAAATAATGGCGTCGCGGCAGAAAAGCTGAACCACGCATACTCCTTCGCGTGATCGCCCTTGAAGTGAGCATTTAAATGAGATCCGGTTCGCATTAAGCCTGGAACCACTGTTGTGACCTTGATTCCGCAGGGAGCCAGCTCCGCGCGTAAGCCCCTCGAAAGCGCGACTGCCGCGAATTTTGCGCAGCAATAGGGAATCAGATGCGGTACGGCCATCTTGCCGCCGACAGAAGTGACGTTCACGATTCGCGACTCCGCATTCTTACGTAAATGTGGAAGCGCAGCCAACGTGGGGTAGAGGGTTCCCCAAAACATGGTCGCCATGGCTTCTTCAAAATCAGCGATCCCCATGGCGGCTATTGGGCCCACTTGAATGATCCCAGCATTGTTGACCAGAACATCCAGCGCACCAGTGAGTCGAACGGCTTCTTCAATTAACTGGCCACATTGCTCGCGGTCGGAGACATCGCACTGCACGGAGTGCGCCGAGATTCCGCGAGTGGCTAAATCGTTTACAGCACGTTCCAGTTCGGATAGATCTCGGGCGCAGATGACGACCTTTGCACCGCGACTTCCGAACTCGCGCGCAAGTTGTAGGCCCAGTCCGCGAGACCCGCCTGTAATCACCACAGTTTTGCCTGCCAGCCGGAATGGGGCCCGCTTCGGCAGCAAAGTCCAGGCCAGACCCGCTCCTCCGGCTAACAACGCCAATGTCCTGGATGTTTTCATCCGCGTTTAGAAGCTAACGGCTTCTTCCCGCTTCCAGTAACGGAGCTTCCGGCATGCGGTGATAAAGTCGGCGATCGATTTGGATGCGGTCAGCCGGAAACAAGCCTCGTCGAGCGAATCGGCGATGCCCGCCTTCTGGAACAGAGGCATGGCCGCTTCCGTATAGGCGATAAACTTCAGGTGGCCGAAAGCGTCTCGGATAAAATCGCCGACCGCTGCGTTCTTCGTGAGCGTATCGATTGCGTCAGCCCCAGGCAGGATCGCAACCGCGTCGAAAAGCACCGAAGGCCCGCCCGCGAACTTGTGATCGGCCTCCAGATGTTTTCCGTCGCTCATTTCCACGCCGCCTACGGTGGGTGCGACGATTTCAAGCATCGCACCTTCTTCCGCCAGTGCCTTCCGCAAGGACGCGATCAGCTTTGCATCCACGCCGTCGCTGACCAGCGCACCAACCTTGCGGCCGGCGAAGCTCTCCGGACCGTTAAGAATGATGCTGAGCGCGGGCGATTTCTCCAAATCGGAACGAACCTCAGCGGCCGGAGCCGTTGCGCGAATAGCGCCCTTCATCCCAAGGCCAGCCGCGACCTTCTTTGCAAGATCCGGATCGATGTTCGGCAGATGCGAAACCAGCCGCTCTCGAATAGCCGGCTCTTCGACTTTACTCAATTCGAAGATCAGAGCCGAGGCGATGTGATTCTGTTCGGGCTTGGTCTGGCTGATGTAGAACTGGCGAGCCTGGCTGTAATGATCGGCAAAACTTTCGGGCCTCAGGCGCACCTTCGCGCCGGCCTCTTCCCCCTCGAACGAACGAAATCCTTTCCCGGGATCTTCACGCGGACCGCCTGCTGCACCACGCGAATTCGGCTCGTAATTCACACGTCCCTTTGGATTCAGCATCGCCATGTGACCGTCCTGTTGAAAATGATGGAACGGGCACTTGGGCGCGTTGATCGGGAGGTGCGTGAAGTTGGGCCCGCCCAGCCGCTTGAGCTGCGTGTCGAGGTACGAGAAGTTGCGGCCCTGCAATAGAGGGTCATTGCTGAAATCGACGCCGGGAACAATGTTGTTCGTGCAAAACGCAACCTGTTCCGTTTCGGCGAAGAAATTGTCCACGCAGCGATCCAGCACCAGCCGGCCTACCTTTCGAATGGGCAGCTCCTCTTCCGGAATGATTTTGGTCGCGTCCAGGACGTCGAAATCGAACTTCTCGGCAAAGTCATCGTCGAAAAGCTGCAACCCCAATTCCCACTCCGGAAAGTTTCCGGACTGAATTGCATTCCACAGATCGCGCCGATGGAAATCCGGATCGGCGCCATTGATCTTCACCGCTTCATTCCAGACCACGGATTGCATTCCCAGTTTCGGCTTCCAATGAAACTTCACGAACGTCGATTTTCCCGCTGCGTTCACCAAACGGAAGGTGTGGACGCCGAACCCCTCCATGAATCGGAAAGATCGCGGGATGGCGCGGTCGGACATGACCCACATAATCATGTGCATGCTTTCCGGCATCAACGAAATGAAGTCCCAAAAGTTGTCGTGCGCCGTTTGGGCCTGCGGAAAATCCCGGTCCGG
>DATGIH010000018.1:0-3417 GCA_035295865.1 Bryobacteraceae bacterium
CTGCTGTTTTTCATTTCGACCGAGGCTGAAGTGAAGCGCAGCGGTGCTGCGACGCCGGGGATATCGATGGTTGCATTTTGCAGATCGTATTCGCCGGACCACACTCCGGGCCGGTCGCCGGTGCGGTCGAAGGCGATCCAACCTTTCCAGGTTCCCTGGCGCAGTTTTTCGAGCAGCGGAATGGGGGGCGCGGAGATAACTTGTCCGGCGCGCGATTGGACTTCGGCGATGGTCAATTGGCGCGAAGAAAATTTGAGAGCGGCGTGGCTATTGTCGAGCGAATATTCACCTTCGATTTCGGCGCTCTGGCCGTTTTCCATTTGGATATCGGCGGGCCCGAAAGAAATTTTATCGTTTGCAAAAAGGATTGCGGCGGTGGGGAACTCGGCGGATACGGCATCCGGAATTTTCATGGACGCGTTTGTCAGCTCCAACTTGCCTTGCAATCCGCCGTCGTTCGAGTATCCGATTCCGCCCTGAACTTTTCCCTCTACTTGAACCCCCTGCGGAAACGGCGCTCCCATGTGACGAGCGGTTTCGACCAGAGGAGCGGCGGGAAGATCGCGAAACATAATACTGGCGGCCCATTTCGGCGCGGCTTGATAATCGGCCAGGCGGAGTTTCACGGCAACGGGCGAGGGATGCTCGGGCGCTTCCACGGTCTCGAGTTCGAGATGATGGCCGGGCATGTTCAATTCGCCGCGATAATTGAGATTCCAACCTTCGCCTTTGGGCGGCATCAGATCCCAGCGATGAATGTCGGTGATGTTGAGATCGCCCGTGACTTCGATTTTCGAAAGCGGTCCGGCGAGGTGGGCGTTGGCGACAGCGAATCCGTGGACGCCGAGATCGCGGCCGTTGAACAAGCGCGCGACTTCGAGGATGGCGGTGCGTTCGAGACGCAGGCCCATGTTGAGAACATCCTCGCCATTCGCGCCAGAGCGAAGCATTCCACGCGCGCTGAGCTGGCCGAAGCCAAGCGATCCGCGGTCGGTGCGGGCGGGCGCGCCGGAGAAGCGGATCACCACGTCACCGTTCTCGTTCGGATAAATATCCACGTCGGCGCCGTTGATGTAGAAGACGGATTTTACGTCGCCGAACTTGAGGTTGAGGCGGCCATCGCGGATTTTGATATCGGGAACGGCGTGCTGGTGCGGAGAATTCGTTGCGGGGCTGTGTTCGAGCAGCGGTTGGATGTTCCAGGAGCCGTTTGCCATCTTGACCAGATTGACGCTGGGGGAATCCAGATAAACGCTGGAGAAGGCGAGTTTGCCGCGGAAGAGGCTGGAAAGCCGGATGCGGGCGCGCAGCGATTCGACGTGTGCGAAAGGTTCGGCGCCGGCTGCGGGATCGTCGTCGATCAAAACGTCGTCGACGCTAAAGCCGAGTCCGGTGAAAAAATTCACGTGGACTCCGCTGGTGATGTGAACCGGCCGATTCAGCGCCGCTTCGAGAGCGCGTTGGATGCGCGGGCGCAGGCGATCGGCACGGAGGAACGGCGCCGCGATCGCGATCACGATCAGGAAGGCCAGGATTATGTAGATCGCGCGGCGGAGGTGTTTCATAGCAAGGCCACCAGCGCCGCGTAGGCCGCGGGATCGTCGATGTCGGTGGTGACGGCCGGATCGTCCACCGGGACGTACGCAGTTTGCGCGCGGTAGCGGTGAATGACGTCGCTGGCCTGCGCGGCAACGGGCAGGGCGAGGAGTTCGGCGATCAGCGCGCGCGAGATCAGTACTGGATGGCCGTGTTTGTCCGCGAAAGTGGGAACGGTAACCGGCGGTTGATCCAGGTGAAAGCGGGCGATCAGTTGCCGAAGCGTTGCCGGTTGCAGATTGGGATGATCCACCGGCAGGAACATGACGGCTTCGGTTTGTTCCGGGATGGCCGCGAGCGCGCACTGCAGCGAACTGAGCATGCCGCGGGCCGTATCCGGATTGACGACGAAAGTTGCATCCGTGGCGCGCTTGATTCCGGCGCGGATTTGATCCGCGTGATGACCCAGGACAACGATGGGTGCGACGCCGGCTTCGGAAAATAGGCGGATGAGACGGTCCAGAAAAGTTTCGCCGTGGAATTCGAGCAGGGCTTTCGGCGTGCCCATGCGGCTGGAGGCGCCAGCGGAAAGAATAATGCCGGCGATGGGGCTGCTCGAGTTCACTTCAGCAAAGCTCGCAGCGATTCGCTGGCGAAGACGGATTTCGAGAGCGCTCGCCAATCCGAATCGGGGGCGCGGCGCACGGCGATCATTTCAGCGACGATCGAAACGGCGATCTCTTCGGGCGTGATAGCGCCGATATCCAGGCCCATGGGAGAGAAGGTGCGCTCAAAGGCTTCGCGCGGGATACCTTCCTTTTCGAGCTCCTTAACCACGCCAATCACCTTGCGCTTGCTGCCGATCATGGCGATGTACTTGGCGTTGGTGCCGACGGCCCAGCGCATGACGCGCATGTCGTCGCGATGGCCGCGCGTGACGATGACGAGATAGCTGGTGTCGCGGATGGTGAGTTTCGGGAAAACTTCCTCGTATTCTTCGGCGAAAATTTCGCCGGCTTCGGGAAAGCGCTCTTTGTTGGCGAAAGCCTCGCGGTTGTCGACGATGATGGTGGAGAATCCGGCGAGGTTGGCGATTTTCGAAATGCTTTTCGAAATGTGGCCGGCGCCGAAGACATAGAGGCGCGGCTGAGGAACCACAGGCTCGATGAAGACGCTGAGCTGGCCGCCGCAGATGAGTCCGTTATCGTAGGCGGCGTCCTGGCCGAGGCTGAAGTTCATCTGGCGGGGACGCTCACTCTGCATGACGTCGCGGGCGGCATTCCAGACTTCGGCTTCGACGCATCCGCCGCCGATGGTGCCAAGCATGGAGCCGTCTTCTCGAACAAGAAGCTTGGCGCTTTCGTAGCTGGGGATGGATCCGTTGACCTGGACGATGGTAGCGAGGGCGCACTTCTGGCCGAGCCGGCGCAGGCGGACCACTTCCTCGTAGACGTCCATTCGATTGAATTATACCGTGGAGGTGTTGGCGGGCCGGAATCGGGCGCGGATTCGTGGAATTGCATTAGGATTGGGAAGGCTGGCGGTGGGTATGAAAAGCCTTATTTTGACAATGTTAGTGCTGGGTGTGGTTGGGGCCCAGCCTCTGCCAGTGACTCCGCTGCAGACGAGTGATCCGGAGCAACTCGCGAAGGATCTGCGGGAGAAAAAGCCGATTGCGCCCAGCGATTGCCAAGCTTTGGAGTTATGGGAGTGCCAGCCGGACGTGGCGTGGCGAGTTGCGGATATCTCGATTCGTTGGTCGCAACTGGATGACGACCCTGAGTTGGAAGCGATTGTTGTCGCCGAAGCGTCGGCGGAAATTGGCTTTGCCGCGTACGTTTTCGACCAGCGAGGAACATGGAATCTGGTGGGTTCGTTCTT
>DATGIH010000019.1:0-5664 GCA_035295865.1 Bryobacteraceae bacterium
ACCGCACGCGCCACAACGAATCGATTCGACGCGGATTCCATCCGTTCGGTGGTGGAACAGGCGGTGGCGCTTACCAAATCCGTCGCACCCGATCCCGCGCTGTTACCGCTGGTGCAGCCTTCGCCGATATCCGACATCCCGCGCTTTGATTTTGCAACCGCGGTGGCCACTCCGATGGATCGCGCGCGATCCGTCGCTGAAGCGATTCGCGTGGTGGAGGGCGCCGGGCAAACCGCGGCCGGCTTCTATTCGAACGGCCAGTCTTTCGAGGCCATCTTCAATTCCCAAGGGGTGGCTTCGCTGCACAGCGAAACGATGGCGCAGTTTTCGATCACTGCCATGGCGGAAGACAGCTCAGGATGGGCGAAGGCGTCGTCGATTACTTCGAGCGCGATCGACACCGTCGCGATGGCGCGCAGCGCAAGCGATAAGGCACGCCTTTCGCGCAATCCGCGAAAAGTTGCACCAGGCCGATACACCGTCGTGTTGGAACCGGCCGCGGTGCTTGATCTGGTGGGTCAAATGTTTGGCGATTTCAGCGCCACCGCTCTCGATGACCAACGCAGTTTCCTCAACGACCGGCTCGGCAAGAAACTGTTCGGCGCCAACATTCATATTTCCGATGACGTGGCTCATCCGTTGCAGGCGGGAGTTCCCTTCGACGGCGAAGGCGTTGCGCGCAGAAAACTGAATCTCGTAGAGGCTGGTGTTCCGCGCGAAGTGGCCTACTCACGCGCGAGCGCGCACAAGGCCGGCGTCGAACCGACGGGCCACGGATTTCCGGTACCCAACGAAGTCGGCGAAGCGCCGATGAATATCGTGATCGCGGGTGGCTCCACGCCGGTCGAAGAGATGGTCGCATCCACCGAGCGCGGAATTCTGGTGACGCGGTTCTGGTACATTCGCGAAGTCGATCCGTTTTCGAAGATCATGACCGGAATGACCCGCGACGGGACATTCCTCATCGAAGGTGGCCGCGTGACGCATGGCCTACGCAACTTTCGCTTTAACCAGGGCCTGATCGAAATGCTGAGCAACGTGGAAGCTCTTTCGCCCGCAGTCCGCGCCTCGGGTGAGGAGACGTTCGATATGGTGGTGCCTGCGATGAAAGTCCACGATTTTCATTTCACCGAAGTCACCCAGTTCTAAACCGAACCTCGAGCGCAAAGGAGCGCCGGTCACGTCTCGTGGCAGCGCACCCTGGCCCCGCCGTTCGGTAAGGCCCGGGATTGGGTACAATTCAAAAACCACAGGAGCACCCATGCATCGCCTTCAGCTTCTCGTCACAATTCCTCTTGCAGCCGGCCTGCTCTATGGCCAAGGCTCCGACCCGAAGACCGCGGAACAAGTGTTCAAGAACATCACGGAGCTCAAAGGCACTCCGGCCGACCAGTTGGTTCCTGCCATGACGTTCATCGCCGCGTCGCTCGGCGTGGAATGTTCCTTCTGTCACGTAGAAGGTAAGATGGACGCGGACGATAAGCCGGCCAAGAAGACCGCACGGCAAATGATCGCCATGACGGCGGCGATCAACAAGAATAGCTTCGGGGGAAAACGGGAAGTGACGTGCTATTCGTGCCATCACGGCGGGCACCACCCGGCCGGAACTCCGCCGGTGCTCGATTCCGACCTGCCCGCGCACACGGAAGCAACGGCGGCCAAGGCTTCTGAAGGAGACGGCCCGAACGCGGGTGAGATTCTCGACAAATTTGTTGCAGCCTTGGGCGGCGCTGAAGCCATCCAGAAAATTACTACCCGAGTTGAAAAAGGTTTGATCGTGGTGGGCGGCAACGACTCTCCGATTGAACTCTTCCTCAAAGCTCCGAATAAACGCATCTCCGTTACGCATATGGGGAAGGGCGAAAGCTACACGGCGTTCGATGGGACCTCGGGATGGCTGGGCAGCGCGGGACGCCCCGCGCGCAACATGTCGCCCGCCGAATCGGAAGCCGCTGGCCTCGACGCGCAATTCTATCTCGCGTTACAGCTCCCGAAGATGTTCGAGCAACTACGCACAGGACATCCGGAAACCATCAACGGGATCGAATGCCAAACCCTGATTGGCGCGACGCCCGGCCGTCCGCCCGTGCGCTTCTATTTCGAAAACAAAACGGGCTTGCTGCTGCGGCAAGTCCGCTACGGGGAAACTCCGCTCGGACGCAACCCAACTCAGATTGACTACGCGGACTATCGCGCGTTCGACGGCGTGAAAGTTCCATGCCGCTGGACCCTCTCGCGCACCAACGGCCGCTTCACTATCCAAATCACGGAAGTGAAGAACAACGTCCCGATCGAAGACGAGAAATTCGCGAAGCCAAATCCCTAAGCCCCAATCCCCAATCCCGAGTCCCGAGCTACAATCAAACGTAATGTTGCAAATCAGCAGTAAGCAAACCGTCTACGACGTGGTCATCATCGGATCCGGCGCCGGAGGCGGAACAGTCACTAAAGTTCTCGCCGATCTCGGCGTCTCTGTCGCATTGCTGGAAGCTGGGCCGCCGCTCAATCCGGCGAAGGATTTCAAAGAACACATGTGGCCCTATCAAGTGTCGCACCGCGGCATCGGCGATGGCGGACAAGGATATTTCGGTTCCACGCCTTGGGACTTTGGCTACTTCACGGCCAGCTTCGGCGGCTGGAAATTGCCCAACGAACCATACACCGTAAATCCGGGCGACAAGTTTATGTGGTTCCGCTCGCGCATCGTGGGTGGACGCACGAATCACTACGGACGCATTTCGCTGCGCTTCGCCGATTACGATTTCACGCCCTACACGCGCGACGGCCTGGGTACCGATTGGCCGATCACCTACGACGAGATTTCGCCGTATTACGATAAAGCCGAAAAGTTCATCGGCGTGACCGGCAGCAAGGAAGGAATTCGTAGCGCGCCCGATGGAATCTTCCAGCCGTGCCCGCCTCCGCGAGTTCCCGAAATGCTGTTCCAGCGCGCTGCGAAGAAGCTGAACATACCCTGTATTCCGGCGCGGCTCGCCGTGGCCACGCAGCCGACGAATGGGCGCCCGGCATGCCACTATTGCGGACAGTGCGGGCGCGGATGCGTCAGTTCGTCCAATTATTCTTCGAGCCAGGTGCAAGTGTTTCCGGCCATGAAGACCGGCCGCGTCAAACTCTTCACCAATTCGATGGCGCGCGAACTGATCACCGACAGTTCGGGGAAAGTGACGGCGGTTTCTTATATCGACAAAGCCACACGGACGGAAAAGCAGATTCGCTGCCGAAGCGTAGTGGTGGCATGCGGCGCCTGCGAATCCGCGCGGCTGCTGCTCAATTCGAAATCCGCCGCGCATCCCAATGGAGTAGCCAACGGATCCGGGCACGTCGGCCGCAATCTCACTGACAGCGTCGGCTACGGCCTCGAAGCGCGTATTCCCTCGCTCGACAGCTTGCCGCGTCACAACTCCGACGGCATGGGCGGAATGCATCTTTATGTACCGTGGTGGTTGTGGGATTCGAAGAACAAAGATTTTCCGCGCGGTTATCACATCGAAATCGGCGGCGGCTTCGACATGCCCGGCATCGGCTCGTTCCATGGCGATTGCTATCGGCACGAAGGCTACGGCAAAGATCTGAAAGCTGCGATTCACCGGGAATACGGCACGTGGTTTGGAATGGCCGGACGCGGCGAGCAGGTTCCCAACGAAAAAACTTTCTGCGAGATCGATCCCGATGTGGTGGATCAGTACGGAATTCCGGTGCTGCGCTTCCACTTCCAATGGACCGATGCCGAGCTAAAGCAGGCCGCGCACATGTACGATACGTTCCGCGCGCTACTCGAGACCATGGGCGGAACCGTGACCACGACGAAGCCCAATTTCATGGCGGGCGAAGGAATTTCGCAAGGCGGCGAGATCATCCATGAGCTCGGAACGGTTCGCATGGGCAGCGATCCCTCGAAATCCGTCCTGAACAAATATTGCCAGGCGCACGAAGTGAAAAATCTTTTCGTGGCCGACGCCGCGCCGTTTGTCAGCAATCCGGATAAAAATCCCACGCTGACCATCATTGCGCTCGCTTGGCGGACTGCCGAGTATCTAGCCGAAGAAATGAGGAAGGGCAATGTCTGACGTCACTCGACGGGATATCTTACAGCGCATCGCGCTTTCCATCACCGCCGGACCGCTTACTCTAGAAGCTGCGCAGCACGTGCACGGCATCGCCGCGGACGAAAAAGCGGCTCACGGCGTGTACAAGGCCAAGGCGCTCAACGCACACGAATACAAGACGCTCGAAAAGCTGGCCGATTTCATTGTCCCGCCGGAGGGCGCGACCGGGGGAGCAACAGCCGCTGGGGCGCCGGAATGGATCGACCTGATGGCCAGCCAGAATCCGCAACTGCTCGCTATTTACACGGGCGGGATTGCCTGGTTGGATCATGCGATGCAGCGTCGGGGCGCCGCGAACTTCGTGGATGCGACGCCGGAGCAACAGATCGCCATGCTCGATCTAATCGCGTATCGCAAGAACGAATCGCCGGAGCTAGGCCCTGGTATCAAGTTCTTCGAGTGGGCGCGCAAGATGGTGGTGGATGCTTATTACACCAGCGCCATCGGGATCAAAGACATCGGCTATATGGGAAACACGGCGCTATCGAAATTCGAGGTCCCGCAAGAGGCGATTGATTACGCGCTCAAGCGCAGTCCGGTGTAGCCCTTTCAACTTGCAAGCGATTGAGTGCTTTTCAGCCGATCGAGCACGTCTGTCAGATCATTGCTGCGCAGTGGCTTCCGGAGAAATCCAGTGCAGCCGCAACGCGCAGCCGACCGGCGTTGGGTCTCGATGTCGTCGGAAGATAAGATCACGATCGGTGTACGGGCGTTCGCCGTTTGCGTTTCCCAATCCCGGATGGCTTGGATTGCGGTGTAGCCGTCCATCCCGTCCATGTGGATATCCATCACCACGATGTCGAACCGCCGTTTCTTGACCATCTCCATGGCTTCGTGTCCGTCGCGCGCCCGCCAGACGTTTTCTTTGCGGAGCATGAGTTCGCTCAGAGCATAACTTTCGTCGCAATCCTCGGTGAGCAAGACGTTGAGCGAATTGGTCCCCGGCTCTGGAAGAGCCCACCCCTGATCCTGGGCGAGCGTGGGGAGAAACAAGGCAAGGTGCGTGGGCACTCCGGGTTCGCGAGCCATTTCGGCCGACCCTCCCAACAAAGCGACACCTTTGCCAGCCACAAGAATCGCCAACGAAACTGGCATTTCCGGCAGATCGCGGAAATTGAGCCGTTCCACGTCCGCATTCATCCATCGTTCCAACTGAGCCACCAACTCCGGTTCGGGCGGTGTAATGGTGAAGAAACACCCACGGTGAGACACATCGTCACCTAGGAGCGCGCGAGCGGAAACGTGGATTTCTCCAGCGGCGGTAAGTTTCAGCACGGAATCCAGGATTCGCATGAATAGATGTTCCACCGATTGCCGGTGCTGCCGCATGGGCAGCGGTTCCATCGGCGCTTCGAAGACAACGCGGGTCGCCGGATTTTGGCACGCCAGATTCAGTAGTTCGACGGTTTCGGCCAGACAGAGTCCGAGATCGAACTCTTCCACTGCATCCGAGAGGGCCGAGGGCGTCGAAAACAAGTCGCGGAAATCGTCGATTGCGCCCAACAGCCGTTCCGCGCTAGTCCGGCTGATATCGAGA
>DATGIH010000020.1:0-14016 GCA_035295865.1 Bryobacteraceae bacterium
GAGCGCGGTGCCGTAACCGGCGGTGGCGAGCGCTCCGGCGTTGCAGTGCGTGAGAACGGTTTTGTTATCCGGAATCAGCGGCGCGCCGTTCTTGCCGATGCATTCGTTGATGGCGATGTCTTCCGAGTAGACCTTTTGGGCTTCTTCGATGAGGCGCGCGCGGATTTCCTGGATGGGCTTTGATTGCAGTTCCGTATAAAGACGGCGCATGCGATCAATGGCCCAGAACAGGTTGACTGCTGTGGGGCGCGTGGCGGCGAGCGTGTCGCAGATTTGGTTGAAGTCGGCTGGGCTTTCCGCGTGCTGCATGCCGAGCGCGACACCCATGGCGGCGGCGACGCCGATGGCAGGAGCTCCGCGAATGATCATGCTGCGAATCGCTTCGGCGACTTGTTTGTAATCGGTGCAAGTGACGTAAGACTCTTCGCGCGGCAGACGGGTCTGGTCAATCATGACGACGCCCGCGGGCGTCCATTGAATGGTTTCGATCATACGGTTCGGTTTTGCGCTAGGAAAGCCGCGAATTGCGTGAGGTTGTAGGAAGAGTGGATGAAGACGGCGGCGGTGGTGGAGCCGGTGCGATAGCGGACCCATCCGAACACCATGCCCGCGACAGAGATGAGCAACGCGTGCTGCCAATGCCAGCCGTATTCCGGGCCGTGGAGGCTGCCGAATAGAAATCCCGTGACGATGATGCCGGCGGCTGGGCCGAGCGAGCGAATGAGCAAGGGCATGAGGAATCCGCGGAAGGCGATTTCTTCGCAGAGTGGTCCAAGAATGATGGCGAAGATGGCGAATGCGATCACGGTCGGGCGATTTTGGAACATCTGTTGGAACGGCAATTCGATTTCGGGAGTGCGGAGAATGTTGCCGAGTAATCCGAGGGCGATGGCGAGCAGGGGTCCCGCGAGGAAGCTGGTGGCGATGGCGGATAACGGAAAAGTGAATCCGAGGGATTTCCAGAATGGTTCGCCGTAGCGCAGGTGGATCAATAAATAAAGAGACGTGAAGATGAGCGCGTAGGCGATCAGTTGGCCGAGTAACGCCTGGAATGGTTTTCCGAACGGCACAACGGGAGACAGAGCGCGGGCGAGGATGAGGCCGGTGAATAAACACGGGAGTAGGAGACTTAAAAAAAAGCCGAGGTCGAGATAACCCCAGAACGGGGATTGGGGATTAGGGATTGGGGCTTGGGGGACCGGGAATTCGGGGCTCGGGGCTGGAGACTCGGGGCTGGCGAAATCGGGATTGGGGGTTGGGGATTGTGGATTTGGGGTCACGGCTTCGCCTCGAGGAGGGACGCGGCTAGGAGGGGGATCATGATTTCGTGGTGGCCTGTGATGGAATAGCCTTTTCCGCCGGCGTTCGCGTGGGGGCGTTCGACTACGTTTACTTTTGGGCGGTAGTGTTGGAGGAAATCGAAGTTGACGGTCGTGAAATTGGCTAGTGGGTTTTTCAGGTTGCGCACCACCGAGACGGCTTTTAGGAACACTTCCGGGAGTAGAACCGCTGAGCCGACGTTTAGGTAGACGCCGCCGTCGTTTAGTTCTTTGACGATGGAGCAGAGGACGCGGAAGTCGTGATGGGTGGCGCGTCCGATGTTTGCGC
Source organism: Bryobacteraceae bacterium (assembly GCA_035295865.1). GTDB lineage: Bacteria > Acidobacteriota > Terriglobia > Bryobacterales > Bryobacteraceae > Palsa-89. The sequence goes on from DATGIH010000020.1 coordinate 1,609, forward strand.
CGTTTGCCGCGGGATGCGTGTGCGGGGTGTCGGTGCCGATGGCGACGTGAACGGTTACGGGCGTCTGATTTTTCCAGGCTTCGTATTGCAGACTGAATTGGGCGAAGCGGGGGTCGGCGATTTTTTGTAAGTGGCGGCCGATGGATTCGCCGAATCCGGAATTGGAATCGAGCGCGTTGTTCATTTCGCGGCCGGTTTCTTCGGCGGTGCCGAAGCGGCCGTCGGGCAGGACGGCTTCTACATCTTCGCTGGTTTGTCCGGCGATGGCGATTTCGAAATCGTGGATGGAGGCGGCGCCGTTCAGAGCGAATGCGGTGGCGTAACCTCGGCGCATGAGATCGGTGAGGATGGGAGCGAGGCCGCATTTGATGACGTGGCCGCCGAGTCCCCAGAGGATCATTTTTTTGCGGGCTTGCGCGTTGCGGAGGGCGGCGACTACGGAGCGGAAGGAGTCGGCGGCCAGGATGTGGGGGAGTGAGTCAAGAAACGAACCGACACCGGAATACGCTTTCGCGAAATGGTCGATGGTGACTTTGCCGCCGCGATCGTTAATGGGGATGGTGCTCAGTCCGGAGAGGTCGAGGGGAACGTATTTGCTCATGCTACGCGACCGGTTTTCAGGACCTTTTCCAGGGCTTGGGCGGTGTGGCTTTTCTTGAAGCGCAGGATTTGCTCAGGAGTGCCGGATGCGACTACGCTGCCGCCTTTTTCGCCACCCTCGGGGCCCATGTCGATGATGTAATCCGCCGATTTGATGACATCCATCTGGTGTTCGATCACGATGACAGTATTGCCTAGATCCACCAGGCGCTGCAGCACGTCGAGCAAACGGCGGACGTCTTCGAAGTGCAGGCCGGTGGTCGGCTCGTCGAGGATGTAGAGCGTGCGACCGGTCTGGCGCTTGCTGAGTTCGCGCGCGAGTTTGATGCGCTGAGCTTCGCCGCCGGAGAGAGTGGTGGACGATTGCCCAAGATGGATGTAGCCGAGGCCGACGTCGTACAGCGTTTGCAGTTTGGCTTGGATCTGCGGAATGTTCTCGAGAACCGGGAGAGCTTCTTCGACGGTGGCCGCGAGCAAGTCGGCGATGGAGTAGCCCTTGAATTTCACTTGCAGCGTTTCGCTGTTGTAACGACGTCCGCGGCAGACGTCGCAGGTGACGTAGACGTCCGGCAGAAAATTCATTTCGATGCGCTTCAAGCCGTCGCCCTGGCAGGCTTCGCAGCGGCCACCCTTTACGTTGAAGCTGAAGCGTCCGGGCTTGTAGCCGCGTTCGCGCGATTCAGGGAGCATTGCATAGAGATCGCGGATCGGCTGAAAGACTCCGGTGTAGGTGGCGGGATTGGAACGCGGGGTGCGGCCAATGGGCGATTGATCGATCTCGACGACCTTGTCGATGTGCTTCAAGCCTTCGATGGAATCGTGCGCGCCGGGGTTGTCGTGCGATCCGTAGATTTCTTTAGCGAGCGAGCGGTAGAGGATATCGTTGACCAGCGTGGATTTGCCGCTGCCGGAGACTCCGGTGACGACGGTGAGGGTGCCGAGCGGAAATTCCACGTCGACATTTTTGAGATTGTGCTCGCTAGCGCCGCGCACGATCAGTTTTTCGCCATTGCCGTGGCGGCGTCCGGAGGGGGAAGCGATGGCGAGCGCTCCGGATAAGTATTGGCCGGTGAGCGATGCAGGATTTGCCTCAATTTGCTTGGGCGTGCCGGAAGCGACCAGGCCGCCTCCGAGTCGTCCGGCGCCGGGTCCGAGATCGATGACGTAGTCGGCTCGCTCGATGGTTTCCGCATCGTGTTCGACGACGAGCACGGTGTTGCCGAGGTCGCGCAGGCGGGTGAGCGTGTCGAGGAGACGTTCGTTATCGCGCGCGTGGAGTCCGATGGAGGGTTCGTCGAGAACGTAGAGCACGCCTCGGAGTTTGGAACCAATTTGCGTGGCGAGGCGGATGCGTTGCGCTTCGCCGCCGGAGAGCGTGGCGGCGGAACGGGCGAGGCTGAGATAGTTAAGTCCGACGGCGGTCAGGAATTCGAGGCGATTGCGGATCTCTTCGACGACGCGTCCGGCGATTTGATGCTCGCGCTCGGAGAGCTTCCAGGTTTTGACGGTGTTGAGCGCGCGATCGATGGATTGCTCGGTGATTTCGGCGAGTCCGGCGCCTTTGACGCGAACGGCGAGACTGCTGGGGCGGAGACGGCGGCCTCGGCAATCCGGGCATTGGGCGGGAGACATGTAGTCCATGAGCCAGTCGCGATAGGCGGGGCTGGAGTCTTGGAAGGTTTCGTCGAGAACTTTGAGGATGCCGGGGAATGTTTTGTCGCCTTCGAGCAGTTGTTCGCGCGCGCGCTTGGGGAGCTCTTCGAACGGCTTGTTGAGGTTGATGCGAAGGCGGGCGGCGGCTTCCGTGACTGCTTCGTTCATGTAAGAGGCGCTGGCGCCGGGTCCGAGGCCGCCGTCGAACAAGGGCTTCGAAGGATCGACGATGACTTTCGCGGGATCGAAGCTCCAGGTGCTGCCGAGTCCATGGCAGGTTTCGCAAGCACCGAAGGGGCTGTTGAAGGAGAAGGATCGCGGCTCGAGCTGCGGGACGCTGGTTCCGCAGTTGGGGCAGGCGAGCTTTTGCGAGTAGAGCTTTTCTTCGCCATTAACGACGGCGACGATGACGAGTCCGTTGGCGAGCTTGGCGGCGGTTTCGAGCGATGCCTCGATGCGTTTTTCGCTGCCGGGTTTGAGCGGAAGGCGATCGATGACCACTTCGATGGTGTGGTTCTTGCGCTTGTCGAGCGGGATTTCTTCGTCGAGCGAGTGGAGCGTACCGTCGATGCGGGCGCGGATGAATCCCTGCCTCGCGAGCTTTTCGAGATCTTTCTTGTACTCGCCTTTACGTCCACGCACGATGGGGGCGAGGATCATGATGCGCTCGCCTTGCGGGATGGTGAGAATTTGCTGGAGGATCTGCTCGCTGCTTTGGCGCGTGATTTCGATGCCGCAGGTAGGGCAGTGGGGTACGCCGATGGAGGAGTAGAGGACGCGCAGGTAATCGTAAATTTCCGTGATGGTGCCGACGGTGGAGCGGGGGCTGCGGTTGGTGGTTTTCTGTTCGATAGAGATGGCGGGGCTGAGTCCATCGATGGAGTCGACTTCAGGGCGCTCCATTTGATCGAGGAACTGGCGGGCGTAGGGGGAGAGTGTCTCCACGTAGCGGCGTTGGCCCTCGGCGTAGATGGTGTCGAAGGCGAGGGAGGATTTGCCGGAGCCGGAGAGTCCGGTGATGACGGTGAAAGTGTTGCGGGGGATTTCGACGTCGATATTTTTGAGGTTGTGCTGGCGGGCGCCGTGCACGGTGATTTGCTTGAGCATCGGGGGGAAGCTTCAGTTTAACAGGAGCGGGATTTGGGATTAGGGATTGGGGATTGGGGATTAGGGGGATCGTTGCTCGTCTCGCGTTGCTGGTTTCTCGTTTTCGGCGCATGTTGGATTTTTTGTGTTCGGAGGTGGGCGGTTGGAAGTGGTTCTATTTGGGAGGGTTGGGGGAGATTTCCACAGGGTGGGGAGGGTGATTTTTTGAGATGCGTCATGCTTGGCGAGGTGCGATTTGTTTATCCCCGGGGTGCGGCGCGAGGCCACCACAAAACCTCGCGGAGGATTGAGTTGCCGCACCCCGTCGCCAGTGACAGGATAAGGCGGCCGAGTGTTGTCAGCGATGGGAGGCGGAAGCGTCGCGGTGGATTTAGTGTTTGTTTTTGGCTGTTTGCGGGGCTTTGGATTTATTCCGAGAGTTGTGATTTGCCTTTTGGATCCGGTTAGCGCGGCAAGCTATTCTAGATTTGATGAGAACTCCTGGAAACGATCCTACGAGGCGTTGAGGTGCGCCTGCATACCCTCCTGGGGCTTCAGATCTTTCAGGTCGCAATCCTTTTACTCCACGATTGGATTCCGCTCCCACCGCTGAACGATGTTCGGGCCGCGCGCCGGGGGCACACCCTCGGCATGATTGCTTTGGGAACGGCCATCAGTTCTCTATTTCCATCCATAGGGTTGGCGCTTAGCCTGTTCCATTTGAGGTCCGGTTGGCCGCAATGGCTGCACTTTTATCTCTTGGCCGCCTATGGGTTCCTTTTTGTGGGCGAATTGGAAGCATGGTGGGTTCCCTATCTGGTATCGCCCCAGCCTAAGAGAGCCGTCGAGTATGAGGAAATGTACGGCAATACGTATGCTTTTCTGCCGCGCCGCAATGGAATCCGAATAAACGCGCTCCACTTCTTGCTTCATGCGGCCACGCTAATTACATTGCTGCTCGTGGTGTCTCTATTGGTCACCGGACGGTAGCCGACCCCGATCGGCGAGCCAAAGCCGATGCAGCCTAGACCGGGTAGCAAGTGTGGTTTCGGATTTCTTGGGTAAGGCTTGCTTGCGGCGAGCGGTTCGGTATGATCGGGGTATGAAACTGCGCCATGTTTGCGTGCTGATTTCCGGGTGTTGTTTTGGGGCGACCTACTCCAAGGACGTGGCTCCGATTTTGAATCGGCATTGTGTGGAGTGCCACCGGGCGGGGGAAGTCGCGCCGATGGCGTTCACCAGTTACCAGGCGGTCCGGCCGTGGGCGAAGGCGATTAAGGAAAAAGTTGTGACGGCGACGATGCCGCCGTGGCTCGCGGATCCGCATGTGGGGGCCTTCAAGAATGACCGGCGGCTGGCGCAGGGCGAGATTGACACGATTGTGGCGTGGGTGAGGGCAGGAGCTCCCGAGGGCGACGCGAAGGATTTGCCGCCGGCGCCGCATTTCGTGGATGGGTGGAATATCGGAAAGCCGGATCAGGTTTTCGATTACGGCGTGGATTTCGAGGTTCCGGCGCAGGGCGTGGTGGATTATCAATATTTCAAAGTCCCGACCAATTTCACCGAAGACAAATGGATTGAGGCGGCGGAGATCCGGCCGCAGCATCGGGATGTCACGCATCACATCAATGTTTTCGTGCTGGCGCCGGGAGTGAAACCGAACGATGGCGCGCTGCTGACGGGTTTTGCGCCGGGCGTGCAGCCGCTCAATCTGGAAGCGGGGACCGCGATGCTGGTGAAGGCGGGGTCGACGTTCATTTTCCAATCGCACTATACGCCGAATGGTCGAGCGGTTAAGGACCGGTCGTTCGTGGGGCTGCGGTACGCCAAGCAGGCGCCGGCGCTGCGATCGATTACGGATCGCGCGTACAATGCGCTGTTCAAGATTCCGCCGGGGGATCCGAATTATTTGGTGAAGTCGAGGTGGACGGCGAAGCAGGATGTGGAGTTGTGGGCGCTGATGCCGCACATGCATTTTCGCGGGAAGGATTTCCGTTACACGGTGGTGTATCCGGATGGGCGCGAAGAGGTGATCCTGAATGTGCCGCGCTACGATTTCAACTGGCAGTTGGGGTATGAGCTGAAGACGCCGCTGCGGCTGCCGAAGGGGACGCGGATCGATTGCGTGGCGCACTTCGATAATTCAGCGAATAACAAGTGGAATCCGGATCCGACGAAGGAAGTGCGGTGGGGCGATCAGACGTGGGACGAGATGATGATCGGATTTTTCCTGTACAAGGTGCCGGCGCAGGCAAGCGTGGTGCAAGCGACGAGCGAGTAGTAGAATAGAAGAGTCCTACCTAGAAGATGGGCGGCTAGCTCAGCTGGGAGAGCGCTGCGTTCGCAATGCAGAGGTCGGGGGTTCGATCCCCCCGCCGTCCACCAAACTCGTCATTCCGACTAGCGTAAACGGCGACGGTTGTGTTTTGGGATTGGGGATTAGGGCTTAGGGGTTGGGGCTCGGGACTAGGTCTTATATTGACCATGCTCGCGCACGAGTTCCTTGAGCTTTAGCGCGACTTCGGGTTGAAGCCGCCGGCGGGAAATGTAACGATCCAGTTCCGATTCGGCGGAGTTCAGGTCGCCGAGCCGCGCACAGAGCAATGCATAGGTGAGTGGCAACTGTGAGTACATTTCAAATGGGAAGACATTCGTGTGTGAGTCGCGGATTTCGCGCAGGATCTCCAGCATGCCGGCTTCGGTCTGACCACGTCGCCAGGTTTCTTTGAGCATTCCGACGGCGGCAGGCAGTAGAGCGCTAAGGTCATGTTGGAGACCGACAGCGCCCTGAAGAAAGCTCATTTGCGGAACAACCTTCGCGTTGGGTTCGATTAGAACGTCGAGCCTGGCGGTTTTTCTGGAGCGATGCCAGCGGATCTGACCATTCGAGATGTGGGGGACAAAATCCAGAGAAAATCCCCAGCGCGCTCGCAGCTGAGCGCCTTTCAGCAGCGTTAGTTCGAACATCCGCTTCGCTGGCGGACGGGAGTCGTCGATCCAAGTTCGCGGACCGACAGATGACAAGCCGAGGGGTGGAAGATATTTCTCCAAATGCGATTCGATGATGGAGTCGCGGTCAGAGGCGCGCAGCAGTTCAAAGGGCAACTGCCGATTTGAGTGTGGGAGCACTGTGGTGGTTCTTAATGGATGACGACTTTTGCCAGGCCGGCGTTATTCGCCGTGTCGTAGGCGCGGATTACTAAGAGGTGCTCGCCGGCGCGGAGTTTGTCGATTATGATGTGGAATTGTTCGCGGGGGGAGTCTGTTACGCCGTCGGCGGCTTCGACCGGGATCCAGGCGCCGGCGTCGAGGGAATATTCGCAGCGGCGGAGGGGTGAGGTGACGTCGGCGACGTCGGCATCCACTTCCAGATGGCTGTCGGTGCGGCGCGGGGCGCTCAGGGTCACGACTGGCGGGGTGTTGTCGATTAACACGGGAGCGCTGACCAATTGATCTTCGCGGGCGATGGCTGGGGCGTTCGACGGGCGATCGGATGCGACCACGCGGAAGTAGTAGCGGCCGTCGGCCAGGATGTCGCCGTCGAGCAAGAGCGAATTTTCCGACATGTTGGCGCGCAGCAGCTTCCACTCTTTTTCTTCCTCGCCTCGGAAGTAGAGCGCGTAGGTGAGGCGGTCGCCATCCGGATCGTCGGCTTGCCAGGTGACTTGAATTTGCGAACTCGGGCCGCGCGATAGAGCTTGCGTTGGCGTTCCGGCGGGGCTGGACGATTCGCCGGTGTCGGTTACTGTGATGCTGTAGGCGGCCGCGGGTGTGGAGCTGGAGGATTTGGCTTGCGCCGAGGCTGAACCTGCTTGGGTGGTGACGTTGATGCTTCGCACGACCGGCGGATTGTTCTGCGGCAAGTAAGCGATGCTGACGTTTTCGGCGGATGCGCCGGCGCCGGACATTTCCAGTCGCCATTGGATGTAGCGGGCGTTGGGGCTGCGCACCAAGGTGTTGGGGCCGTCGCTGAGCGGCTGCCAATCGCTCCAGGTTTTGTCGGGACGGGATGAGTTGCCGGACCGCGTTTCAAAGGCGGCTTTGCCGGCGGCGCCGCGCCAGCTCATGCGTCCCCAGCGCGCGACAGTGCCCGCGTCGTGCACGGGCGATTCGTACGTTCCGCTGGCGCCTTCCGATCCGGCTAAGCGGAAGAGCTTGCCCATGTCACCGGTGGCGGCGAGCAGTCCGTTGGGCGCGGCGATGAGGCGGGTGGCTTCGCCTTCGTTGGTCTCGACCACGAGCGTGGCTTTGCGATCCGGATGCAGGCGATACACGCGGCCTTGTCCATCGGTGGAAAACACGATACCGCCGCCCGGTTCCACCAGCATGCTGTAGACGTTTTCGTCTTTGGAGCTCCACAGAGTTTCAACGGTGGAATCGGGGTTGATTTTGTAGAGGGCGGATTTATCCACGCCCGGGATTTCGACCAATGGACTGGTGACGGATGCGACGGCTTGTCCGGTTTGCACGGCGGGCGTTGCGGAGCTGGCTTTCGGTTGGACATTTGGGCCGGCTTGGGTATCCGAAACGGTGATGGACTGCGGGGGAGCAGTGACGGTGACGCTGATGGGCGCGGCGACGCTCCCATTTTGAGTGGCCGTGGATCGCGCGACGGAACCGCCGAGGGCGGCCGCGTACACGGTGCCATCCGGCATCGGGACAAGGGAGCGGATTTCGGGCAGATTCGCGTCGTACAGCACGAATGCTTTATCGCGGGCGGTGATGCGGTAGATGATTCCGTTGGGCTCGGTGCCGGCTAGCAGGTTTCCGTTCGCATCGATTGCGAGGGTAGTGACGTGCGATTGTCCGGTTTCATAATAGAGTTCGTCGTGACCGGATTTGTCGACGCGATAGACGTTCGCCGGGTCGCCAGCGCCGACGAACAGGCTGCCGTCTTTGGCGAATGCTAGGGACCAGATGTATTTTGCCTTGGGCGCGTAAAACTCGGTGGCTTTTCCCTTTTCGATGCGATAGACTTTTCCGTCGGGCGACGTGGCGGCGTAGACAACGCCGGTAGGATCGACGGCGATGGCGAATACCTCGGGCTGATCGGAAGTCCAGACGAGCGAGCTGGCGCCGGAGGAGTCGATTTTATAAACGCGGCCGCGATGCCCGGTGCCGAGATAGAAGCTGCCGTCGGGCGCTTGCGCAATGCTCCAGATGACGGGTTGGCCGGAGGAGAAAACCGTCTCGAGCTTTGGCGCGAGGGTGAGCTTTCCGTCGCGATCCAGCGAGATGCCGTTGAATCGGCCTTTCAGGAAATCCTGATAGGTATTCATCTCCCATGTTGTGGTGGTCGCGGCGGGAAGAGACGCGAGCGTCAAGAGGAAAAGGGTTGTGAGCCGGTTCATTCCTTCACTTCCACCGACACGTTCTTTGAGCCGGTCACTACGACGTTGCCTGTTTCCACCAGGAGCTCCGCGATTTTCGATCCGCGCGCGAACAACATTCCCTGCGCGGCCTGCGCCTTGGCCAAAATCAAGCCGAGCGAAGGCGGGGGATCCGGCAGATCTTCGCCCTGCACTTGAAAAGCCGCGTCGGTCCGCCACACGCGGAGATACGCGTTCGTGTTCGGGCGCAGATCGTTCAGGAAAGATACAACCTGGGTGGGGGACTTCAGCACCGTGCTCGCCAGTTGCTGATAATCGAGCAGGTTGGAACTCGATGCATCGGAAACGGTGAAGTTGAGCGTGCCATAAGGAGCGCCGGTTGGAATGACGTAGCGGACGGTCTTTTCGGTTTCCACGCCGTTTTCTTCGGTGAAGGTCACAGTCAGATCGACGGGTTGTCCGGGATGAACGTCTTTGCGCGATGCGGTGATCTGATCGATCTGCAGGAGACGTTTTCGCTCGGATGCCTGAATTTCAAGCGAGATGTCTTTGATTTTGAGCGCATCGAATCCGGCGCCCATCAAGTAGGCCAACGGAGAGGCGACGCCGCTTGACGCCTGCATGGGAACGTTGAAGTCGCCGGCGTAAGCGTTGTCCAACTTGAGTGGCGGAACGTTGCCTTGGAACTCCACTGCGCCGCGCACGGAGTAACTGGCGAGTCCGAGAGTTCGCTCGGTGGCATCCATAGCGGAATAGATTGCCATTTGCACGATGAAGGGCGTCAGGATGCGGTCATGCACCATTTGCATGTGATACGAGATTGGATCGCGGCGGCCGTCTTTCACGGTAAGCGCGATGGGTACGGTGTCGGCTTTGCGGCCGATTTCACCGTAGATGGCGGTGCTGCGGTCCTGCGTGATAGTTCCCATCCATTGGCGCGCGGTGGAAATTTTGAAGGATGCAGCGAGGTTGGGGAGGAGCGTGATGACGTCGGCGCGCGCGAAGGGCAACTCGGTTTGGCCGACAGAAAGGAAATGATGACCGAAGGCGTAAATCTTTTTTCCATCCACCTCGGTGACGGTGCCTTCGGCGCCGATGGAGAGGTCGCCCGAGAGCAGGTCGACGGAGATCATGTCGCCGGGATGCAGCGCGTCGGGATTGCCCAGCTTCGAAGGAAGTTTTCCGCCGCTCGAAATTCCCTGGCGAGGTTCGAGGCCGATTTTCTTGAGCTCGGGCGCGAAACGATCGAGCGTGGCGGAGGTGAATCCGCTGAAGGAAACGGGCGTGGCGATTTCAGTAAGATTGGCGGCGATCGAAGTGGTGGAAGCGGCGGCGAGTTCCTTTTCGCGAGGTTTGGGTGCGGCGGCGACTTGGGTTGTGGGCTGGCCGGCCACGGCGAGCATCTCTTCGATGGGACGGATTCCGGCGATGGGTTCGGTGGCGAAGGAAAACGCGAGAGCCACGGCTCCGACCAGACGTCCGTCGATGTACACGGGGCTTCCGCTCATCCCTTGCATGACTCCGGTTTTCGCGAGCGGCCCACCGGAGAGGCGCGCGAGAATCACGGATTGTTTTGGACCGAGGTTTTCCAGCACGCCCAGAATTTCGACTTGAAATTCTTCAATCTTATTGCCGGAGAAGACGGTTTTTCCGATGCCGCGTTGACCGGCGCGGATGTCGCGCAGGGGGAAAATCGGAGATTGAGCAAAAACCTGCGATGCTACAATCAGGAAGAACAACAGTCGAAACACGGCCACAAGCTTATTTTAGAGCATGGCAGCCTACGCCAACAGCTTGCCGGATCGAAACGCGGCGTCGTCCGAAAAAGCGCAGTTGCCTTGGGTGGCCATCGCTTGGTTCGGCTTCCTCCTCCTGCTTTGCTACGCCCCGGTTCTTTTCGGACTGGTGTGGCAATGGACCAACGACGAGGACGTCGGGCACGGATTTTTCGTGCCTTTGATATCCGGCTACATCGTTTGGAAGCGGCGCGATCAACTGACCGCGCAAGCGCGGGCGCCGAATTACTGGGGACTGGCCTTGGTTTTGCTGGGCGCGTTGCAAATGCTGATCGGAACTTTGGGGGCGCAGATATTCATCGCGCGCACGGCCTTTCTGGTGTCTCTGGTGGGTGCAGTGTTGTTGGTGGGAGGCACGCGGATTCTCAAGATCGTAGCCTTCCCGCTTTTCCTGCTGGTGTTCATGTTCCCGATTCCCGCGATCATCTACGCGCGGATAACGCTGCCGTTGCAGCTTTTTGCGTCGGCGGTAGCGGAGGACGTTTTGAATCTGGTGGGCATCCCGGTGCTGCGTGACGGTAACGTGCTGGAGCTGGCGAGCCAGCGGCTTTCGGTGGTGGAAGCCTGCAGCGGGATTCGTTCGCTGATGTCGCTGGGATTCCTGTCGTTGATCTATGCGTATTTCTTCGACAAGAAGGTATGGATGCGGGGCGTGTTGCTGGCCGCTACGGTCCCCATTGCCATCGCCGCCAATGCCGCTCGCGTTACATTGACGGGCGTGCTTAGCAACTTTCGTCCCGACCTGGCGCGTGGTTTTTTTCATTTGTTGGAAGGCTGGGTGCTGTTCCTGGTGGCGCTGACGCTGTTAGTCGCATTTCATCAACTCGTCAATCGAATTTGGCGGGCGAGGAAACATGACGCGGTTTAGTTTCCTGAAGAGCCGGGCGGCGATGATTTTGAGCCTGCTGCTGGTGGCACAAGCGTCGTTGTTTTACGGATTCTCGCGCGGAGAAACAGCGCCCACCTATCGTCCACTGGACGGATTTCCCAAGCAGTTGGGACCCTGGCAGATGGTGGAACAAGGGGTGATGGAGCAAGAAGTGAAGGACGTTCTGCGCGCGGACGATTACATCACGCGCGAATATTCGTCCGGGCCGGGGCAATTCGCGAACCTGTTCGTGGCGTTTTTCAAATCGCAGAGGGCTGGGCAAACTCCGCACTCGCCGAAGAACTGCCTGCCGGGATCGGGGTGGGTTTGGACGATATCGGACACGATTGCGGTTCGTGTGCCGGGACGGGCGGCGCCGATGGAAATCAACCGGTATCTGGTTTCGAAGGGGGAAAGCCGTTCGCTGGTCTTGTACTGGTATCAGTCGCGGGATCGCGTGGTGGCGAGCGAATACAAGGCGGCTGCATTCGTGGCGTGGGATGCGATCCGGTATAACCGGACGGACACGGCGCTGGTACGGGTTGTGGTGCCGGTGATCGATGGTCACCATGATATTGCCACCAAGACTGGGGTGGAGTTTATTCAGACGTTCTTTGGGACGCTGCGGGCATTTTTTCCGGCATCGTAGCGCCCCGCGTCCCGTGTGCTGGGTTCGCACTGCTGCGAAGACCAATTAGGAAAAGCCATTTTTCAAGGCGTTCACACGAGTGTGAACGCGGCACGCAGGAGTGCGTGCGCTACTTACTTAGTGAGAAGGTAACTTCGATGGGGCAGATTACTTCTACTGGTTCGCCACTTAGTAAGGTTGGTTTGTAAATCCACTGCGCTACGGCGTCCAAGGCGGCTTTGGTTAGCAGCGGGTGGCCATCGATCAGTTGCAGGTTCCGGATGCTTCCGTCTTTGGCGATGATCCCGACCAGATGCACGACGCCGGAGATGCGTGCGGTTTTAGCGAGGGGCGGGTAGATTGGAATCACTTGTTTGATCAGCTTGGCCATTTGGACGCCGCCGCTGACGTGGATGGGGCCGGTGGACTTTCGCGGCGGATCGGCGA